>NZ_CP173677.1:0-300000 GCF_045055315.1 Allobrachymonas wangyanguii
ATGGACGTGCTGGCCCAGGAAGTGCCGCCGCAACAGTTCAACACCTGGCTCAAGCCGCTGCTGGCGCGCCCTGACGCCAACGGCAACGGGCTGGTGATCGAGGTCGCCAACCGCTTCAAGCTGGACTGGATCCGCAGCCAGTTCCTGCAGCGCATGGAAGTGGTGCTGGAACAGCTGGCCGACCGCCCGGTGCCGATCGAACTGACGATCGCCGCCCGCGCCCCGCGCCCGGCGGTGGCACGCGCCGCCGTGATCCAGGCCGCACGCCAACAGCAGCAGGGAGCCGCGGGCCATGCCGCCCCGGCACCGGTGCCGGACCTGGCCGTATCGATTCCGGTACTGGCAGCCGACCAGCTACCGGTCAGCCATGCCCCGCAATACGACTCCCGCCTGGATCGTGACCGCACTTTCGACAACCTGGTCGAAGGCAGCGCCAACCGCATGGCGCGCACCGCCGCGCTGCACGTGGCGAGCCAGCCCGGCATCAAGTACAACCCGCTGTTCATCTATGGCGGCGTCGGCCTGGGCAAGACGCACCTGCTGCAGGCAGTAGGCAACCAGCTGCTGCAACAGGATCCACAGGCACGCGTGCTCTACATCCACGCCGAACAGTTCGTGAACGACGTGGTCGCCGCCTCGCGCCGCAACTCCTTCGACGAGTTCAAGTCGCGCTACCACTCGCTCGACCTGCTGTTGATCGACGACGTGCAGTTCTTCGCCGGCAAGGAAAAGACGCAAGAAGAATTCTTCAACGCCTTCGAGGCGCTGCTGTCCAAAAAGAGCCACATCGTGATGACCAGCGACACCTATCCCAAGGGCCTGGCCAACATCACGCAGCGCCTGGTGTCGCGTTTCGATTCCGGCCTGAGCGTGGCGATGGAGCCGCCGGGCCTGGAAATGCGCGTCGCCATCCTGATGAACAAGGCGCAGGCCGAGGGCCAGGAGCTGTCCGAGGACGTCGCCTTCTTCGTCGCCAAGAACGTGCGCGCCAACGTGCGCGAACTCGAAGGCGCGCTGCAGAACATCCTCGCCTACTCGCGTTTCAGCGGCCGCGCCATCGACATCCAGCTGGTGCGCGAAGCGCTGCGCGACCTGCTGTCGATCAAGAACCGCCAGATCAGCGTCGAGAACATCCAGAAGACGGTGGCCGACTTCTACAAGATCAAGATCGCCGACATGCACAGCAAGAAGCGGCCGGCGCATATCGCGCGTCCGCGCCAGATCGCCATGTACCTGGCCAAGGAGTTGACGCAGAAGAGTCTGCCCGAGATTGGCGACATGTTTGGCGGGCGCGACCACACCACCGTGCTGCACGCGGTGCGCAAGATCGCCAAGGAACGCAGCAACGACCAGGACCTGAACCAGCAGCTGCACGTGCTGGAGCAGACCATCAAGGGCTGATTCCCGGCCCTGCCGCAGCCGCCCTCAGTGGCCGCCGATATCGTGCGAGAGCTTGTGGTGGATGCGCCGCGTCAGCCACCAGACCAGCAGCAGCACGAAGGGAATCGACACGCCAGCCACGGTTTCCGGTTGCCAGGGCAGCAGTCCGGCTCCCTTGGCCGCCTTGGCGGCATACAGCACCAGGCTCACCATGTAATACGAGATCGCCGCGATCGACAGGCCTTCCACCGTGGTCTGCAAGCGCGTCTGCAGTTCCTGGCCACGCGTCAGCTTGTGCAGCAGCTGCTGGCTCTGCTGCTCGGCCGAGATATCGATGCGCGTGCGCAGCAGGCCGCTGCTGCGGCTGATGCGCTCGGACAGCGCGCTCAGGCGCTCCTCGGAGGCGGCTACCGTCGCCATGGCCGGCGAGGTACGGCGCTGGATGAAATCGCGCATGCTTTGCGTGCCGCGGATCGGCTTTTCGCGCAACTCGTCCATGCGCGCACGCACCAGTGCAAAGTAGGCGCGGCTGGCCGAATAGCGCCAGGCGTGCTCGGCGGTGGCACGCTCGACGCTGGCGGCCAGCGCAATCAGCCGATCCAGCAGTTCCTCCTCGATCGCCTCGTCCTGCTTCATCTGGCCGGTGATGGTGACCAGCTCCTGCTCGGCCTGGTGCAGAAACGGACCGAGCTGCTTGGCCGTGGGCAGGCCGCGCAAGGCCATCAGGCGGTAGGTTTCGAGCTCCAGCAGGCGCAGCGCGATACGGCCGGCACGCTCGTCACTGGTGGCCTGCGGCGCCAGTACCAGCATGCGCTCGAACCCATCCGGCCCAATCTGGAAGTCACTCAGGCCCCAGGAATGGCCCTGCCCCAGCTGCGCGCCAAACAGGCGCACTGGCTGCTGCGGGTCGCCATGCATGGCGGCAAACCAGCGGCGTGCGCGCTCCATGCGATCCTCCGTCTGCGCCGGATCCAGCTCGTCGTGCAGCATCCAGAGGTCGATGGCGGCAATCGTCTGGCCCGGAATACCGGCCAGCCAGCGCCGGATTTCCGGATCGATACCTGGCAGCTGCGGATCCAGTCCGGCACAGCAACCGGCCGGCAGCGGCAACAACAGCACATAGCGCGTAAATTCGGTATGGCGCTCCCACTGCAGCACCTGGCTGGCCTGGCCGCTGCTGGCCGCCGACAGGCGCATGCGCGCAAAGCTGCTGGCCAGGTCGGCCTGCGTCAGGCCTGACTGGCCCGGCAGGGTCTGCAAGTGCGCCAGCTCCTGTTCGCGGCTGTTGTCGGCCGCATGCCGCACCGCCACATACAGCACACGGGCTGGCAGCGTGATCAGCGGCATCGGGCGCGCATGCACCTCGTCGTGCACGACACGGCGCAAGGCATCATCGGGGGGCGGGCGCAGCATGTCCATGGCAGGGATCAGGATGGTGGCGAGGGGAAAATCCATTCTAGCGCCTGTTGTCCCGAGGCATCATCCGCACCGGGCCTGTCCGCAAGACCCGCCGGCCACGCACGGAATTGGCCAGCACCGTCGCAGGCACCCCTTTACAATAGCCGCCATGCTCCAAGTCAAACACGATCTGCTCGCCGCACTCGCGGCCGAGCTGGAAAAACTCAGCCCCGGCGCCGGTGCGCGCGCCGCCTTCGAACTGCCCAAGCAGGCTGCCCATGGCGACTGGGCGACCAACGCCGCCATGCAACTGGCCAAGCCGCTCAAGCAGAACCCGCGTGCGCTGGGCGAACAGCTCAAGGCCGCGCTCGAGGCTCAACCGGCCTACCAGCAGTGGGTCGCCGCGATCGAGATTGCCGGCCCCGGCTTCCTCAACATCCGCCTCAAGCCCGAAGCCAAGCAGCAGGTGGTGCGCGAAGTGCTGGCCGCTGGCAGCGCCTTCGGCAGCCAGCCGGCCCGCGCCGACCAGGTGCTGGTCGAATTCGTCAGCGCCAACCCGACCGGCCCGCTGCACGTCGGGCACGGCCGCCAGGCCGCACTCGGCGATGCCATCTGCAACCTGCTCGCCAGCCAGGGCCTGCAGGTCACGCGCGAGTTCTACTACAACGATGCCGGCGTGCAGATCGACACCCTGACCAAGAGCACGCAGCTGCGCGCCAAGGGCTTCAAGCCAGGCGACGACTGCTGGCCGACCGATGCCGACAACCCGCTGGCGAAAAACTTCTACAACGGCGACTACATCCACGATATCGCCCAGGCCTTCCTGAACCGCGAGACGGTCAAGGCCGATGACCGCGAGTTCACCGCCAACGGCGATGTCGAGGACTACGACAACATCCGCCAGTTTGCCGTTGCCTACCTGCGCAACGAGCAGGACAAGGACCTGCAGGCCTTCCGCCTGCGCTTTGACAACTACTACCTGGAAAGCAGCCTGTATAGCAGCGGCCGCGTGGCCGATGCGGTGCAGAAACTGATCGACAACGGCCATACCTACGAGCAGGATGGCGCACTGTGGCTGCGCAGCACCGACTTTGGCGACGACAAGGACCGCGTCATGCGCAAGAGTGATGGCGGCTACACCTATTTCGTGCCGGACGTTGCCTACCACATCGCCAAGTACCAGCGTGGCTTCCACCAGGCGATCAACATCCAGGGCACCGACCACCACGGCACCATCGCGCGCGTGCGCGCCGGCCTGCAGGCCGCCAACGTCGGCATTCCCCAGGGCTTCCCCGATTACGTGCTGCACACCATGGTGCGCGTGGTGCGTGGCGGCGAAGAGGTCAAGATCAGCAAGCGCGCCGGCAGCTATGTCACGCTGCGCGACCTGATCGAATGGACCAGTGCCGATGCCGTGCGCTTCTTCCTGCTGTCGCGCAAGCCGGATACCGAGTACACCTTCGACATTGACCTGGCGCTGAGCAAGAACAACGAAAACCCGGTCTACTACGTGCAATACGCACACGCCCGCATCAGCTCGGTGCTGGCGCAATGGGGCGGCGATGTCGCCACGCTGGCCCAGGCCAACCTGGCCGCGCTGGATACACCGGCGGCACAGGCGCTGCTGGTCAAGCTGTCCCAGTATCCCGACATGCTGCGTGCGGCCGCGACCGATTTTGCCCCGCATGACGTGACTTTCTACCTGCGCGAACTGGCCTCCAGCTACCATAGCTACTATGATGCCGAACGCATCCTGGTAGATGACGAAGCCACCCGCACGGCGCGACTTGCGCTGGTTGCCGCCACGCGTCAGGTGCTGGCCAACGGACTGGCAATGCTGGGCGTGAGCGCCCCTGAAAAAATGTGAGCCCCAACGCATGACCAAGGCAGTACAACACCGCATCCCCTCCCGCCCCCTGCGCCGCGCCCAGCGTGGCATCGGCCTGGTCGGCTTTATCGTCGGCCTGGTGGTCGGCCTGGCCGTCGCCCTGGGTGTCGCCGTCTATGTCACCAAGGTGCCCTCGCCCTTCAGCGACAAGAGCTCGGTGCGCACCACTGAACAACAGGCCGCCGAAGAAGAGGCGCTGAAAAAGTGGGACCCGAACGCCGGCCTGCAGCCGGGCAAGACCAAGCCGGCACCGGCTGAAGAGCCTGCCACCACGCAGGAAGAACCTGACACGGCAGCGCCGCAGGATGAGCCCGCCACCCCCGACGAACCGCCGGCAGCCGAACCCGAGCCGCGTAGCGAGCTGAAGCCCGACAGCAGCACCCCGCCGGCCGTGCTGGGTGATCGCGACCAGGAACTGGAGCAGGCACGCAAGGAAGCCGAAGCCAAGCTAGCCGCCGACAAGGCACGCGAGCAGGCCCGCGCCAAGGCGCGTGCCGAAGCAGAGGCGAAAGCCAAGGCTGACGCGGAAGCCAAGGCCAAGACCGATGCCAAGGCAAAAGCAGACGCCGCTGCCAAGGCCAAGGCTGACGCAGCCGCCAAAGCCAAGGCCGATGCTGCGGCCAAGGCCAACCAGTCCAACGATCCGATCGGTGCCCTGGTGGAATCCCGCACCAAGCCGGCAGCCACTCCGGCTCCGGCTCCGGCCCCCAAGCCGGCCCCGGCTCCGACCGCCAGCAACGAGCCTTTCGTCTATTTCGTGCAGGCCGGCGCCTTCCGCAATGCCTCCGAAGCCGATGCCCAGAAGGCACGCCTGTCGCTGCTGGGCATGAACCCGCGCGTCACCGAGCGTGATCAGGCTGGCCGTCCGATCTACCGCGTCCGCCTTGGCCCCTACAACAGCAAGGCCGATGCCGACAGCGCGCGCAACCGCCTGGAGAACGCCGGCGTGACCGCCGCCCTGGTGCGCGTGCAACGCTGATCCGCCCAGGCTGTTACACCCCCATACACCGGCAGCGGCACTTTCCGGACGGGAACCGATCAGAATCCAGGTTCCCGCCCGACCGCTTCCGGGCAAGACCCACTGGAGACCACCTCATGCAACGTCGCGAATTCACGCTTGCCGGCATCGCCGGTGCCACTGCCGCCGCTACCGGCCTGGCCACCCTGTCGCTGCCGGCGCAAGCCCAATCGGCCAGCGATTACACCGCTGGCAAGGACTACATGGTGCTGCGCAAACCGGCAGCCACCAGTGCCCCGGCCGGCAAGGTCGAGGTGATCGAGTTCTTCGGCTACTGGTGCCCGCACTGCAACAGCTTTGATCCCGAATTCAACGCCTGGATGAAGTCGGCCCCCTCCTTCATCCACTTCCGCCGCGTACCGGTCGCCTTCCGCCCGGAAATGGCACCGATGCAGCGCCTGTTCTATGCGCTGGAAGCCGTCGGCATGGTCGGCCGCATGCACGGCAAGGTGTTTGAGGCCTATCACAAGCAGCGCATCAACCTGACTACCGATGCCGCCATCCTGCAATGGGCCGCGCAGCAGCCCGAACTGAAGGACGGCCGCTTTGCCCAGGCCTACCAGTCCTTCGGCATGTCGGCCAAGCTGAACCAGGCCAACCAGCTGGTCGAGGCCTATGCCATCGACGGCGTGCCTTCGCTGGGCGTGGCCGGCAAGTACTACCTGGACGGCCAGACCGCCAAGGGCCTGACGCGCGGCATCCAGATCGCCACCGCCCTGGCGACGCAGGAACGCCGCTGATTGCCTTCCACAGCCGGGCTTGCCCGGCCCGGTCCGCACCAGATTACAATCGGTGCAGACTTTCTGCCCGATGCCCATGACACTCCTCACCAGTTCCCGGCTTCTTTCCCTGGCTGCAGCCTGCCTGCTGGCCGCGCCCGTGCTGGTGCAGGCCGAAACCGCCGACCGCTACAAGCCGCTGAACGTGGAAGCGGACGCCATGCAGTACAACGATGCCAGCAAGACCACCACCTTCACCGGTCGCGTGGTGGCCACCAAGGGCACCATCGTGCTGCGTGCCGGTACCGTGCGCGTGCAGCAGGATGCGCAGGGCAACCAGACCGTCACCCTGCTGGCCGGTCCGGGCGAACAGGCCCTGCTGCGCCAGAAGCGCGATGGCCTGAACGAGTACATCGAAGCGCAGGCCAACGAGATGGTGCGCAATGACCGCACGCTGCAGACGCAGCTGATCGGCAATGCCCGCATCCGCCGCCTGGTCGGCTCCACCGTGGCTGACGAGGTCGTTGGCCACCGCATCACCTACAACGAGCTGAACGAGACCTATAGCGTGACAGGCGGTGCCTCCACGGCTACCGGTGCCGCCAATGCCGTTCCGGCAGGCCGCGTACGTGCCACCATCGTGCCGCTGAACCAGTCCGGGAGCCGTCGATGAGCCAGGCTGCGGCAAGTGCCGATACCAGCAAGTTGCAGGTACGCCAGCTGCAGAAGACCTATGGCAGGCGCAAGGTCGTGACCGATGTCTCGCTGGACGTGAGCACCGGTGAAGTGGTCGGCCTGCTCGGCCCCAATGGTGCCGGCAAGACCACCTCCTTCTACATGATCGTCGGCCTGATCCGTGCCGACGGCGGCCGCATCGCGATTGGCAACAAGCAGGTCGAGAACCTGCCGATCCACGAGCGCTCGCGCATGGGCCTGAGCTACCTGCCGCAGGAAGCCTCGATCTTCCGCAAGCTCAACGTCGAGGACAATATCCGCGCCGTGCTGCAGCTGCAGGAAGACGAGCGCGGCAAGCCGCTGGGCCGCAACGAGGTCGAGCAGCGCCTCAACGCACTGCTGGCCGACCTGAACATCGAGCGCCTGCGCAAGTCGCCGGCACTGGCGCTGTCCGGTGGCGAACGCCGCCGCGTCGAGATTGCGCGCGCCCTGGCCACGCAGCCGCGCTTCATCCTGCTCGATGAGCCCTTTGCCGGCATCGACCCGATTGCCGTGCTCGACATCCAGCGCATCATCCGCTTTCTCAAGCAGCGCGGTCTGGGGGTGCTGATCACCGACCACAACGTGCGCGAAACGCTGGGTATCTGCGACCACGCCTACATCATCAGCGAAGGCCGCGTGTTGGCCTCTGGCACGCCCAGCGATATCGTCGCCGATCCCGATGTGCGCCGCGTCTATCTGGGCGAGAACTTCAGCATGTGATGCGCATCTGCTGACAACTGCCTTTATCTGCATGCCATCTGTCCTGTTATCCGTCACCTGCCTCGCGTCAGGTGACATCGCCGGCAGCCACCCGGAAGCCGGCTGATGAAAGCCGGTCTGCAACTCCGTATCAGCCAGAACCTGGCGCTGACGCCACAGCTGCAGCACGCGATCCGCTTGCTGCAGGCTTCGACCCAGGAGCTGCAGCAAGAGCTGGAGCAGATGCTGGCCGAGAATCCGTTTCTGGAGCAGGCCGAGGAGGATACCGGTACGGACGACCAAGCCGATCCGCCAGCAGCAGCCACCAGTCATGCGGAAGACGCAGCCGAACGCCTTGACCGCGACGAGGACTGGTCTGGGCGCGATGCCTGGGACGACTGGTCTTCAGGCGCCAACGAACGCGATAGCGCAGACAGCCACGCATCCAGCCAGGCCAGCGAAGAGCAGCTCCATACCCGCTGGGCCAGCCACCAGCCTGATGATGACGAGTCGCCCTGGTCCGGCAAGCCGCAGCCCGACAAGCTGAGCACCCACTTGCACCAGCAGGCGCTGGCCTTGCGGCTGGATGCCCTGGACCGCGCTGCCCTGTATGCGCTGGTCGAATCCTTGAATGAAGACGGCTATCTGGAAGACAGCCTGGACGAGCTGGCGCTCGCGCTGCAGCAGCAGATTCCGGACAGCCTGCTGGATAGCGACCAGGAAACCCTGCACGACCACTTGCGCATCGCACTGGGTCTGCTGCAGTCGATGGAACCGCCTGGCGTTGGCGCACGCGACCTGGCCGAATGCCTGCGACTGCAGCTGCTGGCGCTACCCGCCAGCCAGACCGATGCCGCCACGCGCCAGATTGCACTGGACCTGTGCGCGCAACCGCTGGAACTGCTGGCGCGACGCGACCTGCGCACGCTGGCACGCCTGACCGGCCATGGCCAGCCTGCGCTGCGCCAGGCACTGCAGCTGATTGCCCGCCTCGAGCCCAAGCCAGGCCGCCGCTTTGCCACTGCCGAGCAACAAGTGGTGATTCCCGATGTTCTGGTGCTGCGCGCTCCGGCAGGCCAGCAGTCTCCCTGGCTGGTGCGGCTCAATCCAGCGGTGCTGCCGCGCGTGCAGGTACAGGACAGGTATGCGGGCGTGCTGCGCCAGTACCAGGGCGAAGCGGTGCAGGCACTGCAACAGCAGCTGCAGGAGGCGCGCTGGATGGTCAAGAGCATCCAGCAGCGCTTTGACACCATCCTGCGCGTCAGCCAGGCGATCGTGGAGCGCCAGCAACGCTTTTTCGAGCAAGGTGTGCTGGCCATGGAGCCGCTGGTGCTGCGCGAGATTGCCGAGGCGCTGGCGCTACACGAATCCACTGTCAGCCGCGCCACCAGCGCCAAGTACATGCAGACACCCTGGGGCACTTTCGAACTCAAGTATTTCTTTGGTTCCGGCATCGGCACCGATGACGGTCAGGCCACCAGCAGCACCGCCGTGCGCGCCCTGATCGGCCAGCTGATTGCCGATGAAGAGGTACGCAAGCCGCTCAGTGACCAGCGCCTGGTCGACCTGCTGGCGGAGCGCGGCATCCAGTGTGCCCGCCGCACCGTGGCCAAGTACCGTGAACAGCTCAAGCTGCCGCCGGCACATTTGCGCAAGTCGCTGGACTGAGCGCCAGAAACAGGCATGCCCGCACAAGGCGGGCATGATCCGATGGCCGTGCTGCCCCTGACAGGGCAGACAGGTGTTTCTTAGAACGGAATATCGTCGTCCATGTCACCAAAGCCACCGGCGTCGCTCATCGGCTGCGCGGCCGCGGGGGCAGCCGCCGGGCGTGCAGCCATCGGAGCCTGCTGACGCGGTGCCGCGGCACGACCACCGCCGTAACCGCCACCGTAGCCGCCCTCATCGTCACCATAGCCGCCGCCCTGGCCGCCCATGCCTTCACGCTTGCCCAGCATCTGCATCTGGTCTACGCGGATTTCAGTAGCGTAGCGATCCTGGCCGGTGGCCTGGTCCTGCCACTTGCGCGTGCGGATGCTGCCTTCGACATAGATCTGGCTGCCCTTGCGCAGGTACTGGCCGACGATTTCGGCCAGACGGCCGTTGAACACCAGGCGGTGCCATTCGGTGTGCTCGCGCATTTCACCGGATTGCTTGTCCTTCCAGCGGTCGGAAGTGGCCAGCGTGACGTTGGCGACCTGGTCACCACTGGGGAAGGTACGGATTTCGGGGTCGCGGCCGAGGTTGCCGACGAGAATGACTTTGTTGACAGATGCCATGACGATGTCCTGGAGGCTTGGCCCTTGCCGGTGTAGCGAATGGTGACCAAGGGAGTTGGAGATAACCGGCGATGCCCCATGCCGGGACACGCCGGAGTGCATGATACCCCGGAGCCATGCTACAGGATAGTGGCACTATTATATAAGAAGAAAATACTATTTTCTACTGTTTTTTGCGTGTGCGCGTGCCGGCACCGGCATGTTCCAGGCGATCATCAGCCACAGCAGCATCAGGGCGATGCAAGCCAGCGTCACCGCTACCGGGCCGTCCTGCTTGAGCAGGAAACCACCCACCGCACCGCCGACAAACAGGCCGAGTGACTGCACCGTGTTGTACGCGCCTAGCGCCATGCCGCGCAACTGCTCCGGTGCCTGGCGCGACACCAGGCTGGGCTGCGAGGCTTCGAGGATGTTGAAGCCGGTAAAGAACACCAGCAGCAGCACCGCCAGCTGCCAGAGTGCCGGCAGCTGCTCGCCTTGCAGCTGGTCATTGATCCACCACAGCGCCAGCTGCACCAGCAGGATCAGCACCATGGACAGCTGCAGCATCAGGCGCAGCTTGCCGGCACGCTCCATGCGGAACAGCAGCGCGCCCATCAGCACAAACGAGCCGAGTACCGCCGGCAGGTAGACCTGCCAGTGCTGCGGCTGCTCCAATCCGGCCTGTACCAGCAGCGCCGGTACCACCATCCACATCGCCAGCTGCACCGCATGCAGCACGAACACGCCAGCATTCAGGCGCAGCAGCGCCGGGTGCTGCAGCGTCTGCCACAGGCTGCCGCGCGAGGGAACAGCGCCCAGGCGCACCGGCTCTTCAGGCACCAGCAGATAGAGGCCGGCAATGCCGAGCAGCGCCAGCACCGCCACCAGCCAGAACATGCCGGACAGGCCGATCCAGCCAGCCAGCAGCGGCGAAATCACCAGCGCCAGCGAAAACACCAGGCCAATGCTGCCGCCGATGATGGCCATCGCCTTGGTACGCACCTCGTCACGCGTGAGATCGGCCAGCAAGGCCGTGACCGCAGCCGATACCGCACCGGCGCCCTGCAGCGCCCGGCCGATCAGCAGGCCGTCAATGCTGGTGGCCAGCGCGGCCACCACGCAGCCCGCGGCAAACACCAGCATGCCCAGCGTGATCAGGCGCTTGCGGCCAAAGCGGTCGCTCGCCATGCCCAGCGGCAGGTGCAGCAATGCCTGCGTCAGGCCGTAGATACCCATGGCCAGGCCGATATTGGCTGCCGTGGCACCCTCGTAGCTGGCGGCCGCCAGCGGAAACACCGGCACCACCAAGAACAGGCCCAGCATGCGCAGGGCGAAGATCAGCGCCAGACCGAGGCTGGAGCGCCGCTCGCTGGCCGTCATCCGGCTGCTTTCTGCAACCGGGATGGAAGAAGTTGAAGTCACGACACGCTATCCTTGCTTGACCGGTGCACGCACTTGCTGCCGTGCACCAAACCGCCATTGTCCCGCAAATTGCCGCTGGCGGCTTGCGCTAGATCTCGACCTTGGAACCGAGTTCGACCACGGCATTGCTGGGCAGGCGCAGGAAGTCGGCCGCACCACTGGCGTTGTGGTGCATTTGCGCGAACAGCTTTTCGCGCCAGGGGGCCATGCCATCGCCCAGCGTCGGCACCACGCTGTCACGCGACAGGAAGTAGCTGGTCTGCATCGGATCCAGGCAGCAACCCTGCTGCTGCAGGGACTCCAGCGCCAGCGGCAGGTTCACCGCATCCATATAGCCATAGTGCACCACCACCTGCCAGCAGTCATGCCCCAGCGCCTGCATCTCCAGCCGCTGTTCGGGATCGACCCAGGGCACTTCGTGGCTGCGCACCGTGACAAACAGGTTCTGCCGATGCAGCACCTTGTTGTGCTTGAGGTTGTGCAGCAACGCATTCGGCACATGGCCGGCCTGCGCCGTCAGGAACACCGCCGTGCCATCCACGCGCGCTGGCGGTGCCTGGAATACCGATTCCAGAAAGCCGCCCAGTTCCAGCCCTTCGGACAGCAGCTTGCGGTTGAGCAGGTTGCGGCCATCGCGCCAGGTCAGCATCAGCATGAAGATGGAGCCGGCAATCACCAGCGGGAACCAGCCACCATGCACCAGCTTGAGCAGATTGGAGGCCCAGAAGGCGATATCGATGACGAAGAAGAAGCTGGTGGCACCCAGTGCCAGCAGCAGCGGCATGCGCCAGGCGTAACGGATGACGAAGAAGGTCAGCACGGTGGTGATCAGCATGTCGGTGGTGACGGCAATGCCGTAGGCCGCCGCCAGGTTGGACGAGGAGCGGAACAGTGCCACCGCCAGCGCAATCATGACAAACAGGCCCCAGTTGACCAGCGGGATGTAGATCTGGCCGCTTTCGCGCGCGCTGGTATGCATGACCTGCAGCCGCGGCAGGTAGCCGAGCTGGATCACCTGCTTGGTGACGCTGAAGGCACCGGAAATCAGCGCCTGCGAGGCGATCACGGCGGCACAGGTAGCCAGCACCACCAGCGGAATCAGCAGCCATTCGGGCGCCAGCATGAAGAACGGGTTTTGCACGGCGGCCGGGTTGTCGAGCAGCAGCGCGCCCTGGCCAAAGTAGTTGAGCGTGAGCGCCGGCATGGCAATGCTGAACCAGGCGATGCGGATCGGCCGCTTGCCGAAGTGGCCCATGTCGGCATAGAGCGCCTCGCCACCGGTGACGCACAGCACCACCGCCCCGAGGATGATGAAACTGGTGCCGGGGTTCTCCCAGATGAAGGCCCAGGCATAGTGCGGACTGATGGCGCGCAGGATTTCCGGGTGGTCGACGATGTGCAGCACGCCGAGCGCGGCAATCACCAGGAACCAGAACACCATCACCGGGCCAAAGAAGCGGCCGATGCCGGCGGTGCCGTATTTCTGCATGCTGAACAGCAGCAGCAGGATCAGCAGCGTGATCGGGATCACGTAGGTGCGGAAGCCGGACGACACCACTTCCAGGCCCTCGACGGCCGACAGCACGGAAATCGCCGGGGTGATGACGCCATCGCCATAGAACAGGCAGGTGCCAAAGACGCCGACCAGCAGCATCACGCGGCGCAACCGCGGCCGGTCCTGCACCGCCTGCGAGGCCAGCGTCAGCATGGCGATCAGGCCGCCTTCGCCATTGTTGTCGGCGCGCAGCACCAGTGTCACGTACTTGAGCGAGACGATGGTGGTCAGGGTCCAGAACAGGATGGAGAGCACGCCATAGACATTGGCGTAGGTGAAGGCGACATGGCCGGAGCCGAAGACTTCCTTGACCGCGTAGAGCACGCTGGTGCCGATGTCGCCATAGACGATGCCGATCGCGCCCAGGATCAGGGCGGGAAGCGAGGACTTGTGCGCAGAATGCTGATGCACGATCTAACAATCCGCCGGCCGGGGACGCAGCGGTGAATGCCTCCAGTAATGGCTGGTGGTGTGCTGGGCCATGCTGTAACAGCATGCACACACCGTGGCGTATTCTGCATCAATTCTGCCTCTTGCAGTGCATCTGCTTCCAAAACGCAACAGGCTGCCGAAGCAGCCTGTGTCGTGATGCTGCCGTCAGGCAGCGTCAGGCGCGGCGCAACATCCGTGCCAGGAAAATCACCACGACCGCACCCACTGTGGCGGTGACGATGCTGCCGATGGCACCCGTAGCGCCCAGCCCCAGCAGGCCGAACAGGAAACCGCCGAGCAAGGCACCAACAATGCCGAGCCCGATATTGGCCAGCACGCCGTAGCCGCTGCCTTTCATGATGAGGCCGGCCAGCCAGCCGGCAATCAGGCCGATGATGAGCCAGTACAGAATCGACATATCACTTCTCCCTTGTGTTTGCAGGCGGGCCGCTTGGGCGACCCCGGATGTCTGCAGTATCCACGTGCAGCAGTGCCGACGCTGTAGGACAGGGGCGCAGGCCGCTGTCGCGCTCAGGCCGGCATGGCGTCGAGCAGGCGCTGGCGCGTGGCTTCGGCCTCGCGGCGCGCGGCGGCCGCGTAGTCATCGCCAGAGCTGGCGTAGAGGATGGCGCGCGAGGAGTTGACGATGGCAAAACCGCTGCTGCGGATGCTGCCGTCGGCAGCACGCGTACCGCGCCAGCCGGCCTGGATGGTGGCTGCGGCATCACCGCCCTGGGCTCCAACGCCGGGAATCAGCAGCGGCACGCTGGGCGCCAGCTCGCGCACGCGCGCCAGTTCCTGCGGGTAGGTCGCGCCCACCACCAGGCCGAGCTGGCCGTTCAGGTTCCACGGGCCTTGCGTCTGGCTGGCGATATGCTCGTACAGCAGCGGCTGGCCGACAACGTCGCGCAACGGCTGCGCCTGCAGGTCATTGCCGCCGGGGTTGGACGTGCGGCAGAGCAGGAAGGCGCCCTTGCCATGGCGGCGCAGATAGGGCTCGACCGAATCGAAACCCATGAAGGGCGACAGCGTGACGGCATCGCAGCCATAGCGCTCGAAGGCCTCGATCGCGTACTGCTCGGCGGTGCTGCCGATGTCGCCGCGCTTGCTGTCGAGGATGACCGGCACCTGGGGCGCCACGGCGCGGATGTGCTGCACCAGGCGTTCCAGCTGTTCCTCGGCGCGGTGCGCAGCAAAGTAGGCAATCTGCGGCTTGAAGGCGACCGCCAGATCCGCGGTGGCATCGATGATGGCAGCGCAGAAATCGTAGATGCGGCCGGCATCACCCTGCCAGGGTTGCGGGAAGCGCGCCGGGTCGGGATCCAGGCCGACGCACAGCTGGGACTGGTTGCGCTGCTCGGCAGCGGCAAGCATTTCGAGGAAGGTCATGACGGGATTCCGGAATCAGGAGAGGAAACAGGGCTGCGACGCTGCTGCAGCAGGTCGGCGGCCAGGCACAGGTCGGACCAGGCACGCGGCTTGGCTTCGGGGTGGCGCAGCAGGAAGTCGAGCGGGTAGCTGACCACCACGGGAATATCGGCCAGGACGGGCTGCAGGTCGGCGTCTTCGGGCGGCAAGTGGATGCGTGCCGGCTGGCCACGCAACTGGCCGAGCGGCTGTTCGCTGCGCAACAAGGCCCAGGCGGCGGCACGGCCCAGCGCCACGATCAGGTCCGGCTGGTACAGCGCGATGTCGCGGCGCAGCCAGGCCGAGCAATGGCCGACTTCGGCCGGGGTGGCGACGCGGCCTTCGGGCGCGCAGCGCGTGGCGTGCACGCGGCGCACCTGCGCGGCGGGCAGACGCAAGGCAGCCAGCATCTGTTGCAGCAGCTTGCCGGTATCGCCCTGGGCCGGCTGGCCGCTGGCGTTTTCAGCAGCGCCGGGGGCATCGATCACGAACAACCAGCGCGGGCCTTCCGCCGGGATCGGCGTGGCGTCCCAGACGCTGTGCTGGCGCGTGCGGTGCAATTCACAACCTTTGCAGCTGTCGGCGAGTTGCTGCAGTTGCGGCAGCGATTGGCCTTGCAGCAAGGGCAGTGGCTGCAGACCGGTATCGGTAGCGGCGAAGGCCGCAGGCGTGGCAACCGGCGCGGGCGGGCGCGGGCGGATCGGCTCGGGCACGGGAGCGGGCACCGGGGTCGGCACAGGCGCAACCACAGGCTCTGCTGCCGGCGCGATAGCATCGGCGACGGCAGCGACCGGTGCTGCGGCCTCGGGCAAGGGCAGCCAGACGCGCACGCCCATCTCGGCCAGCATGGCGCGCTGGCGGCGATCCAGCATCAGGGCCATGGCGGCAGGCCGCTGGCGTGGCGGCAGGAAGGGGAAACGGAGCGTGTTTGCATGAGAGTGCCTATTGTCGCAAAGAATCGCCACCCGGGCTGGGGGCGATTCCGGGGTGCTTCAATCCGGCAGCTGCAGGCACATCACGGTCGCAGCCTCGCGGCCGCCGCCTAGTGCCGGGTAGTAGTCCTTGCGCCGCCCCATCTCCACATAGCCCCAGCGCTCGTAGACCTGGCGCGCACGCGGGTTGCTGTCGCGCACTTCCAGCCAGATCTGGCGCGCGCCATGCAGCACCGCCCAGGTCTGCAGCTGGCGCAGCAGCAACTGGCCCCAGCCCTGCCCCTGCAGCCGCGGGTGCACCGCCACATTCAGCAAGTGCGCCTCTTCCACGCCCAGCAACGCGACAAAATAGCCCGCCAGCACTTCGCGATCACGCTCGGCGCGCAGGCGCAGCAGCTGCACCGTGTAGCGGCCGCTGCTGTCGTCCAGGATGCTGATGAAGTTCTGCCGCGACCAGGGCAAGGGGTAGGCGGCCTGTTCCAGCGCCAGGATCTCGTCCAGATGCGCACGGTGCGCCTGGGTGAAGCGCACGCCAGTCTGCGGTGTGGCTTCGTGCTGCATCAGGCCTTGCCAGCTGCTGCCTTGGCGGCTTCGCGCTCGGCCGTGGTCTGTGCCACCTTGTTGCGCACGTAGCGCGGCAGTGCCATTGCGGCATCCACGGCCTGCCCCTGTTGCAGCAAGGCCGGAGCCAGCCGCAGCATGGCATCGGCCACCGGCATGGCGTGCGCCACCTGCAAGGGCATGCGCTCGCCATAGACCGCTTGCACATTGCCGGCACACCGCGCATCGGCGGTCAAGCCGGGCACGGCCAGCAGGTCTTCCGGGCGTGCCAGCACGGCATCGTGCAGCGGCTCCCAGTGCGGTGCACCATCGGGCAGCGGCTGCCAGCGCCAGCCGGCCACGTAGATCTCGTCCATGCGCGCATCAAGCAGCGCCCAGACCGTGTCGCCCGGCTGCAGCGGATGGCGGCTACGGTAGTCTTCGGCCGTCACCATCAGGGTATCCAGCGGCAGCAGCGGCAGCTCCGCCCCCAGCGCCAGCCCCTGCGCCACCGAGCAGGCAGTACGCAGCCCGGTGAACGATCCCGGACCGGCGCCAAAGGCAATCGCGTCGAGTTGCGGCAGCGTCAGGCCGGCCTGCTGCAAGAGCTGCAGCAGCACCGGGATCAGCGTGGCAGACGATTGGGCCGATCCGGCGCCGGCATATTGCTGCAGCGCAGGCGGCTCGCCGGCGATGGCGCAACCAGCGGCCCACTCGCCTACGGCGATCGTCAGCTCGCTGGTGCCGGTATCCATGGCCAGCAGGTGCAGAGGGGCCGCCGCATCCCACTGGCGCAGGACGGGCAGCGTGGAGGCATCGGCAGGGGTAGAAACAGCGTCGCTCATGATGCCCCGCATTGTTCCACAGTCGCGTGGCGGCCATGGCATGATGCGGACAGATTCCCGGAGATTTCGCCTGCCATGTCCCAGCCTGTATCGACCCTCTCCCTGAAACAGCGCCTGCGCCGCTATCTGTCCGTGCTGTTGCCGCTGACGCTGCTGACACCGCTGCCTGTCTCGCAGGCGCAACCACTGGCGCTGCAGGCCCCGGCCCAGCCCTTGCCGGTCGAGGTAACGGCACCGCTGCAGCGCGTGGGCATGCCGCTATCGCAAGTAGCCCTGCTGGTGGCTCCGGCCGATGGCGGCCTGCCGCTGGTCAGCCACAACGTGACGCAGGCCATGAATCCGGCCTCGGTGATGAAGCTGGTCACCACCGGCATCGCGCTGGACCAGCTCGGCCCCGGCTTCCGCTGGAACACGCGCCTGTGGAGCGATGGCAGCGTGCGCCAGCAGGTGCTGCAGGGCAATCTGTATGTGCAAGGCAGCGGCGATCCCGGCCTGGTGCAGGAGCGGCTCTGGCTGCTGCTACGGGCGCTGCGCGAACGCGGCGTGCAGCGCATCAGCGGCGATCTGGTGCTGGACAACAGCGTGTTCCAGCTGCCCGCGCGTGATCCCGGCGCCTTCGATGGCGAGGCGTTGCAGCCCTATAACGCGCAACCGGACGGCCTGCTGGTGAACTACAAGTCCTTTGTGCTGCAGCTCCAGCCCGATGCCAGCCAGAACATGGCCCAGCTGCGGCTGGATCCGCCGATGGCCGACAGCGGCATTCCGGCCAGCCTGCCGCTAGATGCCGGCAGCTGCAACGGCTGGATCGCCCAGCTGGAAGCACGCAGCCAGGCACAGCGCCAGATTGCACTACCCGCCAGCTACCCGGCCAGCTGTGGCGAGCAGCAATGGCTGGCGGCCTGGCCGCAGCCGCAAGAACAGGCCGGCAAGGCCATCCTCGGCATGTGGCAGAGCCTGGGTGGCCAGCTCGAAGGCCGGGTACGCTACGGCAGCACGCCGGCCGCCCTGCTGCGCGGCACGCCGCTGGCCAGCAGCGAGTCCGAGCCACTGCCCCAGGCGGTACGCAACATCAACAAGTTCAGCAACAACGTGATGGCCCAGCAGCTGTTCCTGACGCTGGGCGTGCAGCGCTATGGCCAGGGTCATTTTGCCGGCGCCCAGGCCGCGGTGCAGGACTGGTGGCAGCGCAAGCTCCGGCCTTATGCGCCGCCAACGCCGGTGAACGGCTCCGGCCTCTCGCGTGATGGTCGCATCACCGCGGCATCGCTTGGCGGTTTGCTGCAGTACATGTGGAGTTCGCCGATGATGCCGGATTTTGTCGCCTCCTTGCCGATGTATGGCATGGACGGCACGCTGCGTCGCCAGGCCACCGGCCTGCCCGGCCGCGCCCATCTGAAGACCGGCACCTTGCGCGATGCCAATGCGCTGGCCGGCTATGTCACTGGCCTGGATGGCCGCCGCTACGTGCTGGTGGCCATGGCCAATGGCGCCGAAGCCGGCCGCGCCCGTGACGCCTTCTACCAGCTGGTGGAATGGACCGCGATGCAACCGGGCACGCGCTGATGGCCGATCTCGGCACGCTGGCCGGTTATGCGGCCGCCACCCTGACCACCATCAGCTTTGTGCCGCAGGCATTGCACAGCTGGCGCACGCGCGACGTCGCCGGTATCTCGCTTGGCATGTACAGCCTGTTCACGCTGGGCGTGGCGCTCTGGCTGGCCTATGGCCTGTGGCTGCATTCCTGGCCGATGGTGATTGCCAACAGCATCACGCTGCTGCTGGCCAGCATGATCCTGGACCTGAAAATCCGCTACCGGCACGGCAAGCCGCCGACATTCGGAGACAGATAAAGGAAATTACGCGCTTTTGCCGCGTATTGACTACAAGAAGGCCAACTCAAGCCGCTGCAGCGCGCTGCAGGCGATCGGCCACGCCAGCCCAGTCGGCATGCGCCGGCACCGCTTCGACCCAGATCTCGCGCACGCCCTGCGCATCAAAATCACGCAACTGGGCAAACAGCTGCTGCGCGGTAGCAGCGGCATCGTCCGGCATGGCGACCCGCTGCGCCATGCCCGGCAAGGTCGTACGGCTCCAGATAACGACATCTGACGGCAAGTTACCGTCTTTTGCACGCTCTTGCAGCAATTTTGTCGGCATCAGCACGACCCGCGCCTGCGGTGCATAGTGTGCCGTCAGCGTGCCCGAGGCGCGCGGCGCCGCCTGGCGCGTGGCGGCTTCGTGCGGCAGCAGCACGCGGATGCCGGTACGCGCCTCCACCATTTCCGGCGTGATGATGCCGGGGCGCAGCAGCACCGGCTGGCCGCGCGTGCAATCGATGATGGTGGATTCAATGCCAACCTGGCAGGCACCGCCATCAAGCACGGTCAGACTGTCGCCAAACTCCTGCTGCACATGGGCGGCGGTGGTCGGGCTGACACGGCCAAAGGTGTTGGCGCTGGGTGCAGCCACGCCCTTGACGCCCAGTGCCGCAGCAAGCTGCAGCACCGCATGCGCCACCGGGTGCGAAGGACAACGCAAGCCAACCGAATCCTGCCCACCGGCAGCCGCCTGCGCCATGCCATCGCGGCGCGGCACGATCACGGTGAGCGGCCCCGGCCAGAAGGCCTGCATCAGGCTGGCGGCATGGGTGGGTGCCTGTTCCAGAAAGTCTGGCGCCACAAAGGCTGCGGCGCTGGCCAGATCCGGCACATGCACGATCAGCGGGTGGCTGGCCGGGCGCTGCTTGGCGGCAAAAATGGCGGCCACGGCGGCATCGTCATCGGCGCGCGCCGCCAGGCCGTAGACAGTCTCGGTCGGCAGGCCGAGCAGCTGGCCATCAGCCAGCACCTGCGCGGCCTGCTGCAGCGCCTGCTGGCGCTCGTCAGCGGCGATGTCCGGGGTAGCTTTCAGCAGCATCTGGTATTTATCGTCTGCGAACTGCCGCCATCAGGCGGCAACTTGCAGGCGTTCGTAGGGCAGGCCCAGAATCTGCGCGACTTGCGCTGCCTTGTCCTGCAACATGTCCACGCTGGCGGCGGTGATGGTGACATGGCCCATCTTGCGGCCGCGCTTGACGTCCTGCTTGCCGTACAGGTGCAGGTGCACGCCGGGCAGGCGCTGGATTTCTTCCCAGGGCGGAATGCGCTGTTCACCAGCGGCATCGAACCAGACATCGCCCAGCAGGTTGAGCATGACCGAGGGGCTGTGGTGGCGCGGCTGTACCAGTGGCAGGTGCATGGTGGTGCGCAGCTGCAGCTCGAACTGGCTGTGCTCGCAGGCATCGATGGTGTAGTGGCCGCTGTTGTGCGGGCGCGGCGCCATCTCGTTCACCACCCAGCTGCCATCGGCCAGGATGAAGTATTCGACACAGAGCACGCCCACGTATTCCAGGCCGGCGGCGATGCGGCCGGTGGCCTCGACCAGCTGCTGCGCCAGGTGCTCTGGCACGGCCCCGGGGAAGGCATAAGTAGTGGCGAGGATACCGCCATGGTGCACGTTGCGCTGCGGCTGGAAATGCACCAATTGACCCTGCACGTCACGTGCCACGATCACCGAGCACTCCAGTGCCAGTTCGAGTTTTTTCTCGAGCACGCAAGGCACGCGACCCATCTCGACCCAGGCCTGCACCAGTCCGGCACGATCCTGCACCACCGACTGGCCCTTGCCGTCGTAGCCCATGCGCGCCGTCTTCAGGATAGCGGGAAACATGGCGTCGGTCACGTCCTGCAGCTCGGCGTCAGACGCGATGCTGGCAAACGGAGCGCAGCGCACGCCGCAGCGCGTGAAGTGCTCCTTCTCCTGCACGCGATCCTGGGCAATCGCCACGGCATGGGCCGGCGGCGATACCGGCTTGCGCTCGGCCAGCCAGGCCAGCGCGGCAGCCGGCACGTTCTCGAATTCGGTGGTGATGCCATCGCAGGCATCGGCCAGCTGCTGCCAGCCGGCGGCATCGTCATAGGCCGCCACGACCTGCTGCTGGCTGGCCTGGCCGGCCGGGCCATCGGCCTGCGGGTCCAGCACCACGGTGTCATAGCCCATGGCCTGCGCTGCGTGCACCAGCATGCGTCCCAGCTGACCGCCACCCAGCACGCCCAGCGTGGTGTGCAGGCTGTCGGTATCGCTGTCGGAGCGCACGGTCTGTACCATGCCTGCGTCCTGTTCGCTCATCAGACCGTGCCTTTCTGCTGGTTGACCGGCAGCGCCATGGCGCGTGCGGCTTCGGTCTGGCGCTGGCGGAAATCATCCAGCTTCTGGCGCAGCGCCGGATCGTGATTCGCCAGCAGCGCCACGGCAAACAGCGCGGCGTTGGCAGCACCGGCCTGGCCGATGGCAAAGGTGGCGACCGGCACGCCCTTGGGCATCTGCACGATGCTGTGCAGGGAATCCACGCCCTGCAGGTGGCGCGAGGCCACCGGCACGCCGAGCACCGGCACGGTCGTCTTGGCAGCCACCATGCCCGGCAGGTGCGCCGCACCGCCGGCACCGGCGATGATGGCCTGCAGGCCGCGTTCGGCAGCCGTTTCGGCATAGGCAAACATGTCATCGGGCATGCGGTGGGCGGATACCACGCGCGCTTCAAAAGCAACGCCGAATCCCTGCAGGATCTCGACGGCATGCTGCATGGTGTCCCAGTCGGAATTGGATCCCATGATGACGCCTACTTGCACCTGGCTCATTGGCTGACTCCTGTTGTCTGGATGGTTGCGGATGTGCAGAAACACGAAAAGCCGGTTGCCCTGACGACCACCGGCTGGCACGGCTTGAAATACCGGCCACACATCCCACATGAATAAAACGTGCCTGCAATAGGCCACAATCCCTCTATTGTAAGGTTGGGCACCCTGTCCAGCCAAGCCCCCTCCCCAGCCCTTTCGCCACACCATGATCGATATCACCACTGAAAACTTTGAATCCGACGTCATCGTCGCCTCGCAAACCACCCCCGTGCTGATCGATTTCTGGGCACCCTGGTGTGGCCCTTGCAAGCAGCTGATGCCGGTGCTGGAAAAGCTGGAGACCGATTACGCCGGCCGCTTCACCCTGGCCAAGATCAACGTCGATGACGAGCAGCAGATTGCCGGCATGTTTGGCGTGCGCAGCGTGCCCACGGTGATCCTGATGGTCAACGGCCAGCCGGTCGACGGTTTTGCCGGCGCCCAGCCCGAAGGCCAGATCCGCGCCCTGCTCGACAAGCACCTGCCGGCCCCGGAAGAAGTCGCGGCCCAGCAGGAAGAAGACGAAGCCCAGGCTGCGCTGCAGGCCGGCGATACCGATACCGCCCTGGAAAAGCTGCAGCACGCCGTCGCCACCGACCCGGCGAATGACGATGCGCGCTTCGACTACATCAAGCTGCTGCTGCAGCTGGATCGCCTGGACGATGCCAAGGTCGCCTTTGCCCCGGTGATTGCCAAGGCGGCCAGCGTGCAGCGCCTGGGCAGCCTGCAGCAATGGATGGATGCGCTGGACGCCAGCGAGAGCGGCGAAGATCTGGCCGCGCTGGATGCCCGCATCGCCGCCAACAAGCGTGATTTTGACGCCCGCTTCGCGCGTGCCCAGCGCCTGATGGCCAGCCAGCAGTGGACCGATGCCATGGATGAACTGCTCGAGATCCTGATGCGCGACAAGACCTGGAACGACGGCCAGGCGCGCAAGAGCTATATCGCCATCCTGGACATCATCGAACCGCCGGCCGTGGCCGTGGCCGAAGGCCAGATCCCGCCCGAAGACCCGACCGTGGCCACCTACCGCCGTCGCCTGAGCAGCGTGATCCTGAGCTGATCGCCCCTATCCGATGACCAAAGGCGCCTGATGGGCGCCTTTTGCATGCAGAAGCCGGGTTTTACTGCCGTACGCGGATCAGCTTGCCGTCCGGGTTGTCGGTGACCACGTAGAGCCAGCCGTCCGGTCCCTGCTTCACGTCGCGGATACGGTGGCCGACCTTGTCGAGCAGCTTGTGCTCGGCCACCACCTTGCCGTTCTTCAGCTCCAGCCGAGCCAGATACTGGAACTTGAGGGCGCCCACCATCAGGTTGCCCTTCCAGCCCGGATAGCGCTCGCTGGTGACAAAAGCCATGCCGGATGGAGCGATGGACGGATCCCAGAAGTGCAGCGGCTCTTCAACGCCGGGCAGGCTGGGCTTGCCGGTGCCGATCGGGCCGCCACCGTAATCGACACCCTTGCTGGTTTCCGGCCAGCCGTAGTTCTTGCCCGGCCTGGGCAGGTTGATCTCGTCGCCGCCCTGCGCGCCATGCTCGTGGATCCAGTACGTGCCATCGGGTGCCAGCGTGGCGCCCTGCGGGTTGCGGTGGCCATAGCTCCAGATTTCGGGCAAGGCATCGCGCCGGCCAAAGAAGGGATTGTCACGCGGCACCGAGCCATCCTTGCCCACGCGAACCACCTTGCCGTGGTGGTTGCCCAGCCGCTGCGCATCATGGCGCTGGCTGTAGCGATCACCCAGCGTCAGGAACAGCGTGCCGTCGGGCTTGCCAGCCACCGTGCGCTCGACAATGCGGCAGCCGAAATGCAGGCTGCTGCGCACCTTGGGCTTTTGACTGAAGATCACCTTCACGTCCTGCAGGCTGCGGTTGTCGGCCGACAGGCGTGCACGCGCCAGCGCGGTGCTGTTGCCACCATTGTCACCGGCTTCGGAAAAGCAGAAGTACAGCGTGCGGTTGCTGGCAAAGCCGCTGTCGGTGATGACGTCCAGCAGGCCGCCCTGGCCGGCATCGACCACGCGCGGCACGCCGGTCACTGGCGCTCCGATGCGGCCATCGGGCTCGATCACGCGCAGCCGGCCGGGTTTTTCCGTCACCAGGAATCGGCCACCAGGCAGAAAGGCTACCGCCCAGGGACGTTCCAGGCCACTGGCAATGGTCTGGCCAGTAGCCGCTTGCGCCAGCAACTGCGGGCTGCTAGCCAGCAGCGCCGCCGCCAGTGCGGCGGAACGCCAGGGAGTCAGATGATGTGGCATGGGCGATCTCCGTCAGGACACTACCGGAGCCGCCACGGGGTCAGCCCTGGTAATTGGGGTAATCGGTATAGCCTTCGCGGCCGCCACCGTAATAGGTGCGGCGATCCGGCTGCTCCAGCGGCCAGCCATGCTGCAGGCGCTGCACCAGATCCGGGTTGGGGATGAAGGGCTGACCAAAGCCTACCAAATCGACCAGCCCCTGCTGCAACAAATGGTTGCCCACCTCCAGCGTCATGGCACCAGCCACGATGATGGCGCCGCGCGGGAAGGCCTCGCGCACCTTGCGCAGAAAGGCTTCGTTCTGGCCCTCGGCATCGGGACGGCCCTGGCCATTGCTTTGGTCCATCAGGTGCACATAGGCCAGCTCGCGCTCGTCCAGCTTGCGGATCAGCTGCAGGTAAGTCTCCTCGAGCTGGGCGTAATCGGGCATGTCATTGAAGCGGCCCCAGGGTGACAGGCGCACGCCGACCTTGCCCGGTGCCGTGGCAGCCACCACGTTGTCCACCACTTCCAGCACGAAGCGCAGGCGATCGTCCATGGTCTGGGCGCCGTACTGGTCGGTGCGGTCATTCACCAGCGGGTTCATGAACTGCTCCAGCAGATAGCCGTTGGCGCCGTGGATTTCCACGCCGTCAAAACCGGCGCGGATAGCGCGGCCAGCGGCCTTGCCGAAATCGAAGGCGGTCTCGCGCACCTCGTCGGTCGTCATCGCATGCGGCTCGGTGGCCTGCACAAAACCGGGCTTGCCATTCAGGTCATAGGCAAACACCTTGGTGTCGGCCGTGCGGGCGGTGGAGCTGTGCGGCTTGCGGCCGTGCAGCAGGTTCTGGTGCGAGGCGCGGCCCACATGCCAGAGCTGGGCGAAGATGGCGCCGCCCTCCTCATGCACGGCTTGCGTGACATGGCTCCAGCCCTCCTGCTGTTCGGGCGTGTACAGGCCCGGCACGTACAGGTTGCCATTGGCCATTTCCGATACCGGCACGCCTTCGCTCACGATCAGGCCGGCACTGGCGCGCTGGCGGTAATAGAGCGCGGTCAGGTCATTCGGCACGGCATCCGGGTTGCGCGCACGGGTCATCGGGGCCATGACGATACGGTTGCGCAGCGGCAGGCCAGACAGCGTGTAGGCATCGAACAACTGGGGCATGAAAATCTCCTGGGATCTAACGGGAATCAGGGGGCATCATGACAGATATTGCCTGACCCCACATGACAAGGGCTCCCGCCGGAGCAGGGAGCCCTGGGAGACGATCAGCGCTACCGACTTACAGGCGCGCGCACTGGTCTTCCTTGTTGCCGTCAACGCGGTTGTTGCCACCGGTCGGGCGCTGGCTGTTGCCCTTGCACTGCAGGTTGCCATCCACGCGGTTGCCCTGCACCGCGATGCTGCCACGGTTGCCCATCAGCTGGATGTCGCCATCGACCCGATTGCCGCGCAGGCTGATGCGGCGGCCCTTGTCGAGCTGGATATTGCCGTCGATCGTGCTGTTGCGCACCGTCACCGAGGCCGCACCCTGGGACTGGATGTTGCCGTCGATGCGGCTGTTGGACACCACGCAGCTGGCACCGCGCGGCACCTTGATATCGCCGTCAATGGTCTGGTTGCTGATGGTGCCGCGACAGATGCGGTCATCGGCATGGGCAACGCCGGTGGTCGCCAGCAGGGTGGTGGCCAGCACGGCCAGGGGAACGAAACGGCTTGCAATCGACATGGGAATCTCCTGGTTGGGATCACGGGCGTCGGCCTGCAGCAGGCGGCCCGGAAAGCCGGAATGGCTCCCTGATGGATGTGGCCAGCAGGCGCAAAGTTCCGGCTTGCGGCTGCCAAGTGGTAACAGGACATGCCAGCGTCCGCGCAACGCACAGGGGAAATCCCTTATATTCCAAAGTCATATTCAAACAATATCTTTATATGATTTAAATGGCATATAAAGCCATGGATTTGCTAGAATCGTCCTCCTTGACAGGGAGGCCGCTACCCGCGGCACAGACAGATGATAGAACTCGACTCGGTTTTCAAGCGTTACCCCGCCCCACACGGGTCTGGCTGGTTTGACGCGGTACACCCCACCTCGCTGCACATCCGCGCGGGTGAAATCTTTGGCCTGATCGGCCATTCCGGCGCTGGCAAATCGACCCTGCTGCGCCTGCTCAACCTGCTGGAGCGGCCGGATGGCGGCTCGGTGCGCATCGGCGAGCAGACCCTGACCACGCTGGATGCGGCCGGCCTGCGCCAGGCGCGCCAGCACATGGGCATGGTGTTCCAACAATTCAACCTGATGGCCAACCGCACCGTCGCCGGCAACGTGGCCTTTCCGCTGCAGATTGCCGGCTGGAGCAAGGCCGATATCGACAAGCGCGTGGCCGAATGCCTGGAGGTAGTGGACCTGGCGCACCGCGCGCAGCACTACCCGGCGCAGCTGTCCGGCGGCCAGAAGCAGCGTGTCGGCATCGCACGGGCGCTGGCGCCCAACCCCAAGGTGATCCTGGCTGACGAACCGACTTCGGCGCTGGATCCGCAGACCACGCGCGCGGTACTGGACTGCCTGCAATCGATCAACCAGCGCTTTGGCGTGACCATCGTCATCGTCACGCACGAGATGCGCGTGGTGCGCCAGCTGTGCCACCGCGCCGCCGTGATGGACCAGGGCCGCGTGGTCGAGATCGCCGACGTACGCGATGGCGAGTTCCGCATGCAATCGCCGCAGGCACTGGCGCTGCTGGCAGAGGAGGCTTGATCATGGACGATTTCAGCAACAACGAAGAAACCTTCAGCTGGGCTGCCGCCTGGGAGCACCTGGCCGGCATGCAGGATGAAATCATCCAGGCTGCCATCGAAACCGCCATCATGCTCGGCATCGGCCTGACCGCCGCGGTGCTGATCGGCCTGCCGCTGGGCATCCTGCTCTACCTCACCGGCAAGGGCCAGATGTACGAAAACCGCGTGCTCGGCGGCGCGCTGAGCTGGCTGGTCAACCTGGTGCGTTCCTTCCCCTTCATCATCCTGATGGTGGTGCTGAGC
This sequence comes from Allobrachymonas wangyanguii, assembly GCF_045055315.1. Classification (GTDB taxonomy): domain Bacteria; phylum Pseudomonadota; class Gammaproteobacteria; order Burkholderiales; family Burkholderiaceae_C; genus Brachymonas; species Brachymonas wangyanguii. Next base: position 27,206 of record NZ_CP173677.1, read on the forward strand.
GGCTTCACGCGCTGGGTTGCAGGCACCTCGATCGGCCCGCTGGCGGCCGCCGTGCCGCTGTCCTTTGCCGCGATTCCCTACTTTGCGCGCCTGGCCGAGACCTCCCTGCGCGAGATTCCGCGCGGCGTGCTCGAAGCCGCCCAGGCCATGGGCGCGAGCCCGCTGCAGATCATCGTCAAGGTGCTGCTGGTCGAGGCACGCTCCGGCCTGGTTGCCGGCTTCACCATCCTGACGATCAGCTTCCTGAGCTATTCCGCCGTGGCCGGCGTGGTTGGCGGTGGCGGTATCGGTGACCTGGCGATCCGTTACGGCTACCAGCGTTACGACACCGTGGTGCTGGTCGCCATGTCGCTGCTGCTGATCCTGATCGTGCAAGTGATCCAGGTGTCCGGCAACCTGATCGCGGCGCGCCTGGACAAGCGCTGATTCCCATCCCATTTTTTACAGGAAACCAACCCATGAACATCCGTACCCTGCTCAAGGCCTCGCTGGCCACCGCCCTGTTCGCCACCCTGGGTGGCCATGCCCTGGCCGCTGATCCGGCGAAAAAGGAAATCGTCATTGGCACCACCGTCGGCGACTTTGGTGACCAGGTCAAGGAAAGCATCCGCCCGATCCTGGAAAAGAAGGGCTACAAGGTCAAGCTGGTCGAATTTACCGATTACATCCGCCCTAACCTGGCACTGCAGGAAGGCTCGCTGGACGTCAACGTGTTCCAGCACCAGCCCTATCTGAACCAGTTCCGCGCCCAGCACAAGCTGACGCTGACCTCGGTATTCGTGGTGCCGACCGCGCCGATGAACCTGTACGCCGGCAAGAGCAAGCGCCTGGAAGACGTGAAGAACGGCAGCACCGTGAGCGTGCCGAACGACCCGACCAACCTGGCGCGCGCGCTGGTGGTGCTGCGTGACCTGGGCTGGATCACGCTCAAGCCCGGCATCAAGACCACCACCGCGTCCGAGCGCGACATTGCCAGCAACAAGTACAACATCGTGCTCAAGCCGCTGGAAGCCGCGCAGCTGCCGCGTTCGCGCGCCGATGTGGACTTTGCCATCGTCAACGGCAACTATGCCGTCAGCAGCGGCATGAACCTGAAGGACGGCCTGTTCCAGGAACGCAGCAAGGCCTACCTGAACGTGGGCGTGTTCCAGAACAAGAGCCTGAACACGCAGTGGGCACAGGACGTCATCGCCGCCTACCGTTCGCCCGAGTTCAAGGCCTACGCGCTGAAGCGCTTCCCCGGCTACAACTACCCGGCAGGCTGGGTCAAGTAAGTCCAACCCCATCCCGAAACACAAGAAACTGAAGGAGACACCATGACACTGCGAGATTTGCTCAAGGCCAGCGTGACCGCTACCCTGCTGGTCGCACTGGGCCAGCCGGCCCTGGCCGCTGATCCGGCGAAAAAGGAAATCGTCATCGGCACCACCGTGGGTGATTACGGCGACCAGGTGAAAGAAGGCATCCGCCCGATCCTGGAAAAGAATGGCTACAAGGTCAAGCTGGTCGAATTTACCGACTACGTCCGCCCGAACCTGGCGCTGCAGGAGGGCGCGCTGGATGTCAACGTGTTCCAGCACCACCCCTACCTGAGCAAGTTCCGCGCCCAGCACAAGTTGACGCTGACATCGGTATTCCACGTCCCGACTGCGCCCATGAACCTGTACGCAGGCAGGAGCAAGCAGCTGCAAGACGTCAAGTCTGGCAGCATCGTGAGCGTACCGAACGATCCGACCAACCTGGCGCGCGCCCTGGTGCTGCTGCGCGATCTGGGTTGGGTGACGCTCAAGCCTGGCATCAACCCCGTCACGGCTTCCGAGCGCGACATTGCCAGCAACAAGCACAACATCGTGTTCAAGCCACTGGAGGCAGCCCAGCTGCCACGCTCCCGCTCCGATGTCGACTTTGCCATTGTCAATGGCAACTACGCGGTCAGCAGCGGCATGAAGCTCAGTGACAGCCTGTTCCAGGAAAAGAGCAAGGCCTATGTCAATATCGGCGCGATCCGCAATGACAATCTGGACACGCAGTGGGCCAAGGACGTGATTGCCGCCTACCGCTCCCCCGAGTTCAAGGCCTACGCGCTGAAGCGCTTCCCTGGCTACAACTACCCCTCGGGCTGGAACAACAAGTAAGCTGTACCCCCACAACGCAACATGCCACCCTTGGGTGGCATGTCTGTTTCTGCGGCAAAGGACGCTTACTGCATCAGCTTCTGCAACGCCTCCCGGTACTTGGCGGTCGTACCGTCAATCACCTCCTGCGGCAGCTGCGGCGCCGGAGCCACCTTGCCCCATGGCTTGCCATCCACCGTGGCGGTGTCCAGCCAGTCGCGCAGGAACTGCTTGTCGTAGCTCGGCGGGTTCTGGCCAGCCTCGAACGCGGCCTGGTAGCCGTCCTGCGGCCAGTAGCGCGAGCTGTCGGGCGTCAGCACCTCGTCCATCAGCGTCAGCGTGCCGTCGGCATCCAGGCCAAACTCGAACTTGGTATCGGCAATGATGATGCCCTTGGTCAGGGCGTAATCGGCTGCGGCCTGGTACAGCGCGATGCTGATATCCCGCATCTGTGCCGCCAGCTCCTTGCCGATGGTGGCTTCGACCTGCTCGAAGCTGATGTTCTCGTCATGTTCGCCGACTTCTGCCTTGGCCGCCGGCGTAAAGATCGGCTCGGGCAGCTTGCTGGCATTCTGCAGGCCCTCGGGCAGCGGCACGCCGCAGACGCTGCGGCTCTGCTGGTATTCCTGCCAGCCACTGCCGGCCAGGTAGCCGCGCACCACCGCCTCGACCGGCAGCGGCTTCAGGCGCTTGACCAGCATGCTGCGGCCCTGCACCTGCGGCACTTCGGCGGCGCTGACCACGCTCTCGGGGGCATCGCCGGTCAGATGGTTGGGCACGATGCCCTTGAGCTTGTCAAACCAGAACAGCGCCATCTGCGTCAGCAGCGCACCCTTGCCCGGAATCGGCTCACCCATGATGACGTCGAACGCGCTGATGCGGTCGCTGGCCACCATCAGGATGCGGTCATCGCCCACGGCGTAGTTGTCGCGCACCTTGCCGCGCGCCAGCAGCGGCAGGGACTGGAGGGAAGAGGTATGCAGGGCGTCGGGTTGGCTCATGGTTCAGGCAGTAAAAAGGACATGCGCCCCAGCGGGGCGGATGTCCTATTATCCCTGATGCGCGCTCGGCTGGCGCAGCATCAGGCCTTGTCGGAACCGCCCAGTACCTGGCCTTCAACACGCTCCCAGGCGGCACGGCTGGCATCACTAGCCTGCTCCCAGCTCAGGCGCGATCCGGCCTTGAGCTGCTCCCAGTCGGTGCGCAAGGAGTTTTCAGCCTCGGCCCAGGTCTGGCCTTCATAGCGACGGCGTCCCTGGTAGCCCAGACGGTAGGCCGGCGCAAAGTCATCGTCGTAGTTGTAGTCGTTCACATAGTGTGGCTGCTGCTGGTAGTTGTCCTTCCAGTAGCTGTAGTCGGGGTCGGTGGCATCGACGGCGGCATAGGCACCCACGGCGCCGGCCACAGCACCAATCACGCCGCCTACCAGCGCCCCCACCGGGCCGCCCACGGCAGTACCGATGGCAACGCCGCCCGCCGCACCAGCCACGGCGCCGCCGCCTGCGGCCACGCCGGACACTTCTCGCTTGGCTTCCTCCGGGGTAATCGCCTCCTGGGCGATCGGACGCGGGTCCTGGGAAGGCTGGCCGATATCGCTATTGCTCATGATGTTCTCCTCGCTAGGTGGAATCGGAATCCACAACCGGCTGGTCATGGGGAAACTTGCTGATTCCAGTGTGCGTGCAGACGCATCCCCGGCCTGCCATCCGATGCCGACGATGCCTGTCAGCCAATTCCTATAGCGGGCGGGCAGCAAAAAGCCCGCGCCAGCTGCCATCTGTGCATCCACAGGGGCAGCCATACGCGGGCTGGAGCGATACCGGCAGTCTGGTCCTGCCGGTCAGCCGTCGATCAGTTGACCTTCTGCTTCAGGTCACCCTTGGCATACATCTCGGCCATCACGAACAGCGGGATGCCCTTGATCTTGGCGCCCTGGCCTTCGCAACCGAATTCCAGGTAGCGCTGCTTGCAGATCGCCTTGGCGGCTTCGCGCGCCGGCTTCATCCATTCGCGCATGTCGAACTTGGAGGGATTCTCGTGCATGAACTTGCGTACGGCCCCAGTCATCGCCATGCGGATATCGGTGTCGATGTTGATCTTGCGCACGCCGTACTTGATCGCTTCCTGGATTTCCTTGACCGGCACGCCGTAAGTCTGCTTCATGTCACCGCCGTACTGGTTGATGATGTCCAGCAGGTCTTGCGGCACGCTGGAAGAGCCGTGCATCACCAGGTGGGTGTTGGGAATGCGCGCGTTGATTTCCTTCACGCGGCTGATGGCCAGCACGTCGCCGGTGGGCGGGCGGGTGAACTTGTAGGCACCGTGGCTGGTACCGATGGCGATGGCCAGCGCGTCCAGCTGCGTGGCCTGCACGAACTGGGCGGCTTCTTCCGGGTCGGTCAGCATCTGGCTGTGCTCCAGCTTGCCAACGGCGCCCACGCCATCTTCCTCGCCGGCTTCACCGGTTTCCAGGCTGCCCAGGCAGCCCAGCTCGCCCTCGACGGTGGCGCCAATCTTGTGCGCCATTTCCACGACCTGCTTGGTCACGGAGACGTTGTAATCGAAATCGGCCGGCGTCTTGCCGTCGTCACGCAGGGAACCGTCCATCATCACCGAGCCAAAGCCCAGGTCCAGCGCGCCCTGGCAGATCGCCGGGCTGGTACCGTGGTCCTGGTGCATCACCAGCGGGATGTGCGGGTAGGCTTCGGCAGCAGCCTGGATCAGGTACTTGATGAAGTGCTCACCTGCGTACTTGCGCGCGCCGGCGCTGGCCTGCAGGATCACCGGGGCACCCACTTCGTCGGCAGCCGACATCACGGCCTGCACCTGCTCCAGGTTGTTGACGTTAAAGGCCGGAATGCCGTAGCCGTTTTCGGCAGCATGGTCCAGCAGTTCGCGCATCGATACGAGTGCCATGGGATGATTCCTTAGAAGTTGAAAACCGGAAGCAGGCTGGCGCAGGGCAAGCCTGCCCTGCACGCGGCAGGGAATCCGCCCATTTTACCCAAGCCCTGCTTGCAAGGCCAGCCAACAACCTTACTGCACGCGGCAGACCTGCAGCATGTTGGTGCCACCCGGCGTGCCCATCGGCTCGCCGCAGGTGAGCACATAGGTATCGCCCTGCTGCACCACGCTCTCGCGCAGCAGATGCGTCTCGACCTCGCGCAGCACGGTATCGCGTACCAGGTGCGTCTCCGTCAGCAGCGCATGCACGTTGCGGAACAGGGCCATGCGCCGCTGCGAGGCCTGGCGCGAGGTCATGGCATAGATCGGCGTGCGCACGCGGTAGCGGCTCATCCACAGTGCCGTGGAGCCGGATTCGGTCAGCGCCACCAGCGCCCTGGCGTTCATGTGGTGGGCAGTAAACAGCGCCGCCATGGCGATCGACTGGTCGATGCGGCTGAAGGTCTTGCCGGTGAAGTCGGCATCGAGCTCGAACTTGTCATGCGCCTCGGCGGCGATGCAGATATTGGCCATTTCGCGCACCGTTTCCAGTGGAAAGCGGCCGGCGGCGGTTTCGGCCGACAGCATCACGGCATCGGTACCGTCGAGTACGGCGTTGGCCACGTCGCTGACCTCGGCGCGCGTCGGCACCGGGTTCACGATCATGCTCTCCATCATCTGGGTGGCGGTGATCACCACCTTGTCGTGCTCGCGCGCGAGCCGGATCATGTGCTTTTGCAGCGCCGGCACCGCGGCGTTGCCGACCTCCACCGCCAGGTCGCCGCGCGCCACCATGATGGCATCGCTGGCCTGCAGGATTTCCGGCAGGCGCGGAATCGCCTCGGCGCGTTCGATCTTGGCAATCAGGAAGGGGCGGTGGCCGTACTCGGCACCAGCCATATGGCACAGGTGGCGCGCCATTTCCATGTCAGAAGCGCTCTTGGGAAAGCTCACCGCCACGTAATCGGCCTGGAAGCTCATGGCGGTGCGGATGTCCTCCATGTCCTTGGCCGTCAGCGCCGGTGCCGACAGGCCGCCGCCCTGCTTGTTGATGCCCTTGTTGTTGGACAGCTCGCCGCCCAGCAGCACCGTGGTGTGGACCGCCTCGCCCTGCACGCGATCCACGCGCAGCGTGATCAGGCCATCGTTCAGCAGCAGCGTGTCGCCGGGGCGCACATCGCGCGGCAGCTCCTTGTAGTCCAGGCCGACACCCTGCAGATCGCCCGGTTCGGTGCGGCTGGCATCGAGCACAAAGCTGGCACCCGGCTCCAGCACGATCCGGCCTTCGGCGAACTTGCCGACACGGATCTTCGGGCCTTGCAGGTCGGCCATGATGGCAATCTCGCGGCCGACACGCTGCGCCGCCTCGCGCACCAGGCGTGCGCGATCGATATGGTCCTGCGCCACACCGTGACTGAAGTTGAGCCGCACCACGCTGACGCCCTCGCGGATCATGGCTTCGAGCATCTCGGGCGTGCTGGAAGCAGGGCCGATGGTGGCAACAATCTTGGTGGCGTGGCGCAGCATGGAGGTCTCCGTGGCAGACAGCCGCCGCTGCGGCTGCTTCCGGGATTCTGGCACGACTGTGTGACGCCGGGGCTAGGGGCTGACGCTAGTGAAAGGTATCCCGGCAGCATCACACGCAACAAAAAACCCGCCGCAGGAACTGCAGGCGGGTTGTACATCAAGGCAGGCTGGCGATCAGGCCGGCACCACCGTCATGTCGGTACGCGGCACGCTGGTGGCGACGCCGTCAAAGTCGGTCCAGCACTGCTGCTGGAAGTCGTACAGCTTGCACTTGCCGGCGGTCTCGAAGTACCACTTCCAGGAAAAGGGCTGCACCACGATGCGGCCGGGCAGCAGCTCTTCCAGGCGGTGCTGGGCGTTCTTCAGCTGGTACAGCGGAATCGTCATGTCCACATGGTGTGCAGTGTGCTCCATGATGTGGTGCATGGCGGCGCCAATCTTGAACGGGAAAGTCAGGTGCACGGTGGTGGAAACGAACGGCGCTGCCTTGCCCCAGGCCGACTTGTCGTTCTGCCAGCTCACCTTCTCGTGCGTGTGGTGCACATAGACGACGAAGCCGATCATGTAGAACCAGAACATCAGCGGAGCAGCCATGCCGAACAGGAAGGCCTGCCACACCGGCTGTTCGAAGGCCAGCGCCAGCAGCGTGATCGCCACGGCCCAGACCAGCCAGAAGACCAGCACCAGGATGTTGTCCCAGATGAAGACGGAACGGCGCGTCGGCATGTACTTCTTGTTCGGGAAGAACTCGCGGTGCCACCAGATCTCGATCATGTAGTAGATGCCGGCACCCCAGCCGCTGCGGTAGATACGCTGCAGCAGGCGCTTGGTCGGCGACAGCGCGTCGTACTCTTCCTTGGTCAGCGGCTCCCAGACGAAGTCCACGCCCTTCAGGCAGGTGTAGCCGTGGTGGATCACGTTGTGGCCCACGTCCCACAGGCTGTAGGCGGTAAGCGAAGGCATGAAGGCGATGCGGCCCAGCCACTTGTTGAGCTGGCGGTTCGGCGTCAGACTCATGTGGCAGGCGTCGTGGCCAATGATGAACAGGCGGCCGATGACAAAGCCGGCAGCCAGACCGCACAGCAGCTGCAGCCACCAGGCTTCAAACAGCACGGCGCCGGCGATCAGCGCAAAGAACAGGGCAAAATCGATGACCAGCAGCACAAAGGCGTGCCAGTTGTCGCGTTGGGCAAAGGGAGCGGTCCAGGAACGGATGACCTTGCGATGGGGCATCGGCTGGTCGGGAGTGATCGGCTGCGCCGTATCCACGGTCGCTTGCTGGGAAGTCTCGGTCATATCTCTCACATCTCAGTGCGGGCGGCAGTCGGCAAGCGTCTGCACTGGAAGAAGGGCCTGCAGCCACGCACTGATGTGGCTGCTACCCTCACGGGCGCGCGCCCATGAACCTCTCATTGTATGAATGATGAGAATATGAGGCCAGTCTTGGCCTTACCGCAGTGCAGCACAAACCCCTTGTGATTCGTCCACAGGGGCTGCAGGCCCCGATTCTGCAGCTTTTCTGCAACAGTTAACGTCGCAATCGCACCACCGTGCTTTTTTAGCAAAAGCCAGAAAGCCCGGTTGACGGGCCTTGTGGCAGGCCCCAGGCGGAGCCTGCAAGCCGGATCCTTACGCCGCGGCGCGCTTGCCCAGGATCTCGAATGCCGGCAGCGTCTTGCCTTCCAGCACTTCCAGGAAAGCGCCACCACCGGTGGAGATATAGCTCACGTCCTTGTCAATGCCGTACTTGGCGATCGCCGCCAGCGTGTCGCCGCCACCGGCGATGCTGAAGGCATCGGAAGCGGCAATCGCGCGCGCGATGGTTTCGGTGCCGTGGGCAAACTGGTCGAACTCGAACACGCCGACCGGGCCGTTCCAGACGATGGTACCGGCGGCCTTGAGCTTGTCGGCCAGCAGCTGCGCCGTCTTGGGGCCGATGTCCAGGATCATGTCGTCTTCGGCGACGTCCTTGGCATCCTTGATTTCGGCAGCAGCATCGGCGGCAAAGGCCTTGGCAGTCACCACATCGACCGGGATCGGCACTTCGGCGCCACGCTCCTTCATCTTGGCGATCACCTTCTTCGCCTCGTCCACCAGGTCGCCCTCGGCCAGCGACTTGCCGATGTGCAGGCCTTCGGCCAGCATGAAGGTGTTGGCAATGCCGCCACCAACGATCAGGCCATCGACCTTGTCGGCCAGGCTTTGCAGGATGGTCAGCTTGGTGGAGACCTTGCTGCCGGCCACGATGGCGATCAGCGGGCGCTTGGGGTTGGCCAGGGCAGTGCCGATGGCGTCCATCTCGGCCGCCAGCAGCGGACCGGCACTGGCGATCGGCGCGTACTGCGCAATGCCGTAGGTCGTGCCTTCGGCGCGGTGCGCGGTGCCAAAGGCGTCGTGCACGAAGATGTCGCACAGCTGGCCCAGCTTTTCGGCCAGTTCCGGCTTGTTCTTCTTTTCGCCCACGTTCAGGCGGCAGTTTTCCAGCAGCACCAGCTCACCCGGCTGCACCTCGACGCCGTCCAGCCAGTTGCTGACCAGCGGCACGTCGCGGCCCAGCAGCTCGCCCAGGCGCGCCGCCACCGGCGACAGCGAGTCTTCCGGCTTGAATTCGCCCTCGGTCGGGCGGCCCAGGTGGGAAGTGACCATGACGGCGGCACCGGCTTCCAGCGCCATGCGGATGCAGGGCAGCGAGGCACGGATGCGGGTGTCTTCGGTGATGTTGCCTTCGCCGTCCTGCGGCACGTTCAGGTCGGCACGGATGAAGACGCGCTTGCCCTTGGCCTGGCCGTTGGCGCACAGATCGGAAAAACGGATGAATTGCATGGAGTGTCCCTGTAAGAATGATGAAAATCCTGTGACTGCGGCCATTATAGAAAAGCTGGCAGCTCCTGCTGCCGCTGCGTACGCGCCTGTACACTGGAAGCAGCACGACCACGAGAACAAGGAGTACCCGCATGAAGATCCTGATCGCCATCGACGGCAGCCAAGTGTCCCACCACGAGGTGCAGTACGCGCTGCAACTGGTGCGCAACGGCCTGCGCGCCAGCGTGGTGCTGGCCAACGTGCAGGAATCGCCCAGCACCTACGAACGCCTGACGGCGCAGGGCAACGAGGAAATGCTGGCCAACGTGGCCTATGGTGCCGGCACCGACGCGCTGGCCGACTCGGTACGCCTGATCGAACAGGCCGGTGTCAGCTACGTCACCGAAGTGATCAGCAGCGGCAATCCGGCGCAATCCATCATCGAGCTGGTGCACCTGCACGGCTGCGACCTGATCATCACCGGCACGCGCGCCCAGGGCATGTTGCGCAACATGCTGGGCGGATCGGTCTCGCGCGAGCTGATTGACGATGCCCCGGTGCCGGTGCTGGTGGTCAAGCTGCCCGATCCGATCCTGTCCGAACCCTGAGGCTTACTGCTCGACGCGCTTGCCGTCCTGGAAACGGTACAAGGTCACGGCCGGCTTCTGCAGCTCGCCACGCGGCGTGAAGCTGATCTCGCCGGTCAGGCCCTGGTACTGCAGCGCCGCCAGCTTCGGCAGATAGACCTTGGGATCAGTGGAATCGGCCTGCTTCATGGCCGCCACCAGCACCTGGGTGGCATCGTAGGAGTACGGGCTGTAGATCTGGAACTGGCCGCTGTAGGCCTTGTTGTAGCGCTGCAGCCAGTCCTGGCCGCCCTGCATGCGTTGCACCGAAATGCCGCCGGTGGCACAGATCACGTTCTGCACGGTAGCGACGTTGCCGGACAGCTCGGGCATGCGCTCGGTACACAGCGGATCGCCACCGAGCAGCTTGACCTGGCTCATGCCGAGCTGCTGCATCTGGCGCAGCATCGGGCCGCCTTGCGCATCCAGGCCGCCAAACATGATGGCATCCGGGTTGCGTGCCTTGATCGAGGTCAGGATCGGCATGAAGTCGGTCGCCCGGTCATTGGTGAATTCGCGCACCACGACTTCCATGCCGTTCTGCTTCGCGGCCTCCTCGAAGGTATCGGCCAGGCCCTGGCCAAACGCCGTGCGGTCATCGACGATGGCCACCGTCTTCACGCCCTGCTGGGCGGCGCTGGCCGCTACCGCTTCGGCCAGCTGGTTGTCGTTGGCAATCACGCGGAAGGTGGTGTTGTAGCCGGCCTTGGTCACGTCCGGGTTGGTCGCTGCCGGCGTCACGTGCGGGATGCCGCACTTGTTGTAGACGTCCGCAGCCGGAATCGTGGTGCCGGATTGCAGGTGGCCGACCACGCCGGCCACCTTGGCGTCACACATCTTCTGCGCCACGGTGGTGGCCTGGCGCGGGTCGCCGGCATCGTCCTCGGCCACCAGCTTGAAGTGCACCGGCTTGCCGCCAATCACCGGCTGGCTGGCGTTGATGTCGTCAATCGCCATGCGCACGCCGTTTTCCACGTCCTTGCCGACGTGGGCAATGCCACCGGACAGCGGGCTGACGGTGCCGATCAGCACCTCGACCGCATCGGCGGCTGCGGAGGCGGTGGCCGAAGCGGCAGCGGAAGCCGCACCGGCTGCCGGAGCTGCCTCCTGCTTCGAGCAGGCCGCCAGTGACAGCATCGCGCCAAGCGCGCACAGGGACAGGGCAAAAGGGATGCGGGAGGAAGAGGTCATGGGCAGTCTCGCAGGCTAGTCCGCGGGGCAAGGCGCCCCAAAAGGACTAGTTTACGCCAGCACGTGTGCTACCAGCCCAGCCCCAGATGCAGCGGCAGGTACACCGCCATGCCGACCAGGATCGTGCCCATGACGCTGCGCCGGCGGAAGTACCAGAGCGCACCAGCCAGTGCGCCATACAGGCGGGCATCGTTCCAGCTGGCCAGTTCGCCTTGCGTGACGGCAATTTCCGGGATCACCAGGGCCGCCAGTGCCGCCACCGGCGCGTACTTGAGGCTGCGCTGGAACCAGGTCGGCATCGGCAGATTGCGCCGCGAGATGAAGAAGAAGCTGCGCGAGACAATCGTCACCAGCGTCAGGCCGATGATGATGAGGATGGTGAGCCAGTCGGTCTGGCCCGGTACGCTGATAATGCTCATGGGCGCCCCTGGCGGCGCTGGCGCGCTTCCTGCTCTTCCACATGGCGGCGCAGCACGGTGTATTCCAGCAGCAGGCAGATGCCAACCGAGAGCAGGATCGCCACCACCAGGTTCAGCTTGAGTGGCAGCGCATAGGCCATTACCGCCACGCCACCGGCCAGGATCGCCGTGAGAATGCGCATGCGGCTGTCCAGCATCGCGCACATCACGCCCAGCACCGCCAGCGTGCCGGCAAAACCCAGCCCCCAGGATGTCGGCAAGGTACTGGCCAGCAGCACGCCAGTCAGGCAGGCGACACACCAGTTGACGTAGTTGGCCGCCGTATTGCCAACATACCAGGCGACCTGCTCGCCTCGCAGCTGCGGATCGTGCGTGGCCGGATGCGGATGGCGCTGGGTGAACAGCACGTAGTTGACGTCACCCGACAGGTAGCCAAACATCATGCGCTCCCGGAACGGCAGGTGCATCACGTAGTTGCGCAAGTGCGCGCTGAACACGACAAAACGCAGGTTGACGCAGAACGCCGCCACCAGGATCACCCAGACCGGCGCACCGGCCACGATCAGCGGCAGCGCCGCCAGCTGGGCAGTACCGGCAAACACCAGCACTGTCATCAGCATGGCCTCGAACAGGCTGAGGCCGGAATTGCTCATGGCGACACCCGTCATCAGGCCCCAGGAGGCAATGCCGAGCGCGATCTGGTAGTAGTTGCGCCAGCCCTCGCGGAAGGCCGGCTGGCGGATCATCGCCGGCGACAGGACAGGCGGCTCCAGCGCGCGGTCGCGCGGCGCCAGCCCGGAGGTGGAAACGGCAGTGCTCATGGAAGTACAGGGAGTTCAGTCGGCCTGCTGGCCCAGCACGGTTCCTGCCGGCAGGGCAAAGCCGCGCAGCCAGTCGGCCACCGGCAGGCGCTTGCCGCCAGCGCGCTGCAGCATGGTCAGCCGCAGCACGCGGCCATCGCCACAGGCGACATCGATGCCATCGGCACCACTGGCCAGCACCTGGCCCGGCGTGGCCTGGCTGTCCTGCTCCAGCAGCTGTGCCGCATGCACCTTGACCAGCTCGTGCTGGCCTTCGGCATTCGGTGCCGTGGTGTGCGCAATCGGAAACGGCGTGAAGGCGCGCACGCGGCGCGCAATCTGGTCCGCCGAGTCTTGCCAGTTAATGCGGGCTTCGGCCTTCTCGATCTTGTGTGCGTAAGTGATGCCGTCTGCGGGCTGCGGCGTGGCCGGTGGCAGGCCACCGCAGGCAGCCAGCTCCAGCGCCTCCACGATCAGGCGGCCGCCCAGATCGGCCAGCTGGTCGTGCAGACTGGCGGTGGTAGCGGCAGCCGTGATCGGCAGGCGCTCGGTCAGCAGCATGTCGCCGGTATCCAGGCCGATGTCCATCTGCATGATGGTGACGCCGGTCTCGGCATCGCCGGATTCGATGGCGCGATGGATGGGCGCAGCACCGCGCCAGCGCGGCAGCAGGCTGGCATGGATGTTCAGGCAGCCGAGGCGCGGCAGGTCCAGCACCCATTGCGGCAGGATCAGGCCGTAGGCCGCCACCACCATCACGTCGGGCTGCACCTGCAGCAAGGCCTCGCGTGCCTGCGCCGCCTCATCGGCATACTTGCCATCGAGCTTCAGACCGTGCGGCTGCTGCACCGGAATGCCATGCGCCAGCGCCGTCTGCTTGACCGGCGAGGCCTGCAGCTTCATGCCGCGCCCGGCCGGACGATCCGGCTGCGTCAGCACCAGCGGCACTTCGAAACCGGCCTGCAGCAGGCGCTGCAGCGCCACCTGGGCAAACTCCGGCGTACCGGCAAACACCACTTTCATGGAAGATCCTGCCCGTGCTTATGCCGACTGGCGGGATTTCTGCTCGCGCTCGGCTTCACGCTGCGCCTTGACCAGCTTGGTCTTGATGCGGCCACGCTTGAGCGGCGACAGGTATTCGACAAACACCTTGCCGGCCAGGTGATCCATTTCGTGCTGCAGGCAGACCGCCAGCAGGCCATCGGCCTCGATCACGCGGCTGTTGCCCTGCTCGTCCAGTGCGCGCACATGCACTTGCGCGGCACGCTCCACGCCATCGTAGATGCCGGGCACCGACAGGCAGCCCTCGTCACCGCGTACGCGCTCTTCGCTGGCCCAGACGATTTCCGGGTTGATCACCACCAGGCGCTGGTCGCGCGATTCGGACACGTCGATCACCACCACGCGCTCATGCACATCGACCTGGGTAGCCGCCAGGCCGATGCCATTGGCTTCGTACATGGTCTCGAACATGTCATCCAGCAGCGTGCGGATGCGCTCGTCCACCTGCGCCACGGGCTTGGCCACGGTGTGCAGCTTGGGATCGGGATAGACAAGAATGGGAAGCAGGGCCATGGAATCACTCGAAAGACAGCAGGCCACCTGCAGTGGCCGAATACCGGTATTTTCCCGTGTTTTGCCATTTCCTGCAGCAGGCCGCACGCTTGGCCACGCTGTTGTCAGGCACATGGCGGCAAAATCCGCCGGAATCGCACGATAATCAATACTTTGTATTTAAATTGGATGATTCCGCATGAGCGATGAGGAACTGGTCGCCTGGCTGCAGCTGCTGCAGGCACACGGCATTGGCCCGGACACGGCACGCCGGCTGCTGGCCAGCTTCGGCCTGCCGCAGCAGGTCGTGGCGCAATCGCGCCATGCACTGGAACAGGTCATCAGCAGCCGCCAGGCCGAGGCGCTGCTGCATCCGTCCGAAGACACGCTGGCGCTGATCGAGCGCACCCGCCAATGGCTGCAAGCGCAGGCCGATGGCATTGCGCGCTGGCTGATCCCGCTCGGCAGCCCGGACTACCCGCCACAGCTGCTGCAGACGGCTGATCCGCCGGTGCTGCTCTATGCCATGGGCCAGCGCGACCGCCTGGCACCCAGCCGCTGCATCGCCATGGCCGGCAGCCGCAACCCGACCAGCCAGGGCGCCGACAATGCCCGCATGTTTGCACGCAGCTTTGCGCGCCACGGCTGGACCGTGGTGTCGGGGCTGGCGCTCGGCATCGATGCCGCCGCGCACGAAGGCGCGCTCGACGGTTTTGATGCGCTACAGGAAGCCGGTGCCGCCACCATTGCCGTGGTCGGCACCGGACTGGATCGGGTCTACCCGGCGCAGCATCGCGAACTGGCGCACCGTATCTGCCAGTCCGGCGTGCTGCTGAGCGAGTTTGCGCTCGGCGCGCCACCGCAGGCGCACCATTTTCCGCGCCGCAACCGTATCCTCTCCGGGCTGTGCCACGGCGTGCTGATCGTGGAAGCTGCACCGCAATCGGGTTCGCTGATCACGGCACGGCTGGCCAGCGAACAGGGGCGCGAGGTGTTTGCGATTCCCGGATCGATCCACTCGCCGCAGTCGCGCGGCTGCCATGCACTGATCCGGCAAGGCGCCAAGCTGGTGGAATCCGCGGAAGACGTGCTGGAAGAGCTGCGTCCGCTGCTGCCCGGACCGACGCATGCCACCGGCTGGGCGGCCAGCTCGGTCTCGGTCACGCCGGCCGACCAGCCCCACCCGGTGCTGGATGCACTCGGCCACGATCCGGTCAGCCTGGATGCGCTGCTGGCGCGCACCGGCATGGACACGGCGACACTGCAGGCCGAACTGCTGGCCCTGGAACTGGACGGCCTGGTGGCGCGCCTGCCCGGCGGGCTATTCCAGCGCCGCGCTGCCGGCTAGCCGCGTCAGTCTTCGGAAAAGCCCTTGGCCATGGCGGCACGCTGGCGCGCGGCAAATTCCTCGTAGACGTTGATGCCGCGCAGCTGCAGGATCATGTTGCGCACCGCGGCCTCGACCAGCACCGCGATGTTGCGGCCCACCACCACCTGCACCACCACCTTGGGGATCGGCACGCCGAGCACGTTCTGCATCAGCGGCTCGGTCGGCAGGCGCTCGTAGTCGCGCTCCAGCGTCTCCTTGCGCACCAGGTGCACGATCATGCGCAGGCGCATGCGGCGGCGCACGGCAATCTCGCCGAAGATGGCACGGATATCCAGCAGGCCGATGCCGCGCACCTCCATCAGATTCTGCAGCAGCTCGGGACAGCGGCCTTCGATCGTGGTCTGGTTGATACGGTACAGGTCCACCGCGTCATCAGCCACCAGGCCGTTGCCGCGCGAGATCAGCTCCAGGCCGAGTTCGCTCTTTCCCAGTCCGGATTCGCCGGTGATCAGCACGCCCAACCCCAGGATGTCCATGAACACGCCATGCATGGTCTCGCGGCTGGCGAAGTGCTTGGACAGGTAGGTACGCAGCAGGTCGATCACGTAGGCGGCGCGCTCGTCGGTGGAGAACATCGGAATCTGCGCGCGCTCGCACAGCTGCAGCAGCGGTTCCGGCGCCGCTTGCGCATCGGCCAGGATCACCACCGGCGGTTCCAGCGTCAGGATGCGCGCCGTGCGACGCAGCTGGTCTTCCGGCGAGCATTGCGTCAGGTAGGCGACTTCGCGCTGGCCCAGGATCTGCACGCGGTAGGGATGGATGTAGTTGAGGTAGCCGACCAGATCGGCGCCGGAACTGGCTTCGCGCACGGCCACTTCGGCAAAACGGCGCTCGGAAGCACCCAGACCAGCGAGCCACTGCCATTGCAGCGTGGTGCGGAAGGATTCAAACAGGACGTCGGCGCTGATCGCGGTGTGTTTCATGGATGCGGCTCCTGCCATGAAGGAATGACAATGCCTTCATGGTAGCCGCAAGCGCGCGAAAAAATAAGCGCCGCTAATTACAAGGGCTGGACCGATTGCCAGTCGGCCACCAGCTGGTGCAGCTGGGCGGCATCGTGGGTGGTCATGAGTTTTTCGCGCAGATCGGCGTTGCTCAGCATTTCGGCGATTTCGGAGAGGATTTCCAGATGCTTCTGCGTGGCGGCTTCGGGCACCAGCAGGAAGATCAGCAGGCCGACCGGCGTATCGTCCGGCGCGTCAAAGCCGATCGGATGCGCCAGCTGGAACAAGGCGGCCATCGGTGCCTTGAGACCCTTGATACGGCCATGGGGGATGGCAACGCCATGACCCAGACTGGTGGAACCCAGTCGTTCGCGGGCGAACAGGCTGTCGGTAATGACAGCGCGGCTCAATCCGTGCAGGTCTTCGAACAACAGGCCTACTTCCTCGAAAGCACGCTTCTTGCTGGTGACATCCACATTAACAACGACCTGGGTGGCCGGCAGAATGGAGGCGAGTCTGTTCATTGGCTCATACTTTGCAACATCATGCGCACGGCGCAGGCACCCACTAAGTGTTAACCCTGCACTGGCTCTATGAACCGATTCTATATGACAAACATCAGATGTGACATATTTACATGATGTTGCGCCGCAGCATTACTGGAGTATTGCTGCGGCGCTGTCGGGCAACCTTATTGCTGCGCCTGCTCCATCACGGTACGCTTTTGCGCCTCGGTGAGCTGGTGCGTCTGCAACTTGTCCTTGTGACGGACGATCTGGCGATCCAGCTTGTCCATCAGGTCATCAATGGCGGCATACATATCGTGCTGGCTGCTTTCGGCATGGATGTCATTGCCCTTGACGCGGATGCTGCACTCGGCGTGCTGGCGGCGATCCTTGTCCTTGTCGTTTTCGATGGACAGGGTGACCTTGGTGTCTACCAGCTGATCAAAGTGGCGCGTGATGCGCTGCAGCTTGGTGGTGACGTATTCGCGCATGGCAGGGGTGACTTCAAGATGACGTCCAGTGATGGTCAGGTTCATGACTCCTCCTTCGTGGCCCGGTGGGCGATGCTGCCGGAAGCCTGGCTTCCGGCTGTGGGGCGGGTCTGCCGTCGCAGATGACCGCGCTTACGCGAACATGTCCGTACCCCTACTATGCGTGCGTGACAGGAAAAATACAAGAGCGAACGAACGTTCCGTTTCCACATCAAGGGCAAACCCGCAGCAGCGGGTTCAGCCCCAGAAGCCGCGCGCCATCAGGGCGGCCAGCAGCGGCAGCACCAGCATCAGGTGCGCCGTGACCATGATGCGGCGGCGCGTGCTGTTGATCTCGCCGACGGCCGGCAGGCTGCCATCGGCCAGAAGCTGGCGGCGCCAGCGCAGAAAGGTCAGCGTGGGGCGGATCGACAGCAGCAGCATCAGCACGAACAGCGTCATCTTCAGATGGAACACCGGATTCGACAGGTAGAAATCCAGCCCCTTGGCGCCCCAGAACAGCCGTGCCAGGCCGGACAGCAGCGTCAGCAGCGCCAGCGAGCCATAGATCAGGTCCAGCCGCGCCAGCCGATGCACCACTTTCGCGTTCATCCACTCCTGGCGGCAGAGCGCAGCCTCGGAGCTGAGGAACACCGTCATCGACAGGATCATCAGGATGTGCAGGTAGGAAAGCGAGGCTTCAAGCATGGGAAATTCCGGTTGTCTGTGGCAGGTGGCGTCACAGTAGCAGCTTATCCACGATAATCGGCCCCATGAGCGGCAATACCCTTGGAACCCTGTTTGCAGTCACCAACTTTGGTGAATCCCACGGCCCGGCCATTGGCTGCGTGATCGACGGCTGCCCGCCCGGCATGGCGCTGTCGGTCGACGACATCCAGCCCGAGCTGGACCGGCGTCGCCCCGGCACCAGCCGGCACGTCACCCAGCGCAACGAAGCCGATCAGGTCGAGATCCTGTCCGGCATCTATGAAGGCAAGACCACCGGCACCCCGATCTGTCTGCTGATCCGCAACACCGACCAGCGCAGCAAGGACTACGGCGACATCCTGCAGACTTTCCGCCCGGGTCATGCCGATTACGGCTACTGGCACAAGTTCGGCATCCGCGATCCGCGCGGCGGCGGCCGCTCCTCGGCACGCCTGACAGCGCCCACGGTGGCCGCCGGTGCAGTGGCACGCAAGTGGCTGTTCGAGCAGTACGGCACCACTTTCCGCGGCTGCATGACGCAGATCGGCGAGATCGCGATCCCGTTCGAGAGCTGGGAGCATGTGCCGAATAACCCCTTCTTCGCGCCCTGCGCCGATGTCAGTGCACTGGAAAGCTATATGGACAGCCTGCGCAAGGCCGGCGACAGCTGCGGTGCGCGCCTGCGCGTGAGCGCCAGCGGCGTACCGGTAGGCTTGGGCGAACCGATCTACGACCGTCTCGATGCCGATATCGCCCACGCCATGATGGGCCTGAACGCCGTCAAGGGGGTGGAGATTGGCGACGGCTTTGCCAGCGTGGCCCAGCGCGGCAGCTACCACGGCGACTCGCCGACCCCGAACGGCTTTGCCAGCAACCATGCCGGCGGCATCTTGGGCGGCATCAGCAGCGGCCAGGACATCGAGGTCAGCATCGCCATCAAGCCGACCAGCTCCATCATGACGCCGCGTGATTCGATCAACCTGCAGGGCGAGCCGGTGGTGGTGCAGACCAAGGGCCGGCACGATCCCTGCGTCGGCATCCGCGCCACGCCGATTGCCGAAGCCTTGCTGGCGCTGGTGCTGATGGAGCACGCGCTGCGCCAGCGCGCCCAGTGCGCCGATGTGCGGGTGGACACGCCCGACGTCGCGCGACTCGGCTGAGGACTTCAGCCATGCTGCCCTGGTGGTCGCGGGCCAGGCCGCCGGCTGCCGCATCTGACGATGCCGTCGAGCACGCCCTGTTGCAGGCGCTGGAGCAGGCCGGCTTTCCGGCAGATGAGCTGCAGGCGGTACGCCAGACCCCGGAGATGTGGCAGCAGCTGCTGCAATTCCAGGCGCGCGGCGGCCAGCTCGCACATGTGGCGGCCGATTTTTCTGCCGCCAACGGCCACCCGGAGCGCATTCTGTTCTACGTGCCCGGGGACCCGGCGCAGCGCATCCATTCGCGCTATTCGACCCTCGCGCACGAGCTCGGCCACGCCCTGTTCCACCTGGAGCAATGGCAGCCGATCAGTCAGTTTGCCAGTGCCGAAGCCTATGCCCGCTCGCGCGAACTCGGTGAAGCGCACGCCTGGCTGAACCAGTACGAGCTCTGCCTGGTCAAGCAAGGTGGCCGCTCCGAGTTGTATTTTCCCTTGCGCATCGAGAACCCGGACGACTTTGGTGTGCAGGTGCGCGATGTGTTCATGGAAATTGCCCGCATGAAGCTGGCCGGTGAGCGGCGCGAGGCGATCCTGGACCATCTGGCGCAACTCAATGCCAATATGTTCCCGTCCGGCATGGGTGCCGGCAACCGCAAGACCTACGGCCAGTGCAATCGCTGGGACTACGCCCTGCAGCAGGGTGAGCAGGGCCTGCCACAGGCGTTTGCGCGGCTGGCCGGCCGCGCGGCCAGTACCGACGAACAGAAGCTGCTGACCAAGTTCAGCCTGCAGCCCGAGGAGCTGCTGCAGCGCCTGGCCGATGCCGGCAACGGCGATCCCTTGCAGGCCTGGATGCTGCACGATGCCAACACGGACCCACGCGCATGAAGCACGGGGCCGTATCTGCTTGCCCCCGTTATGCTGCAGTGCGATAATCCGGGATTATCTTGTCATGGAGCCCCTGGCGTCCCCGCATATATGGAACCTAGCCCTAGTTGCTGGCTTCCGCGCCTGACGGTCCGGTAAACGGCTGTCAAGCGCCGGAAGCGCTTGATCTGTCCCTTTCCCCGCCCCTGGCATGCCACTGCCGCATGCCACACCGGATGACCCCGTCATGCTGAATATTTTCACGCTGGCCAATGGCCGCCTGTTCCAGGAAGAAATCGAATCCCTGGAAGAACTCACCCGTTTCAAGCCGATCTGGGTGGATCTTGAAGACCCGACCCCCGAAGAAAAGCGCTGGATCAAGCAGCACTACGGCCTGTCGATTCCCGACGACGCGATGGACGAGGACATCGAGGAATCGGCGCGCTTCTACGAGGAAGACAACGGCGAGCTGCATATCCGCTCCGACTTTCTGGTGGCCGACTACGACGATCCCGGCACGGTGCGCGTGGCCTTCATTCTGAACCAGAGCAACCCGGAGCTGCGCAGCCACAACATCCTGTTCTCGATCCACGACGAGACGGTGCCGGTATTCCGCCTGATCCGGCTGCGCGCGCGCCGCATGACCGGCCTGATCACCGACGCCAAGGAGCTGCTGCTCAAGCTGTTCGATGCCGACGTCGAGTACAGCGCCGACACGCTGGAAGAAACCCACATGGAGCTGGAAAAGGCCAGCGACCAGGTGCTGAAAGGCGACGTGACCGACGATGTGGCCAGCGAGGTGCTGAACATCATCGCGCGCCAGGAGGACATGAACGGCCGCATCCGCCGCAACGCGACTGACACGCGCCGCGCCATCAGCTTCATCATGCGCACGCGCATGCTGGATGCCGAACAGTTCGAGGAAGCGCGCCAGATCATGCGTGACATCGACTCGCTGGACAGCCACTCGACCTTTTTGTTTGACAAGA
The DNA here is from genome assembly GCF_045055315.1 of Allobrachymonas wangyanguii. GTDB lineage: Bacteria > Pseudomonadota > Gammaproteobacteria > Burkholderiales > Burkholderiaceae_C > Brachymonas > Brachymonas wangyanguii. Next base: position 48,197 of record NZ_CP173677.1, read on the forward strand.
TCAACTTCCTGATGGATGCCACCGTCGGTTTCATCAACATCAACCAGAACAAGATCATCAAGCTGTTCTCGGTGGCCAGCGTCGCCATGCTGCCGCCGACACTGGTGGCCAGCATGTACGGCATGAACTTTCGTTTTATGCCGGAGCTGGACTGGAAGTTGGGCTACCTGTGGGCGATTGCGCTGATGGTATTGAGCGCCGTGGTTCCGATGCTGTATTTCCGCAAGCGGGGCTGGCTGAAGTAAGAGAAAGATAGGCAAGGCCAAATGATGATACATTGCCCATGGTACTGATATCCTTCATGACATCCGGCGTGTATAATCCGGTGTCTGTGACGTCTGCCATGCATGACAGATGCATCACATCAATCACTATGGATCGCGACAAGACATGAGCAGTAAGACAGGCGCCTCCACATCTCCGGACTCCGGAGCCCATACCATGACGATCGAGGAGCTGGCAGCCTATGTCGGGATGTCAGTCCGCAACATCCGTGCCTACAACAGTGCCGGCATGCTGCCACCGATCACCCTGCGCGGCCGCCTGGGCCTGTATGGTTCTGAACACACGGCCCGGCTGGAAGTGATCCGCAGCCTGCGTGAACAAGGCTTTGGCCTGGATCGCATCAAGCAGATCCTGCAGCAGGATGCACGCATGCCCGCCCATGCCGACTCCTGGATCGCAGCCCAGTCCCACATCCTGAACGTGATCGGCACATCGGAAAGTGCGACAGAAACCGTGGCTCCGGAAATCATCGAGCAGGACTGGGACCAGCAGCTGACCCCCGAAGTGGCGCAGAAGCTGCAACAGTCCGGCATCCTGCGCATACACGCTGATGGCAGTGTCGAACACCTGGCACCCGAGCTGCGTCCGCTCGGCAACCGTCTGGCCAGCATGGGAGTCACCATTGATCAGGGTGCGACCATCCAGAATGAGCTGGTGCATGAGCTGCGTCGTCTGGTACGCACCTATCTGCGCCTGGCCATGCAGGTCACCACGCAGAACCATGGCGAACACACGATCCTGCCCGGCCACATGGACGAGTGGCTACGTGGTACGCCCGAACTGCTGCTGCAGGCGATCAAGGCGCTGCTGCCCACACTGCTGCGCCAGGAAGCGGAAAGCATGGCCAAGCTGATGCAGCGCGGCCTGGAGCCCCAGGACAAGCCACACGCCCCGCGCTGATACACCTCCTGAACTGATCCCTTGCGGATCAGTTCTTGTTGGTGACTACCGTTTTCGGCTTGCGACGCCAGCCGGTCAACAGCACCAGCAGCGTCAGGCCCAGCACCAGCCCCCAGTACCAGAGCGGACTGGCGGCAAAAATGTCGCGCAGTATCCAGGGTTCGTTCGCGATCATCTGGCCTGCCGTGATCGCCATGACCGCAGCCCCGAGCGTGCGCAGCAGTGGCAGCTCGGCCAGCAGGCGCGGAATATGGCGGCTGCCAAACACGATCATCGGCACGGTCAGCAGCAGGCCGATCACCACCAGATCCACCGTGTTGCGTGCCGCCCCGGCCACCGCCAGCACGTTGTCCATGCCCATCAGCGCATCGGCAACGACGACGCTGCGCATGGTGCCCCAGATGCCCTGGGCCGGCGTTTCCGGCAGCATCAGCGCGCGATGGCGTCGCGCCTGGGTGCGCCAGGCAATGCCCAGCAGCACGATGCCGCCTGCGAGCAACAGGCCCGGTGTCTGCAGCAGCCAGAGCAGGCCGACCGTCATCAGCACGCGCATCAGCAGCGCCAGCACGGTACCTGCCGCCAGCGCACCGCCATAGGCACGGCGCGGCAGCTGGCGCGCCGCTTCGGCGATGACCACGGCGCGCTCGCCGGTCAATACCAGATCGATCAGGACAATGGCCAGCAGCGACAGCCACCAGCCGGCAGACAAGGCTTCCATGGGCAGGGATTCCGGTGCGCAGCACCGTCAGGACGATGCCCCATTGTAGGGAAGCTGCGCCGCCCTAGTCCCAGGCCAGTGCAGCACCGCTCTGGTATTCGGTGACACGGGTCTCGAAAAAGTTCTTTTCCTTGCGCAGATTGGCCTGCTCATCCAGCCAGGGCAGCACATTGCTGGCCCCGGGAAACGGCTCGGCGACGCCGGCCTGGCGTGCACGCCGGTTCGCGATAAAGCGGAACTGCTGCATGTGCAGCCCGGCGTTGTAGCCGAGGACCGGATCACGCAGGATGTAGCTGGCATAGGCCTGCTCGGCGGCTTCGGCCTCGTCCCAGAGCTGGCGCAGTGCCTGCGGATCCAGTTCCAGCTGCTCTTCGGCCAGCAGCTCGCGCACCACGCGGATGCCGAAGCCGGCATGCAGCACCTCGTCGCGCATGATGTACTGCAGCTGCTCGGCCGTGCCTTTCATCAGGCCGCGCCGCTGCAGCGCAAAGATCGGCGTGAAACCGTTGTAGAACCAGCAGCCCTCGAACACCACGGCAAAGAAGAAGTACGACAGCGCAAAGGTGTGCAGATTGTCCCGGTCCTTCAGGTCAAAGTCGGACGCCATCACGCTCTCGAGCCGGCGCTGCGCCAAGGCGATCTTGCCGTGGATCTGCGGCACCACGCGGTAGCGGTTGTAAATCTCCTGCTGGTCCAGGCCGATGCTCTCGATGCAGTGCTGGTAGGTCCAGGTATGCAGCGCCTCTTCGTAGACCTGGCGCGCCTGGTAGATCTGCAGCTCGGGCGCAGTCATCTTCTCCATCACGGCCAGGCCGATGTTGCGCATGGCGAGGATGTCGGAGGTGGTCAGGTAAGCCAGCACATTCTCGAAGATGTGGCGCTCGGCTGGCGTCAGGCGGTGGTGGTAGTCATGCACGTCCTGCGCCATGGAGATTTCCAGCGGCGTCCAGTGGTTGTTGTTGGCCATCAGGAAATAGGACCAGGCCCAAGGGTACTTGAACGGTGCCAGCTGGTTGATATCGCCCTGGCCGTTGACGATGCGCTTGTCGCTGGCGCGGGTGGCAGTCACGGCAGCAGCGGGCGCAGCTGCTGCGCTTGTAGCGGGTGCAGGTGCCGCGGTGGCCGGCATGGGCTGGCGTGCAGGGGGGGTCTGGGTCGGCAGTTCCCAGTCATCGAATCGGAAGGCAGTCATCTCGCTGGTCTCGCTCATGTCATCAAGGCTTACTGGCAGGCTTCGCAGCCGGGATCGTCCAGGCTGCACAGGGCCGGACCACCGGTGCTGGCACTGCGGCTGGCGTTATCAGGCACGCTGGTCTTTTCGGCCTGGCTGGCCCCCAGCGTGCGCAGGTAGTAGGTGGTCTTCAGGCCGCGCCGCCAGGCCAGGCGGTACAGCTCGTCCAGCTTGCGACCAGAGGGCTGCGCCAGGTACAGGTTGAGCGATTGCGCCTGGTCGATCCACTTCTGGCGGCGCGCAGCGGCTTCCACCAGCCAGACCGGATCAATCTCGAAGGCGGTGGCGTAACGCTCGCGCACATCCTGCGGCACGCGCTCGATGCGCGCCAGTGCACCATCGAAATACTTCAGGTCATCCACCATCACCTCATCCCACAGGCCGAGCGCCTTCAGGTCCTGCACCAGCGCCGCATTGACCACGGTGAACTCGCCCGACAGGTTGGATTTGACGTACAGGTTCTGGTAGGCCGGCTCGATGCTGGCCGAGACGCCGACGATGTTGGAAATGGTGGCAGTAGGCGCAATCGCCACGCAATTGGAGTTGCGCATGCCATGTTGCGCGATGCGCTGTTTCAGCGCCTCCCAGTCCAGCGTGCTGCTACGGTCCACCAGCACCGCTTCGCCGCGGCCGGCCTCCAGCAGCGCGATCGACTCGTGCGGCAGCACGCCCTGCTGCCACAGGCTGCCGGCAAAGCTGGAATAGCAGCCGCGCTCGCGCGCCAGTTCGGTCGAGGCCAGGTAGGCCTGGTAGCAGACCATTTCCATGCTGCGATCGGCAAAGGCCACGGCCTCGTCCGAGGCATAGGGCAGGCCCAGCGTGTACAGGCAATCGGCAAAGCCCATGATGCCCAGCCCGACCGGGCGATGACGCAGGTTGGCATTGCGCGCCTTGGGCGTGGCGTAGTAGTTGAGATCGATCACGTTGTCGAGCATGCGCATCGCCGTGCGGATGGTGCACGCCAGCTTGTCCTGGTCCAGCGCGCCATCGCGCAGGTGCGCCGGCAGGTTGACCGAGCCCAGGTTGCAGACCGCGGTTTCGCTGTCGGAGGTGTTGAGCGTGATCTCGGTGCACAGGTTGGACGAGTGCACCACGCCGGCATGCTGCTGCGGCGAGCGCAGGTTGCAGGCATCCTTGAAGGTGATCCAGGGATGGCCGGTCTCGAACAGCATGGTCAGCATCTTGCGCCATAGCTGCTGCGCCGGCAGGCGCTTGAACCGGCGGATCTGGCCGGCATCGGCCTGCGCCTCGTAGGCGATGTAGGCCTCGGCAAAGGCCTGGCCGGTCTTCCCGTGCAGATCGGGCACCTCATCCGGCGAGAACAGCGTCCAGTCGGCACCGGCCTGCATGCGCTGCATGAACAGGTCGGGAATCCAGTTGGCGGTGTTCATGTCGTGCGTGCGGCGGCGCTCGTCGCCGGTGTTCTTGCGCAGGTCGAGGAAGTCCTCGATGTCCAGGTGCCAGGTTTCCAGATAGGCACAGACGGCGCCCTTGCGCTTGCCGCCCTGGTTGACCGCCACTGCGGTGTCGTTCACCACCTTGAGGAAAGGGATCACGCCCTGGCTCTCGCCGTTGGTGCCGCGGATGCGGCTGCCGAGCGCACGCACCGGCGTCCAGTCATTGCCCAGGCCACCGGCAAATTTCTGCAACAGCGCGTTGTCCCTGATCGAGCCGAAAATGCTGCCGAGGTCATCCTCCACCGTGGTCAGGTAGCACGATGACAGCTGCGGATGGCGCGTGCCGCTGTTGAACAGCGTCGGCGTGGAGCACATGAAGTCGAAGCTGGACAGCAGCGCATAGAACTCCAACGCCCGTGCTTCGCGGTCGATCTCGTTGAGCGCCAGCCCCATCGCCACGCGCATGAAGAACAGCTGCGGCGTCTCGATGCGACGGCCCTCGATGTGCAGGAAATAGCGGTCGTACAGGGTTTGCAGGCCCAGGTAGCGGAACTGGCCATCGCGCTCGCAGCGCAAGGCTGCTGCCAGCCGCTCCAGGTCGAAATCAGCCAGACGCGGATCCAGCAGCTGCGCATCAATGCCGCGGGCAATGCCTTGTGCAAAGTAGCCTGCCTGGCTTGCTGCGGCATCCTGCGGCAGCACCGCTTCGCCGATCACCTCTGCAATCAGCTGCGCCAACAGCAGGCGCGCCGTGGCAAAGTCGTAATCCGGGTCCTGCTCGATCAAGGTGCGCGCCGCCAGGATCAGCGCCTGCTGCACATCGGCCTGCGGGATACCGTCGTACAGGTTCTGCAGCGTCTGCTCCAGGATGCGCTGCGCCGAGACGCCCTCGCCTAGGCCATGACAGGCAGCTTCGCACTGCGCCAGCAGCGCAGCGGCATCGAGCGGACGGCGCTCGCCCTGCACCAGCACATGCAGCAGCGGCACGGCTTCGCTGCCAGCCTGCGCCGCACGTTCGGCGGCGCGGCGTTCGCGGTAGAGCACATAGGCGCGTGCCACATCGTGCTCGCCGGAGCGCATCAGCGCCAGTTCGACCTGGTCCTGGATATTCTCGATGTGTACCGTGCCGCCATCGGGCAGGCGCCGCGTGAGCGAACGCACCACGGTATCGGTCAGTTGCGCGACCAGGTCACGGATGCGCGAGGAGGCACTGCCCTGGCTGCCCTCCACCGCCAGAAAGGCCTTGGTCAGCGCCACGGCGATCTTGTCGGGCTGGAAGGCGACGACATCGCCGTTGCGCCGGATCACCTGCATCGCGGCTATGGACAGGGTACGTTGTTCGTTCAGCATGCTCGGGCTCCCGCTGGAAAGACGGGCAGGGCAAGTGACGCCGGTCAGCGGCTGCCGGGAACGGGGAACAGGAAGTCAGGCTGGCTGGCATGCCCGGTCTCCGCATCGGCAGGCGCAGACAGGCATCTCCGGCGCACGCGCCGGGCAACAGAAGGCAGCAAGGAATACATGCATGATCGGCCTCATGTCAGGGACACCCCGCCCCAATGGAAAAAAGCTTGGTATCGCGGCAGGTCTTCTGACTCACGGCCTGACGCGTTGACCTGCCTTCCCGGACGCATCCAGTGGCATGAGCGGACAACGCAAACCGATTACAGCTGCGGGGGCAGTTACCGACTTCGGGTGCAAGACCCGGCACGGTATTCCCTTTTCACCCGTTGCAACGCAACGGGAACCGACGATCAGGACAGTCTAGCACAGCAGGCTCAGTGGCAACCGCCACCGCCGGACCGCTTGTGCGGGCATTGGCCGCAGGCACTGCTGGTGCTGCTGCCACAGCCGCCGGCCTGGCCGCCCAGACGCTCGCGCCAGCGCCCGGGCATCAGGCGCCAGACGGCGTAGAGCGCAGCCAGCACGACAATCACGCCCACGATCAGGTCTTGCCACATGGCGAATCCTCCGGTCAGCCGCCCAGCGCCAGGGCCAGACGGTAGGTGATGAAGCTGGCGGCATAGGCCAACACGAACATGTAGGCCAGCATGATCCAGACATGCTTCCAGCCGTGCGTCTCGCGGCGCACCATGGCCAGCGTGGACAGGCACTGCGGCGCAAACACGAACCAGACCAGCAGCGACAGGCCGGTCGCCAGCGACCACTGGCCGGCCAGCAGCGTCTGCAGCTGGGCGCTCACGCCCTCCTCGCTGCCGGACAGGGCATAGACTGTGCCCAGCGCCCCCACCACGACCTCGCGCGCGGCCATGCCCGGCACCAGGGCGATGCTGATCTGCCAGTTGAAGCCGATGGGCGCAAACAGCAGCTCCAGCCCGCGACCGAGCATGCCGGCCAGGCTATATTCGATCGCCGGAGCCGTGGCCCCGGGCGGCGGTGCCGGGTAGCTGGACAGGAACCAGAGCACGATGCTCATCGCCAGGATGATGGTGCCGACTCGACGCAGGAAAATCCAGGCGCGCTCCTGCAGTCCCAGCAGCAGGTTGCGCAGATTCGGCCAGCGGTAGGCCGGCAATTCCATCAGCAGCGGTGAAAAATCCTGCCGGCTGCGCCAGCGCTTGGCGATCCAGGCCACCAGCATGGCCGAGACAATGCCGAACAGGTAGAGCCCGAACAGCACCAGCCCCTGCAGGTTGAACAGGCCCAGCACCTTGCGCGTCGGGATGAAGGCGGCGATCAGCAGCGTGTACACCGGCAGCCGTGCCGAGCAGGTCATCAGCGGGGCAATCATGATGGTGACCAGGCGATCACGCCAGTTGCCGATGGTGCGCGTGGCCATGATGCCGGGCACGGCACAAGCAAAGCTGGACAGCAGCGGGATGAAGGAGCGCCCGGACAGGCCGACCTTGCCCATGAGACGATCGAGCAGGAAGGCGGCACGCGGCAGGTAGCCGGAATCTTCCAGCGCCAGGATAAACAGGAACAGGAACAAGATCTGCGGCAGGAACACCAGCACGCCGCCGGCACCGGCAATCACGCCATCGGCCAGCAGGCTGCGCAAGGCACCGTCCGGCAGGCTGGCATGGATCCAGCTGCCGAGCGCCTCGGTACCGGCCAGGATCAGCTCCATCGGCCAGGCGGCCCAGCTGAACACCGCCTGGAACACCAGGAACAGGATCAGCGCCAGCAGCAGCGGTCCGGTCACCGGGTGCAGCACCACACGATCCAGCCGGTCGGTCAGCTCCAGCTTGCGCGTGTGCGAGCGCACCGAGATATCCATCAGCCGGCGCACCTCGGCCTGCAGCGCGAGCACGCCATGCGCGCCGGATTCTGCCGCTGCCTTGGCCACAGGAACTGGCGGCAGCGGCTGGTCCAGCGCAGCCAGGATCTCGTGCGCGCCGCCGGCCTGCACGCCTACGGCATACACCACCGGGATGCCGAGTTCACGCGACAAGGCGGCATGGTCGATCTCGATGCCGCTTCGCACCAGCATGTCGGACAGGTTGAGCACCAGCAGCATCGGCAGGCCGAGCTGGCGTGCCTGCAGCACCAGCTGCAGGCTCAGGCGCAGGTTGGTGGCATCGGCGACGCAGATCAGCAGATCGGGCAAGGGCTCATCGCTTTGGCCGGTGACGACATCGCGCGTGACGGCTTCATCGGCCGAGGCGGCGTGCAGGCTGTAGGTACCGGGCAGGTCCAGCACGAACACGCTGCGGCCTTGCGGCGTGAGCGCGATACCCTCCTTGCGCTCCACCGTGACGCCGGCGTAGTTGGCGACTTTCTGGCGGCTGCCGGTGAGCAGGTTGAACAGCGCGGTCTTGCCGCAATTCGGGTTGCCAAGCAGCGCCACGCGCTGCGGCAGCGTAGCCGCTGCGATGCGCTCAGCGGGCATCATCAGCTCCTGCCGCCACGCGGATGCGCTCGGCCTCGTAACGGCGCAGCGCAAAGGTGGTGTGGCCGACACGCACCGCCAGCGGTTCACGGCCCGGCCAGCCGGCGGCGGTGATGCGCACCTGCTCGCCCGGCACGAAACCGATTTCCATCAGGCGCAGCATGAGTTCGTCTTCGCGGCCCTGCGCATCGGGCAGCACGCCGCGCACGGTCGCCCAGCGTCCGGTTGTCAGCTCGGACAGGGGCAGGTCGGGTTCGGGGGAGGAGGACATGGTGGTGTGTCGATTATCAGATGAGAATGATAATCGACAACCGAATTCAAGTCTTGATGCGGATCAAGCCCGTGGCAGCTAAGGCCGATGGATTCAGGCCGGGACGGTGTCGATAAAGCTCTGGCGCTGCTCCAGGCGGGACTGCAGTTCGGCCAGGTTGGCGTGGCGGCTGCGCCAGTCGATCTCGGGGAAGCGCAAATCCAGCCAGCCCAGCGTGCAGCCAACGGCGATATCGGCCAGCGAGAACTGGTTGCCGTAGCAGAACGGGCGATCTCCCAGCAGGCGGCTCATTTCAGCCAGGCCGGCATCGACCTTGAGCAGCTGGTGATCAATCCAGGCCTGGCAGCGCTGTGCCTCGCTGCGGCCGGAGAAGATGTTTTCCAGGCGCGCCAGGATGGCAGCGTCGAGCACGCCGTCGGTCAGGGCTTCCCAGCAGCGCACCTGCAGGCGCTCGCGCTCCTCGGAGGGCAGCAGCTTGCAGACCGGGCTGAGCGTATCCAGGTAATGGCAGATCACGCGCGAATCGTAGACCGCTTCACCCGTCTTGAGCAGCAGCACCGGAATCTTGCGCAACGGGTTGTGTTCCCCGATGGACGTGTCGGCCAGCCAGACGTTTTCGAGCTCGAACTCGTAAGGCAGCATTTTTTCGGCCAGCACCACGCGTACCTTGCGTACGTAAGGGCTGGCCAGGGATCCGATGAGTTTCATGTGACAGGACGGCCGACATATGGCCAAGTGAAACGGTGTACTATTCTAGCCCCAGCAGGAAGATGTCGCTTATCCACCACTGGAATTTGACCCCTTCATGCTGCACTGCAACAAAAACAGCCGGACGCCGTAAAATGGACGACATGCAATCACTCGACCTCTCCCCCGTCACCGCGGTATCGCCCCTCGATGGGCGTTATGCCGCCAAGCTCCGTCCCCTGCGCTCCAGCATGAGCGAATACGGCTACATGCGCGCCCGCGTGCAGGTGGAAGTGGTCTGGTTCATCGCGCTGAGCGATGCCGGCATGGAACAGTTCAAGCCCCTGACGGCCGGTGCACGCAAGTACCTGCTGGATCTGGTGAAGGACTTCTCCGTCGATGACGCACGCGCCATCAAGGACATCGAGAAGACCACCAACCACGACGTGAAGGCGGTCGAGTACTGGATCAAGGGCAAGTTCGATGGCCGCCCCGAGCTGGAAAGCGCCTCCGAATTCGTGCACTTCTCCTGCACCAGCGAAGACATCAACAACACCAGCCACGCGCTGCAACTCAAGGCCTGCCGCGACCAGGTGCTGCTGCCGGGCCTGGACGCGATCTGCAACACCCTGCGCGACATGGCGCAGAAGTTTGCCGAAGTGCCGATGCTGAGCCGCACGCACGGCCAGACCGCCAGCCCGACCACCGTCGGCAAGGAAATCGCCAACGTGCTGGTACGCCTGGACAAGACGCGCCAGGCGATTGCCGCCGTGCCGTTGATGGCCAAGATGAACGGCGCCGTCGGCAACTACAACGCCCACCTGAGCGCCGCCCCGGATATCGACTGGGAAGCCTTCAGCAAGAACGTGGTCGAGACGCCCGAGCCGCTCGGCCTGGGCCTGACTTTCCAGCCCTACAGCATCCAGATCGAGCCGCACGACTACATGGCCGAGCTGTTCGACGCCGTGGCGCGCAGCAACACCATCCTGATCGACTTCTCGCGCGACGTCTGGGGCTACATCAGCTTCGGCTACTTCAAGCAGAAGCTGAAGGAAGGCGAGATCGGCTCCTCCACCATGCCGCACAAGGTCAACCCGATCGACTTCGAGAACGCCGAAGGCAACCTGGGCCTGGCCAACGCCCTGCTGCGCCACCTGAGCGAGAAGCTGCCGATCAGCCGCTGGCAGCGTGACCTGACCGACTCCACCGTGCTGCGCAACATGGGTGTGGCACTGGGCTACGCCATCCTGGCGCACCAGTCGCTGCAGACCGGCCTGGGCAAACTGCAACTCAATGAAGAACGCCTGGCCGAAGACCTGGACCACGCCTGGGAAGTGCTGGCCGAGCCGATCCAGACCGTGATGCGCCGCTATGGCGTGCAGGGTGCCTACGAGAAGCTCAAGGAAGTCACGCGCGGCAAGACCGTGCAGGCAGCTGACCTGCACAATCTGATCCGCGGCCTGGAAATTCCTGAGTCCGAAAAGGAACGCCTGCTGGCGATGACGCCTGGCTCCTACGTGGGCAAGGCCGCCGAGCTGGCCCGCCGCGCCTGATCGGTCAACGCCGCACGATCAAGCCACCATGCCTTCGGGCTGGTGGCTTTTTTCATGCGCTGGCGGCGTCAGGGCGGCGCAGCAGCAGGTGCTTGATCTGGAAGCCCAGCACCTCTTCGCCACGCTGGTTGATGCCCTTGTACTGCAGGCGCGCAATGCCGCGATCCGGCTTGGAACGCGAGGGGATCACGTCCAGTACCTCGATCACGCCATGCAGCGTATCACCCGGGCGCACCGGCGCGTACCAGCGCAGTTCGTCAATGCCGGGCGAGCCGATGCTGGACGCATGGAAGACACCGGTCTGGATGAACAGGCGAAAGCACAGCAGCAGGCTCTGGAAGCCGCTGGCGATCAGCCCGCCGTAAGGCGACTGCGCCGCCGCGTTCAGGTCCAGATGGAAGGGCTGCGGATCGTAGCGCCAGGCAAAGTCGATGATGTCGGCTTCGGTCAGGCTGTAGCCGGCCGTGGTGAAGGCCTGGCCGGATTGCAGGTCGTCGAGGTAGCGGGTGGTGTCCATGGAGTCTCCTGGTGTCGTTGTGCCACCATCTTACGACCTCCCGCGGGGCCGCTTCAGTCGGCGCGTGGCCAGCGCTGCAGTTCCAGCGTGTCCAGCTGCAGCAGGCTGAAGTGGCCGCGCCCGTCCATCCAGCCGCCGGTATCGAGGTAATAGCGGTTGCCGAGCACGCGCGCCGCGCCAATCGTGTTGTGGCCATGTGCCACGGCGCGGATGTTCTCGATCACGCTGGTATCACCCTGGCGGATGCGCCAGCGCGCCCACAGGCAGGTGTGCAGCTCGTCGTCGCCGAGCGGGCGGTCGCGCAGGTGCTGCCAGTCGTTGTACGGACATTCGGCGTGCAGCAGGCCGACCGGGCCGTCGGCGGTGTCCACCTCGGCCACGATGGGCAGCTGCTGCAGGCGCTCGGCAATGGCGCGGCGCTCGGTCGCAGGCAACCCGGCGAACCAGTTGCCACCGTGCAGGCGGTGATCGACCGAGGGAAAGGGATCGCCCAGGCCATCGCGCCAGATCATGAAATCGTGGTTGCCGGAAATGGCGTGGAACCAGGGCTGGTCCAGCCAGTGCAGCGCCTGCTGCGAATCCGGCCCGCGGTTCACCAGGTCGCCGAGGGAAAACAGCCGGTCGGTGGCGCGGTCGAAGCCGATGCCGTCCAGCAGCTGCTGCAGCCGGTTGAAACAGCCGTGGATATCGCCCACGGCAAAATCGCGCCCGCGCGTGTTGCGGGCATACGTGACATAGGAAGAAGTTGGCATGATGCCGCTATCGTAGCGCAGCGGCGTGACGGTCGCATGTTCGCCCGGCGATTACAGCGTGATGCCAAAGCGCGGCAGCAGCCAGACCATCAGCGCATAGGCCAGCGCCGTGGCCACGCTGGACAGCAGCAGTGCCAGCCAGAAATTCCAGCCGGCACGCAGCAGCAGCGGCAGCAGCACGAACAGCAGCAGCGAGGGAATCACCAGCCAGAAGATGCTGCCGGCAGTGGCGGCGATCTGTTCCGTATCGCGTGTATCGAGGTACATCCAGACCATGGCCAGCAGCGAGGTCAGCGGCAGCGAGGCCAGCGCCGCGCCCCAGAAGCTGCTGCGCTTGCCCAGTTCGGCAATCGCCACGATGAGGATGGCACTGAGCAGGGTCTTGATGGTCAGGGTCAGCATGGTCAGCTCTCGGCAGAAGACGGCATGGCGTGCTGGCGGCGCTTCAGCAGGCGGCCGAGCCAGTGCTCCAGGTCATCGATCCAGGTGTAGAACGCCGGCACCACCAGCAGGCTCAGCAGCGTGGAAGTAACCAGGCCACCGATCACGGCCACGGCCATCGGCGAGCGGAAGCTTGGGTCGGCGGCACCCATGCCGAGTGCCAGCGGTGTCATGCCGGCACCCATCGCCAGCGTGGTCATGATGATCGGGCGGCTGCGCTTGTGGCAGGCATCGATCAGCGCATCGAAGCGGCTCATGCCCTCGCGCCGCGCCATGATGGCGTAGTCGACCAGCAGGATCGAGTTCTTGGTGACGATGCCCATCAGCATGATCAGGCCGATCATGGCCGGCATGGTGAGCGCCTTGCCGGCCAGCAGCATGGCGACAAAGGCACCACCAATCGCCAGCGGCAGCGCCGCCAGGATCGTGATCGGCTGCATGAAATCCCGGAACAGCAGCACCAGCACGCCGTAGATGCAAAGCACGCCAATCGTCATGGCAATGCCGAAGCTGTTGAACAGTTCGTTCATTTCCTGCGCGTCACCGAGTTCGGCCAGGCGCACGCCGGCCGGCAACTGCTGCATCACCGGCAGCGTACGCACCTCGGCGTTGAGCTGGCCCAGCGAGCGCGAGCCGAGTTCGATATCGAGGCGGACGCTGCGTTCACGGTTGGTGCGGTTGATCACCGAGGGGCCGCTTTCCAGCCCTACCTGTGCCACCGCCAGCAGCGGCACCATGCCGTTGCGCGCCGGCACCAGCAGCTGCTCGATATCGGCGATGCGCTGGCGGTAGTCATCCGGCAGCTTGATGCGGATCGGGATCTGGCGCTCGTCCAGGTTCATCTTGGGCAGGTACTGGTCGTAATCGCCGCTGGTGGCAATGCGCACGGTCTGGGCGATGGCGCTGGCGGTGACGCCAAGCTCGGCGGCGCGCGCATGGTCGGGCCGGATGATCAGCTCGGGCTGCACCAGCGAGGCGCTGGAGGTGACGCCGCCAATGCCCTGCAGGGTACGCAGCTGGCGTTCCGCCTCCTGCGCCACGCGATCGAGCTGCGCGCCATCATCACCGAGCAGCACCAGCTCCATCTTGCTGCCCATGTCGCCGGAGCCGACCTGGAAGCGCGCGCCCGGAATCTCGCGCACGATGTCGCGGATGCGGCCCTCGATGGCAATCAGGCTGTCCTTGCGTTCGTTGCGGTGCAGCGTGTTGATGGTGAGCACGGCGCGGTGCACCTGGGCCGCGGCACCGGGCTTGAAGCCGTCACCGGCGCCACCGCCGCCAATGGAGGAATAGATGTTGACGAGCTGATCGCCTTCCTGCTGCTGGATGCGCTGGCGCGTCAGCTCGGCCACCTGCAGCGTCTGCTGCAGCGTGCTGCCGGGCGGCAGCTCGATGGTGAGCTGGGTCTGGCCGCGATCGGCATGCGGCATGAAGCCGGTGGGCAGCAGCGGAATCAGCAGCAGCGAGCCGACAAACAGGACCATCGCCGCCAGCATGGTCAGGCCGCGGTGCGTGATGCACCAGCGCACCAGCCGCAGGTAGAAGCGCATCACCGGGCCGTCCTGGGGTGGCTCGGCGTGGCGGCGGCCGGGCTTGAGCAGGTAGGCTGCCATCATCGGCGTCAGCAGCCGCGCCACCACCAGCGAGGCCAGGATTGCCAGTACCGCGGTCCAGCCGAACTGGCGGAAGAACAGGCCGGGAATGCCGCTCATGAAGGCTGTCGGCAGGAACACCGAGACCAGCGCAAAAGTGGTGGCGATCACCGCCATGCCGATTTCGTCGGCGGCTTCAAGTGCGGCCTGGAACGGCGACTTGCCCATCGCCATGTGGCGCTCGATGTTCTCGATCTCGACGATCGCATCGTCGACCAGCACGCCGACCACCAGGGCCAGCGACAGCAGCGTGACCATGTTCAGCGTGTAGCCGAACAGGCTCAGGCCGAAGAAGGTGGGAATGATGGACAAGGGCAGCGCCGTTGCCGCGACCAGCGTGGCACGCCAGTTGCGCAGAAAGGCCCAGACCACCAGCACCGCCAGCACCGCGCCCTCGTACAGCAGCTGCATGCTGCCGTCGAAGTTGTCCTGCACCGGACGCGCATTGTCGACGACGCGGCGGATCTCCAACTCGGGCTGGTCGCGCTGCGCCTGCGCCATCACCGCGGCCATGGCCTGCGCCACTTCCACCTCGCTGGCGCCCTTGGAGCGGAACACTTCCAGGCCGATGGTCTGCTGGCCGTCCACCAGCGCGATGGCGCGCTGCTCGGCCACGGTATCGCGCACCTCGGCCACATCGCCCAGGCGCACGCTGCGGCCCTGCGCCAGCGGGATGCGCAGCTCGGCCAGTTCAGCGGCACTGCGCGCCGCCGACAGCGTGCGCACGGTCTGCTCGCCGGAGCCGACGTCGGTACGGCCGCTGGGCGGATCCTGCTGCACCTGGCTGAGCTGGCGTGACACATCAGCCGCCGTCACGCCGAGCGCCTGCATGCGATCGGGCTGCAGCAGCAGCTGTACCTCGCGGTGCACGCCGCCAATGCGCTTGACCGCACCCACGCCCTTGACGCCCAGCATGCGCTTGTTGAGCGTATTGTCCACGTACCAGCTGAGCTGCTCCTCGTCCCAGCCGGCACCGGGCTTGAGCCGCACGCTGTAGATCTCGACCACGCGGCCAGAGGTGGACAGCTTGCTCACCACCGGCTCACGGATATCACCCGGCAGGTCGGAACGAATCTGCGACACCGCATCGCGCGTCTCGGTCACGGCATCGGTGATGTTCTTTTCCAGCTCGAACTCGACTACCGTGCTGGAGGTGCCATCAATCACCGTGGTGTAGATGTTCTTGATGCCGGTGAGAGTGGC
Organism: Allobrachymonas wangyanguii; assembly: GCF_045055315.1. Classification (GTDB taxonomy): domain Bacteria; phylum Pseudomonadota; class Gammaproteobacteria; order Burkholderiales; family Burkholderiaceae_C; genus Brachymonas; species Brachymonas wangyanguii. Next base: position 63,654 of record NZ_CP173677.1, read on the forward strand.
GACGGTGTTTTCCACCTTGCGCGCCACCTCGGTTTCCAGCTGCGCCGGCGCGGCGCCGGGCTGCGTGATGGTGACGGTCACGATCGGCAGCTGGATGTCCGGAAAATCCTGGATCTTGTTGCTCTTGAAGGCGATCAGGCCAGCCAGGCTCAGCAGGGCAAACAGCAGGATCGCCGGTACCGGGTTGCGGATCGACAGCGCAGAAAAGTTCATGCCGGCTCCCGGGAATCAGCGACTGGCGCTGCTGGCCGGTGCGACCGCCACTGGCGCAGCCGTGGCCACCACCTTGACCAGATCGCCATCGATCAGGAAACCGGCACCGCTGTGCACCAGCCGGGTCTGGCCATCGACGCCATCGAGCACCTGCACCAGATCGCCCTGGCGTGCGCCCAGCGTGACCTTGTGCTGCTGCACCCGGCTGTCCGCCGCCAGCACGAAGATGAAATCGAAACCATCACGCGAAACCACGGCGCTGTGCGGGATCATCCAGCCCTCGGCATGGCCCAGGTCAAAACGGCCACTCAGGTACATGCCGGCCTTGGCACCCTGCTGCTGCGCGCCGGGCAGATCGACATAGACGATGGCGATGCGGCGCGCCGTGTCCAGCGTGGGTGCAATGCTGCGCACCGTGCCGGCCAGCTGCCGGCCATCCGGCAGATCCACACTGGCGCTGTCACCTACCTTCAGCGCTGCCAGATCCTGGCCGACAACCTCGGCGCGCCATTCGAGCCGGCCCTGGCGCACCATGCGGAACAGCTCGGTGCCGGCCGGCACCACGGCACCGACCGTCGCGGTGCGCGAGGAGATCACACCGTCATCGGGCGCCAGCACGCGCGTATAGCCCTGGCGCAGCTGCTGCGCGCGCAACGCGGCCCGTGCCGCCTCCACGCGCGCCGCCGAGGCCTTGGCCGCGGTGTTGAACTGGTTGATCTGCTGGCGGCTCAGGGCGCCGGTGTCCTGGATGCTGCGTGCGCGCTCGGCGTTGGAACGCGCATCGGCAGCCTGGGCTTCGGCCTCGAGCAGCGCGGCACGGGCCTGCAGCACTTCGGCCTGCACGGTTTCGGCGGCAAACACCGCCAGCACCTGGCCCTTGCGCACCGTGTCCCCCACGTTGGCGCGCAACTCGGACAAGCGCAGGCCGTTGCTTTGCGAACCGATCACGGCTTCCTGCCAGGCGGCGATATTGCCGCTCACACCCAGCGTCAGCGGCACGCTGCCGCGCACCGGCTGCGTCACTTCCACCGTCAACGCAGGGCGTGCGGAGGCCGATGCCGGAGAGCTGGCGGCAGGGCTGCCGTCGCGCCCGCCCCAATACCAGAATGCGACCAGGCCCAGCACGGCCAGCAGTGCGATCAGGATCCAGAGAGTCTTTTGACGTGTCATGAAGTGCTTCCCTTGCTACTGGCGCTGGCTACCGGAGCTGGCGCCTGCCAGCCTCCGCCCAGCGCGCGATACAGTGCCACCCAGGCACTGTCGGTCTGCTTTCTCAGCGTGATGCGGGCCTGTTCGGCCGCGAGCATGTTGCGGCGCGCATCCTCGAGTTCGAGCATGCTGCCCATGCCGGCGCGGTAGCGCGCATCGGCGGCGCGGAAGGCCTTGCGGTAGCCTTCCAGCGCGGCCTCGGTGCCGGCACTGCGCTGGCGTGCGCTGTCGATCTCGACCAGCGCGGTTTCCACCTCGCGCACGGCGTTGCGCACGGTGGCGCGGTACTGGCTGGCGGCGGCCTCATAGGCCACACGGGCGGCATCGGCCTGGGCGCGACGCCGGCCACCGTCGAACAACGGCACGCTGAGCGACAGCGGCCCGATACTCCAGGTCGTGGCATCGGCATCCATGCCGCCCAGGCTGATCTGGTTGCGCATGATATTGCCGCTCAGGCCCAGGCGCGGATAGCGCTGCGCCTCGGCCTGGCCGACATCGTCACTGGCGGCCGCCACCGCCTGCGCGGCGGCATAGACATCCGGGCGCTGCTCCAGCACGCGTGCCGGCACGCTGTCCAGCTGCAGCCAGGGCGCGCGGCCACGGCGTGGTGCATCGAGCTGCTGCTGCAGCGTGTCTTCATCAAGCGCGGTCAGCGCCACCAGCGCCTTGCGCGCCGCCGTGCACTGCGCCTGTACCTCGGTCACGCGGGTGGCCGCCTGGGCGGCACCGGCCTGTGTCAGCGCGTGCGTGGCGGGCGCACTGAAGCCGGCACGTGCCAGATCACCGGTCAGCCGTTCCGTATCCCGGCGCGATGTGGCATCGCGCCGGGCGGTATCGAGCTGGCCCTGGCAGCTGCGCAGGGCAAAGTACTGGTTGGCGACATCGGCCGCCAGCGAGACGCGTGCCTCGTGCCATTGCGCCTCGGCACCGGCGACCCGAGCCTGCGCCGCGCTGCTGGCATGGCGCAGGCCGCCAAACAGGTCGATTTCCCAGCGCGCCTGCAGGCCGGCCTGGCTGCTGGTGGCGATCGGCATATCGGCCGTCGGCATGCCGCTGCTGAAGGTGCCGCGCTGCACGCCGGCCTGGCCGTCCAGCGCCGGCAGCTGGCTGGCGCGTGCGCCCACCGCCGTGGCACGTGCCTGGGCGATGCGCGCCGCTGCCTGCGCCAATGTCGGGCTGGCCTGCTGCGCCGATTGCACCAGCTGCAGCAGCACCGGATCGTTCCAGTCCTGCCACCAGGACAGCAACTGGGGCGTGCTGCCACCATGCGGCAGCTGCATCGGTGCGGGTGCGCGCCAGTGCGTGGGGGCTGGCGCCTCGGTCTGGCGCGGTGGCAGGCTCTGGCAGGCAGCCAGTGCCAGCGGCAAGGCCAGCGCCAGCCAGCGCAGCGGTCGGGATGGTGCTGCCACCGGGTGCAATTCAGGCATCGGACGGCTCCAGCTCCAGCACCCAGTCGGGCGGCGTGGCCACGGTCCAGGCCGGCAGGCTGGCCTGCTCGTCCAGCGGCAGACCGCGCTGTTGCGCCACCTCGCGCACCATGGCCAGGCCAAAGCGGCTCAGCTCCTCCACCAGCTGTTCCAGCGCCTGTGGCTGTTGCAGCACTTGCGGGCAGACCGATTGCGTCACGTCCTGCATCGCGATGTAGTGCAGCGTCATGCCGATCAGCGTCAGCGTCAGGCGCTGGATGCCGGTATCGACATCGGCCAGGCCCAGGTGGCGGCAGATCAGCTCCCACAGCGCCTGGTGCGAAGGCCGGATTTGGGTATCGATCTCGTACTGGCGCAAGCCGGTCGGCTCCAGCATTTCGCGGATATGCAGGCGCACGCAGCACTGCACCAGCTCGTCCTGCTGCAACACGTTGAGTCGCTGCCAGTACATCTGGCGCAGCGCCTGCTGCAGCGTCAGCGCCGGGTCCAGTACCGCCGCCTGGGTCTGCGGACCTTCGCCGAGCAGCACCATGGGTTCGAGAAAGGCGCTGCGGTACAGGCCCTGCTTGTCGCCAAAGTAGTAGCTGATGGCGGAAATATTCACGCCAGCCGCCTGCGCAATGGCGCGCGTGGAGGTCTTGCTGAAGCCCTGTTCGGCGAACAGGCGCAATGCCGTCTGCAGCAGACGCTCACGCGACTGCTGGCTGTCGGCACGTTGTGGCGATGCCATCGCCGCGGGATGTTCGGGTTGCATGGCCGGATGGTACGCCAGTTCAATCGTTTGATTGAATCGATTTGTATCCGGATTTTCCCGAGGCCAGAACGCGAACAGCCCGCACGCGGCGGGCTGTCATTCCGGCAAAAAAGCCCACCTCAGCCCTGGCGCGGCAGGCCAAATGCCGCCTGCCACAGGTCCAGCCCCGCCGCCGCATGCAGGCGCATCATGTCTTCCGGGAAAGCGGTGGACTCCTCGTTCAGGCGCGCACGGTGCTGCAGCTTGCGCAGCTCGCGGTAGGCCGCTGCGGCCGCGTGGCCGACCGGCGCCGGCAGCATGCCGAGGTCATCGGCCCGTTCCAGCAACGCGATATTGCCGCGGTTTTCCAGCATCGTCGGGAACTCGCGGCCATGGCGCAGCACCAGGAACTGGGTGACGAATTCCACGTCCATCATGCCGCCCGGGCTGTGCTTGACGTCAAAGCTGCCGATCGGGATCGGGTGCGCCTGCGTCACGCGCTGACGCATGGCGATGATCTCGTCGCGCAGCGCGGCCGGGTTGCGTTCGGCCGTGATCACGTCGCTGCGCAAGGCCTCGAAGCGCTCGCGCAGCTGCGGGCTGCCAAAGCAGCAGCGTGCCCGCGTCATGGCCTGGTGTTCCCAAACCCAGGCGGTGTTGCTGCCGCGCTGCAGCTGGTAGGCCTCGTAGGCTTCCATGCTGGTGGTCAGCAGGCCGGAGCTGCCATTCGGGCGCAGCGCGGTATCGATCTCGTACAGGTCGCCTTCGCTGGTCTTGACGGTGAGCCAGGTGATCAGCTTGCGTACCAGGCCGGCGTAGATCTCGCTGGCCCGTTCGCTCTCGTCCTCGTAGCAGAACACCAGGTCCAGATCGCTGCCATAGCCGAGTTCCAGGCCGCCGAGCTTGCCGTAGGCAATGATGGCGAAGTGCTGGCTGATATCGGTATCGGCATCGCCCTCGAAGCCCAGCCGCAGCGCGCGTGGCAGATATTGCTGCCAGCACCAGTGCACGGCGACGTCGAGCACGGTATCGGCCACCGCGCTCAGGTCGTCGGCCACCTGCTCCACCGTCAGCCGGCCGTCCAGGTCGCGCGCCAGGATGCGGAAGGTCTCGGCGTGCATGGCGCGGCGCAGCAGGTTCAGCAGCGCCTCCTCATCGTCCTCGCCGGTGCTTTGCAGCGCCTGCAGGCGCAGGCCCAAGTCCTCGCGCAGGTCGGCCTGGTTGAAGCGCTGCTCCATCAGTGCGTTGCTGGTGAGCTCGTCGATTACCACCGGGTGCTGCATCAGGTAGCGTGCCGGCCAGCGTGCCACGCCGAGCAGGCGCAGCAGGCGGTCGTGGATAGTCGGTCGCTCCAGCAGCAGCGCCAGGTAGTTTTCGCGGCGCAGCAGGGTCTCGATCCAGTCGATGAAACGCAGCACGCCGGCTTCGGAAATGTCGTGGCGCTGGCTGTCTTCCGCCTGCATCCATTGCAGGGTGCGCTGCATCAGGCGCATCAGGCGCACGCGGGTGTCGATGCGCAGCCCCTGCACGCGCACATGCTCGCGCCATTCCTCCAGCCGGCGCGCCACCACCGAGCCCTCTGGCAGCATCGCCACCAGCTCGCCGATATCGTCACCGGTCTGCGCCATGTCCACTTGCTGGCCCTTGCCGTTCTTCTGGCAATTGCCCTTGCTGCAGGACTGGTCACCCCCCAGCAGGATGTCGAACTCGCTCGCCACCAGGTCGCGATGCCGCAGCAGCTCCTGCATGAAGCCGCAGGTATCGGCATGGCCCATGCTGCGCGCGATCCAGGCCAGGTCCTCTTCGGAGGTCGGCAGCAGATGCGTCTGCTGGTCATCCAGGTACTGGATACGGTGCTCGACCTGGCGCAAGAAGACATAGGCCTCGCCCAGGCCGGCGGCAATCTCGGGCGACATCAGGCCGGCGCGCTCGACGCGCTCCAGCGCTTCCAGCGTCGGGCGCGTGCGCAGCTCGGGGAAATGGCCACCGCGCACCACCTGCAGCAGCTGCACGGTGAATTCGATCTCGCGGATGCCGCCACGCGACAGCTTGACGTCGTTGGCGCGCTCCGGGCGGCCGGCGCTGCGCTTGGTGGCGTGCTCGCGAATCTGGCGATGCAGCACGCGCAGCGCCTCGAACACGTTGTAGTCCAGGTAGCGGCGGAACACGAAAGGCAGCACCACCTGGCGCAGCTGCTGGCCGGAACCGTTGACGATGGAGGCGCGCGGTGCCACCACGCGGCTCTTCATCCAGGCAAAACGCTCCCATTCGCGGCCCTGCACCACCATGTACTCTTCCAGCGCCTCGAGTGAGGTGACGCTGGGGCCGGAGTTGCCGTTGGGACGCAAGGCCAGATCCACGCGGAACACGAAGCCGTGCTCGGTGGTATCGCCGATCAGGCCATAGATCACCTTGACCACGCGCGTGAAGTATTCCTGGAAGCTGGTGCTGCCAGCGCCGCTGCTGCGGCCTTCGGCATTCGGGCGACCGGCGGTTTCGCCATCGCACTCGTAGACATAGATCAGGTCGATATCGCTGGAAACGTTGAGCTCGCGCGCGCCCAGCTTGCCCATGCCCATGATCCACAGGTTGCAGCGCTGGCCGTCGGCCTTGAGCGGCGGCCCGTAGCGCGCATCGACCTGGACAAAGGCCTCTTCGCAGGCGATGTCGAGCGCCAATTCGGCCAGCCGCGTCACGCTCAAGGCTATGTCCTGCATCGGGGCGCCGGCATTGCAGTCCAGCGTCGCCAGGCGTTCCTGCACCAGCTGGCGCAGCACGCGCAGCGCAGCACCCACATCGTGGCCACGCTCACGCAGCACGGCGTAGGTCTGGCGCATGCTGGCCAGATCGGGCAGGCCGGGTGCCAGCAGTGGCAGTTCCTCGGCATAACGGCGGCGGATGCGCTGCACAAAGCGTGAATATCCCGCCAGGTCTTCCGTAACAGTCTGCGTGTCGCCCTGTGCAGGTGCAGCAGCCGGCGATAATGGTTCCGTCGGCGTCAGCGTGCCATCGTTGGTCATGTTCATGCCTATCATCTTTCCTAGACATGCAGGAAACCTCGGCCACACCTCCCAGCACACCACCTCTCCGACCCTGGCTGTCGCGGCTGCGACGCGGCCTGGGGGTGCTGCTGGTACTGGTACTCAGCCTGATCGGGCTGCTGGCACTGGTCCTGCATCTCGTCATTTTGCCGCGAATCGATTCCTTCCGTCCGGCACTGGAGAATCTGGCCAGCCGCACGCTGGGCACCCCGCTCGAAATCGGCCAGCTGCACGTGACCGAACGCGGCTGGAACCCGACCATCGCCATGGACAACATCGTGCTGCGCGATGGCCAGGGCGCCGAAGGCCTGCACATCGCGCGCCTGAGCGCCACCGTCTCGCTGCCAGCCACGCTGCGGCTCGGCTTCGAGCAGCTGCAGGTGGAACAGCCACGGCTGCACATGCGCAAGCGCGCTGACGGCGTGATCGAGGCCGCCGGTATCGAGCTGGCACAGGGCAAGTCGGGCGATTCCGGCCCAGCGCTCAACTGGCTGCTGTCCCAGCCGCATATCGCCATCCGCAACGGCAGCCTGCACTGGAGCGATGCCCAGCGCGAGGTGCCCCCGCTGCTGATGACCGATATCAGCGCCAGCTTGAAAAACAGCGGCCGCCAGCACGAGCTGCAGCTGCAGGCAACGCCGCCCGCCGGCTGGGGCCAGCCGATCCAGTTCGTCAGCGACTGGACCCACCCGCTGTTCGGCGACCGCACTGTCTGGCGCGACTGGAGCGGTGTGGCCTATGCCGACCTGGCCGAGCTGGACCTGTCCGAACTGCGCCGCTACACCAGCCTGGGCCGCGGCATCGACCTGCGCCGCGGCAAGGGCCGCATGCGCGTCTGGGCCGACTTCAAGCAGATGCGCAGCAGCACCGCCACCATCGAGGCCAATCTGAACGAGGTCGACCTGCGGCTCGGGAAAGACCTGCCGCCGCTGGTGCTGAAGGACATGCAGAGCATGTTCAGCGTGCAGTTTGCCGCCGCCGACAACAACGAAACCTACACACTGGCCACGCAGCAGCTGGATTTCACCACGCTCAGCGGCCACCGCTGGAACGGCGGCAATGTGCGTGTGGAGCTGCACAACGGCACCGACAGTGCCAGCAGCCGCGGCCATGTCGAGGGGGACAACTGGGATCTGGGCATCATCGGCGAACTGGCCGGCAGTCTGCCGCTGGGCGATGCCGCGCTCGATGCGCTCTATACCTTCCAGCCGCGCGGCCACATGGAAACGCTCACGCTCGACTGGCAGGGCCAGCTGGACCAGCCAAGCAGCTTTGCCGCCATCGGCAAGGCTCGGGACATTGGCTGGCAGTCGCAGCAGGGACCGTATAACGCACAGCGCCGGCGCTACGAACCGGGCACGCCCGGCGTGGATGGCGCCGACGTGGACTTTGCCCTGACCGAACGCGGTGGCCGCATGGCGATCGACATGAGCCAGGGCCATGTGACCCTGCCCGGCGTGTTCGAGGAGCCGCGCATCGCCTTCGACACCTTCAACGCCGAAGTGCTGTGGCAGATCAAGGACGGCGTGATCCGCGCCACCCTGCCCAATGTGCGCTTTGCCAATGCCGATGCCCGCGGTCGGCTGTCCGCCACCTGGCGCACCAACCCGCTGAAAGAGGGCGAGCCGGCATCGGAACGCTTCCCCGGCATCATCCAGCTCGATGCGCGCATGGAGCGCGCCAACGCCGCGCGCGTGCACCGCTACCTGCCGATGTCGCTGGGCGTGCAGGCGCGCCAGTACGTGCGCGATGCGGTGCAGGCCGGCGAGATCCGCAACGCACGCGTGCAGATCGAGGGCGATCTGGCGCACCTGCCGTCCGGCAAGGACGATGCCGGCCGCCAGCTGCCGGGCAAGTTCCGCTTTGACGTGCCGCTCTACAACGCGCGCTACCAGTTCGTGCCGCGCAGCCTGCAGCATGGCGACGAGCTGCCCTGGCCGGCGCTGACCGACCTGAAGGGCAAGCTGATCATCGACCGCAACATGCTGCAGATCGTCGACGCCACCGCCAGCTTCAGCACCGCGCCCGATCTGCGTGTGCGTGAGATTGCCGCCACGATTCCCGACCTGGCCTCGCACAACCTGACCGTGGGCGTGGCCGCCAGCGCCACCGGCCCACTGTCGCAGGCGCTGCACCTGGCCAACACCTCGCCGCTGGGCGAGATCGCTGGCAATGCGCTGCAGCAGGCCACCGCTACCGGCGGCACCGATCTCTCGCTGGCACTCGGCATTCCGGTGCACCAGATCCGCAACATCAAGGTCGATGGCCAGGTCACGCTCAAGGGCAACGATGTGCGCATCACGCCGACCACGCCGCTGCTGGCCGGCAGCACCGGCGTCGTGGCCTTTACCGACAAGGGCTTCGAACTGCGCCAGGTGCGCACCGGGCTGCTGGGCGGCCAGGCAACGCTGGCGGGCGGCATGGATCCGAAACGCCAGCCCGGCCAGCCGCGCCAGATCGTGTTCAACGCCGTGGGCGACATCACCGCCGCCGGCCTGCGTGAAGCGAAGGAGCTGGGCTTTGTCTCGGCGCTGGGTGCCTCAATGGAAGGCCGCAGCGCCTACCGCGCGCGCCTGCAGTTCGATCGTGGCGCGCCTGAGCTGACCATCGACAGCGACCTGGTCGGCATGGCGGTGAACCTGCCGGCACCGCTGGGCAAGAGCGCCGGCGAGAGCCTGCCGCTGCACTACGAGAACACCATCGTGCGCAACTACCAGGACCAGCAGCGCGGCCAGCTGATGCCGGCCGAGGACCAGCTGCTGGTGCGCATCGGCAACCGGCTGTCGGTGCATTACGTGCGCGATGTGCGTGGCCACACGCCACGCGTGCTGCGCGGCAGTATCGCCGCCGGCGCGCTGGCACACGAGAACCTGCCGCCGCTGCCCGAAAACGATGTGCACGCGCTGATCCTGCTCGATGACGTGAATGCCGACGACTGGATCGCCGTGCTGAATCGCATCTCGGCCAGCGAGCCTACCGCCACCAGTGCGGCGGGCGACGGCGAAGCCAGCCTGAACTACCTGCCCAGCGTGATGGCGATCCAGACCTCCTCGCTGACGGTGGCGAATCGCCGCTTCGACAATCTGGTGCTGGGTGGCACGCGCCATGGCCGCCTGTGGCAGGTGACGCTGGATGCACGCCAGATCAACGGCTACGTGGAATACCTGCAGCCGCTCAACGGCCAGGGGGCCGGCAGCGTCAAGGCCCGCCTGGCGCGCGCCATCATCGAGCCGGCCATCGTGCAGGATGTGCGTGACCTGGTGGCGCGCACCGAAGACCCGGAAACCCTGCCGGCGCTCGATATCGAGGCGGAACAGGTCGATGTGCTCGGCTACAAGTTCGACCGCGTCACCCTGCTGGCTGGCAATGCCAGTACGCCGATGGTGGCCGGGGCACCGCTGGTGGACCAGCCGGAAGACCATGGCGAAGGCTGGCGCATCCACCAGCTGACGGCCCGCATGCCGCATGGCCACCTGCTCGGCAGCGGCCTGTGGGGCCAGCCGCGTCAGGCCACGCGCGCAGACGGCAGTGCCGCACGCCGCTTTGTCTCGCTCAACGTGCGCCTGGAAACCGACAACCTGGGCGGCATGCTGACCCACTTCGGCCATCCCGGCCTGGTCGAGGACGGTGCCGGTGCGCTGGCCGGCACGGTGCGCTGGCGCGGTTCGCCGATCTCGATCGACATGGACACGCTGGGCGGCAACGTGCGGCTGGACCTGCGCCGCGGCAGCATCACGCCGATCGACGTGGACGCGCTGCGCATCGTCAACCTGTTCAGCCTGCAGGGCCTGTCGCGCCTGGGCGAGCAGCAGGGCAAGGGCTTCGGCTTTGACCGCATCGGCGGCACGCTGCGGCTGCAGAACGGCATCGCCCATACCGATGACACCGAGGTCATCGGCACCACGCTGGCCAACGTCAAGGTGAACGGCCAGATCTCGCTGGTGGCGCAGACGCTGGCGCTGGACGTGCTGGTGCAGCCCAAGATCGACCTCGGCGGTGCCGCGCTGGTGGCTGCCGCGGTCAACCCGGTGATCGGCGTCGGCAGCTTTATCGCCCAGTGGCTGCTGAGCAAGTCGATCAACGATGCCGCCACCCAGGTGCTCTACGTCGGCGGTCCGTGGAACGCGCCGGAGGTGACGCGCCTGCAAGGCTCGGCCGCGCACCAGACCGCGCTGCAGATCCTCGCCAGCCACGCCACGCCGCGCCCGGTGGACCGGCTCTGGGACTGGTGGCCGATCACCGGCCGTGACACCCTGCTGCGTGACTGGTGGCCGATCACCCAGGGCCGCGGCGTCGGCCAGCCCTGGCTGCGCCAGGAGCAGCCTGACAGCTTCGACAGCGACGATGAGGGCGGAACCAGCCCCGCCGCAGCACCTGCCGCCTCTGCCGCCTCTGCCGCTTCTGCCGCTTCTGCCGCTTCTGCCGCTTCTGCCGCTTCTGCCGCTTCTGCCGCTTCTGCCGCTTCTGCCGCTTCTGCCGCTTCTGCCGCTTCTGCCGCTTCTGCCGCTTCTGCCGCTTCTGCCGCTTCTGCCGCCAGGGCGATGCTGCCGGCATCGGCTGCATCTGCAGCTGGGGTGTTGCCGCAAGCCGCTGCCAGCGCCATGCCCTGAGCCGCCCGGAACATTTGCACACGAATTGTGCAGCGCTGCGCTCCGGCAGCCCGCTGCAGGGCAGGCACAATGTGTTGCGACTCTTTCCATTTCCCTCATGCCCGGCATTCCTGACCATGCCGATGCCGGGTGCCAGCCTGTTGACTTCAAAGCCCATGCAGACGATCTCACCCGCTCTCCCCCGTACCCTTCCACGCTGGACCACGCTGGCCGGCGTTGCCAGCGTCGTGGCCGCAGCCCTGCTCGCCGGCTGCGGCACCAAGCCGACCGCACCCCCGACCGACACCATCACCGGCCAGGTCATCACCCAGCCCAAGAGCCGCTGGGTGCCGGTGACCTGGTCCAGCCTGCCCGGCTTCAACCAGGATCGCGTTGGCGAAGCCTGGAGCGCCTGGATGCAGAGCTGCCAGAAGCCCGGCCCGGTGTTTGCCGCCACCTGCCGCGAAGCCGCCGGCATGGCGCGCGCCAGCGACCAGGACAAGCGCAACTGGATGATGCAGCGCCTGCAGCCCTACCAGGTACAGGCGCACAGCGGCCAGGCCGACGGCCTGCTGACCAGCTATTACGAACCGGTGATGCAGGCCAGCCGCGTGCCCACCGCCAGCCACCGCGTGCCGCTGTACGGCGTGCCGGCCGGTGGCGCGCCCAAGTCGCCCTGGTTCACGCGCCAGCAGATCGATATCCTGCCCGCCGCACAGGCTGCACTGCGTGGCCGCGAAATCGTCTGGATGGCCGACCCGATTGATGCCATGGTGCTGCACGTGCAGGGCTCCGGCCGCATGCAGGTGCGTGAGCGCGACGGCCGCGTGCGCGACGTGCGCCTGGCCTTTGCTGGCACCAACAACCAGACTTTCCGCAGCCCCTCGGCCTGGATCAGCTCGCAGGGCGGCCGTGGCGGCAGCTGGGACAATGTACGCGCCTGGGCGGCACAGAACCCGGGCCGCACCCAGGCCATGCTGTGGAGCAACCCGCGCTACGTGTTCTTCCGTGAAGAGGCGATCCCCGATGCCAACACCGGCCCGCGCGGTGCCCAGGGCGTGCCGCTGACGCCGGGCCGCTCGATTGCGGTAGACCGTGACAGCATCCCCTACGGCACGCCAGTCTGGCTCTCCACCAGCGGACCGACCGCGCAGCTCAACCGCATGGTGCTGGCACAGGACACCGGCAATGCAATCCGCGGTGCCGTGCGTGCCGACTACTTTGCCGGCTGGTCGCCCGAAGCCGCCACGCTGGCGCACGCCATGAAGCAGCCGCTGCGCCTGTGGGTGCTGTGGCCGCGCTGAGCCGCTGTCAGCAGCTGTAACTCGGTACTATCCCTGACGGCGGCGCGCCTGCGCGCCGCCTAAACTGCCTCTAGCGCCTGCGCTGCCACAAGCAGCGGCAGGCCTGTCCCCTGGTCCGGAACCACCCTTTCCGCACCACCGAACAAGCGAGGCACCCATGAACGCACCGACCCATTTTCCCGTCTCCGGCCTGGCACGGCCCGATGCCACCCTGGACGACAAGTACACGCTGCCGCAAGGCGAAGCCTTCATGAGCGGCGTGCAGGCCCTGGTCCGGCTTCCCATGCTGCAACAGCAGCGCGACCTGGCCGCCGGCAAGCGCACCGCCGGCTTCATCAGCGGCTATCGCGGCTCTCCACTCGGCGGCTATGACCAGATGCTCTGGCAGGCGCAATCCAGCCTCAAGCAGCACGACATCGTGTTCCAGCCCGGCGTCAACGAGGAGCTCGCCGCCACCGCCGTCTGGGGCAGCCAGCAGCTGGCCTTTGCCCCGCAACAGCAGCAGCGCTTTGATGGCGTATTCGGCATCTGGTACGGCAAGGGCCCCGGCGTCGATCGCAGCGTGGACGTGTTCAAGCACGCCAACATGGCTGGCACCAGCCCCTGGGGCGGCGTGATTGCCGTCGCCGGCGATGACCACATCGCCAAGAGCTCCACTGCCGCGCACCAGAGCGACCACATCCTCAAGGCCTGCGGCATGCCGGTGTTCTTCCCGGCCAGCGTGCAGGAGATTCTCGATTTCGGCATCCATGCCTATGCCATGAGCCGCTTTGCCGGCGTCTGGACCGGCATGAAGACGATCCAGGAAGTGGTCGAATCCAGCGCCACCGTGCAGATCGATCCGAACCGCGTGCACACGCGGCTGCCGCACTACGCCATGCCGCCCGGCGGCGTACATATCCGCTGGCCCGATACCGCGCTCGAGCAGGAAGCACGCCTGCTGCAACACAAGCTCTACGCCGCGCTCGCCTACATCCGCGCCAACCAGCTCAACCACACCGTCATCAGCGGTGCGCAGGACCGTTTCGGCATCATCGCCAGTGGCAAGGCCTACAACGACATGCGCCAGGCACTGCTCGACCTGGGGCTGGACGAGGCCACCTGCCAGCGCATCGGCGTGCGCGTGCACAAGGTCGGCGTGGTCTGGCCGCTGGAAGCCACACTCACGCGCGAGTTCGCCGTTGGCCTGGACGAGATCCTGGTGGTGGAAGAAAAGCGCCAGATGATCGAATACCAGCTCAAGGAAGAGCTATACAACTGGCGCGAGGACGTGCGCCCGACCGTGCTCGGCAAGTTCGACGAGGTACCGGGCGATTGCAGCGGCGGCGAATGGAGCCTGTGCGATCCGGCCGGCCACCAGCTGCTGCGCGCCCATGCCGACCTGAACCCGGCGCTGATCGCGCGCGCCATCGCGCGCCGCCTGTCGCAGCTCGGCGTGCCGGCCGACGTGCAGGCGCGCATGGACGCCCACCTCACGATCCTGGACGCGCAGGAACGCGCCCAGCAGGCGATCACGCTCAAGGCCGATCGCGTGCCCTGGTTCTGCTCCGGCTGCCCGCACAACACCAGCACCCGCGTGCCGGAAGGCTCGCGTGCCATGGCCGGCATCGGCTGCCACTACATGACGCTGTGGATGGACCGCGCGACCTGCGGCTTTACCCAGATGGGCGGCGAGGGCGTACCCTGGGTCGGTCAGGCGCCGTTCACCGACGAACCGCACATCTTCACCAATCTCGGCGACGGCACCTATTTCCACAGCGGCCTGCTCGCCATCCGCCAGAGCATCGCCGCCGGCGTCAACATCACCTACAAGATCCTCTACAACGATGCCGTCGCCATGACCGGCGGCCAGCGCGTCGGCGAACGGCCCGAAGGCCACAGCGTGCTGCAGATTGCCGCCAGCGTGATCGCCGAAGGGGCCAGCAAGCTGGTCGTGGTCAGCGACGATCCCGACAAGTACCAGGGTGCGGCACTGCCACCTGGCACCGAGGTCTTCCACCGCGACCGCCTGGACGAGGTGCAGCAGCAGCTGCGTGCCACGCGCGGCACCACGGTGCTGATCTACGACCAGACCTGCGCCACCGAAAAGCGCCGGCGCCGCAAGCGTGGCCTGCTGGAAGATCCAGCCAAGCGCATCGTCATCAACGAGGCGGTCTGTGAAGGCTGCGGCGACTGCAGCGTGCAGAGCAACTGCCTGAGCGTGGAACCTCTGGAAACCGAATTCGGCCGCAAGCGCCAGATCAACCAGAGCAGCTGCAACAAGGACTATTCCTGCCTCAAGGGCTTCTGCCCGAGCTTCGTCACGGTCGAGGGCGGCCGCCTGCGCCAGCCCGGTACGTCATCGCAGCTGCCGGCACTGGACAGCCTGCCGGCGCTTCCCCTGCCGCAGCTGCCGCCACTGGCAGCCGGCCAGGTCTGGGGCACGGTAGTCGCCGGCGTCGGTGGTACCGGCGTCATCACCATCGGCCAGATCCTCGGCATGGCGGCGCATCTGGAAGGCAAGGGCATCGTCACGCAGGATGCCGCCGGCCTGGCGCAAAAGGGCGGTGCCACCTGGAGCCATGTGCTGATCGGTGCCACGCAGGACGATATCCAGACCACGCGCGTCAGCCTGGCTGCCGCCGATCTGGTGCTCGGTTGTGATCCGCTGGTCACGCTGCATGCCGAAACCACCTCGCGCCTGCGCCACGACCGCAGCCGTGTCGCGCTCAACAGCAGCGCCCCGCCGACTGCCGCCTTTGTCCACAACCGCGACTGGCAAAACCCGGCACAGCAATGCGCCAGCGTGCTCGCCGGCCTGCTCGATGCAGGCCATCTGGCCAGTTTTGATGCCGAAGCCATGGCACGCGAACTGCTCGGCGACACGATTTACGTCAACCCGATGGTGCTCGGCTTTGCCTGGCAAAAAGGCTGGATCCCGCTCAGCGAGGCCGCGCTGCTGCGCGCCATGGAACTCAACGGCGTGCAGGTGGACAAAAACCAGCAGGCCTTTGTCTGGGGTCGCCACGCCGCGCACGATGCAGCCCGCGTGCAACAGCTGCTCAAGCCGGCACAGGTGATCACGCTGCACCGCCCGCCCTCGCTGCAGCAGCTGCTGGAACGCCGCGTGCAGTTCCTGACCGATTACCAGGATGCCGCCTATGCGCGCCAGTACCAACAGCTGGTACAGCGCGTCGCCGAAGCCGAAGCCGCACTGCCTGCCGTCAACGGCAAGCCGCCGACCCGGCTGGCGCAGGCGGTGGCGCACAACCTGTTCAAGCTGATGGCCTACAAGGACGAATACGAAGTCGCGCGCCTGTTCAGCAACGGCGACTTCGAAAAGAAGATCGCCGCCATGTTCGAAGGCGACTACACGCTGCGCTACCACCTGGCACCTCCCAGCCTGGGCAGCGCACAGGATCAGGCCGATGCTCGCAAGCGCAGCTACGGCCCCGGCATGCTGCGCGTGTTCCGCCTGCTGGCGAAGCTGAAAAAGCTGCGCGGCAGCATGCTTGATCCCTTCGGCCGCCACCCGGAGCGCGTCACCGAACGCGCCCTGATCACCGAGTACCGCCAGCTGGTCGAACAGCTGCTGACGCGCCTCACGCCAGAGAACCACGCGCTGCTGGTCGAGATCGCGCAGGTACCCGACAGCATCCGCGGCTACGGCCATGTCAAGGCGCGCAACCTGGCCGCCGCACGCACGCGCTGGCAACAGCTGCTGGCCGAGCTCGACGGCGGCGACACGCCCGCCGCTCCCCTGTCCCGGGCTGCCTGATACCGCCTGCCAGCAGTGTCAAACCGCCATCGTCCATGTCGCACTTCCCTGTGCGACATGGGTCGTGGTGCCTGTTAGCGGTCGCGCTTGCCCCTACAATGGGACGTTCCGCCCATAACCCCAAAACAGCCGGTCTGCGGCGTGATCCGCTGCCAGGCCCCAGCACGAGTTCCGCCATGACCACTTCCTCCAAGCAGAGCACCAGCAACGCCGCGTTCCGCCAGACCGCACTCGATTACCACGAGTTTCCGCAGCCCGGCAAGATCAGCGTCGAGTCCACCAAGAAGGTGGTAAACCAAGCCGATCTGGCACTGGCCTACTCGCCCGGCGTCGCTGCTCCCTGCGAGGAAATCGTCAAGGACCCGGCTGCCGCCTTCCGCTACACCGCTCGCGGCAACCTGGTCGGCGTGGTCACCAACGGCACTGCCGTGCTCGGCCTGGGCGATATCGGCCCGCTGGCCGGCAAGCCGGTGATGGAAGGCAAGGGCGTGCTGTTCAAGAAGTTCGCCGGCATCGACGTGTTCGACATCGAGATCAACGAAAAGGATCCGGACAAGCTGGTCGAAATCATCGCCGCGCTCGAACCCACCTTCGGCGGCATCAACCTCGAAGACATCAAGGCGCCCGACTGCTTCTACGTCGAGCGCAAGCTGCGTGAACGCCTGAACATCCCGGTGTTCCACGACGACCAGCACGGCACCGCCATCGTGGTGGGCGCGGCCTTCCTGAACGGCCTGGAAGTGGTCGGCAAGAAGATCGACGAGGTCAAGGTCGTCACCTCCGGCGCCGGTGCCGCAGCGCTGGCCTGCATCAACCTGCTGGTCAAGCTCGGCGTGCCGCGCCAGAACATCTGGGTCACCGACATCCACGGCCTGGTCTACCAGGGCCGCACCGAACTGATGGACGAAGACAAGGCCCAGTTCGCCCAGGACAGCGCGCTGCGCACGCTGGGCGAGGTGATCGAGGGTGCCGACATGTTCCTCGGCCTGTCCGCCGGCGGCGTGCTCAAGCCCGAGATGGTCGCCAGGATGGCCGCCAAGCCGCTGATCTTCGCGCTGGCCAACCCGACGCCCGAAATCACGCCAGAAGAAGTCCAGTCCGTGCGCGATGACGCCATCATGGCCACCGGCCGCACCGACTACCCGAACCAGGTCAACAACGTGCTGTGCTTCCCCTACATCTTCCGGGGCGCTCTGGACTGCGGTGCCAGCACCATCACCACCGAGATGGAAATCGCCGCCGTACGCGCCATCGCCGACCTGGCCCGCGCCGAGCAGTCCGAGGTGGTAGCCGCCGCCTACATCGGCCATAACCTGAGCTTCGGCCCCGAATACCTGATTCCCAAGCCCTTCGATCCGCGCCTGATGCTGATGATCGCCCCGGCCGTGGCCGAAGCCGCCATGGACGCCGGCGTGGCGCTGCGCCCGATCGAGGACATGGACGCCTACAAGGACAAGCTGCAGGCCTTCATGTACGCCTCCGGCGGCATCATGAAGCCGATCTTCGACACCGCCCGCATGGCCGAGCGCAAGCGCGTGGTCTACGCCGAGGGCGAGGAAGAGCGCGTGCTGCGCGCGGTACAGATCGTAGTCGATGAAAACCTGGCCAAGCCGATCCTGGTCGGCCGCCCGGCCATCATCGCCAAGCGCATCCAGCGCTACGGCCTGCGCCTGACCGAAGGCGTCGATTACGAAGTGGTCAACGTCGAGAACGACCCGCGCTACACCGAATTCTGGCAGGCCTACCACGCCATGGCCGAGCGCAAGGGCGTCAGCCAGGCGATGGCCAAGATCGAGATGCGCCGCCGCCTGTCGCTGATCGGCGCCATGATGGTACACAAGGGCTATGCCGACGGCATGGTCTGCGGCACCTGGGGCAGCCATTCGCTGCACCTGCACTATGTGGACCAGGTGCTGGGCAAGGCGCCCGGTGCCAAGACCTATGCCGCCATGAACGCGCTGCTGCTGCCGCACCACCAGGTGTTCATCGTCGATACCCACGTCAACTACGACCCGACCGCCGAGCAGATTGCCGAGTTCACCATCATGGCCGCACTCGACATGAAGCGCTTCGGCATCGAGCCGAATGCCGCGCTGCTGAGCCACTCCAACTTCGGCTCCTCCAACCAGCCCAGCGCCGTCAAGATGCGCGAGGCACTGGCGCTGATCCAGGAACATGCGCCCTGGCTGCCGATCGACGGCGAGCTGCACGGTGACGTGGCACTCGATGCCAGCCTGCGCAAGCACATGCTGCCGAGCTGCGTGCTGCAGGGCAGCGCCAACCTGCTGGTGATGCCCAACCTGGACGCGGCCAACATCTCCTACAACCTGCTGAAGTCGGCCGCTGGCGGCGGCATCGCGATTGGCCCGGTGCTGCTGGGTACCAGCAAGCCGGTGCACATCCTGACGCCCAGCGCCACCGTGCGCCGCATCATCAACATGACGGCTATCACCGTGGCCGAAGCCAACTCGACCACGCCGCGCGCCATGGAATAAGCCGCTGCCGGGGGCTGTTTGCTGCCCTGCAGCACAGCCCTTAGCACATCGTTGGCACAAATGCCAGCCGGCATGCAACACCATAGCAGGGCGGCGAACATCTATTGATTTTTGCAGAGGCATGGGGCAAACTTGCGCCTCATCAACTTTGTTAATCACTTGGATTGACAAAATGTTGTCCCTGCATTTGTATGACTGTCTTTTCGTCCCTGACCGCCATTGCCAGCCAGCCCTGCAGCACCCCTGTTGCTGGCCGCAGCTTCCCCGGCGGACACTCCCCCTCGCGCAAGCTGCTCGCCGCCCTCCTGTTGGGCGTCGCTGCGCTGGCCGGCTGCAGCCAGGGACAACCGACCGCCAGCAAGGTAGCCCCCCCGGTAGCCACCGCACCCGCGTCCTTTGCCCCCGCGCAGCCACAGGCCGACAGCCGCATCCCGGCGATGCCGCTGCAGCAACTGCCGCGCCAGGGCCAGGCCACCTATGCCCTGATCCTGCAGGGCGGCCCGTTTCCGTTCAGCAAGGACGGCAGCACCTTCTTCAACCGCGAACAGCTGCTGCCGCAGCACCCGCGTGGCTACTACCGTGAATACACCGTGGCACATCCCAAGGCGCGCAATCGCGGTGCCAAACGCATCGTTTGCGGCGGCCAGCAGCCGCGCCAGCCGGATGCCTGCTACTACACCAGTGACCACTACGCGAGCTACCACCGCATAGTGCCCTAACCAACCAGGATGTGGCTGCGCCAAGCAGCCGCAATGACGACCGTGAGCATCGAGATTTCCACTTCCGACCACCCCCTGCGCAATGTCCGTACCAACCTGGTGCAATCGATCCGTGCCTTCCACGTGGAAGAGCTGCAGAATGCCGCTACCCAGCTGGGCCACCATTTCCTGTACGCCAACCTGTCGCAGGCACAGACGCGCCAGGACGTGATCGACATGCTGTGTGAACAGTTCATGGTCACACCGGCACCCAGCACCAAGAATTTCGATGCCGTGTACGGCAGCATCACCGACCCGCTGCACAAGTCCGGCCCGCAACCCGGCTTCATCGTGGTGGTCGAGCAGATCCCGACCAGCGCCCGCTTCGACAAGGAGCTGCGCGAGCTGCTGCTGGACGTGTTCCGTGACGCCGCCGACTACTGGGGCGACCGCAAGGTGGCGTTCCGCTGCTTCTATTCCTTCTCGGTAGCGCGCGCCGCCCAGCCGGGCGAAGCCTACCGCCAGATCGCCGCCAGCGTGGGTGAAGAAGCGCAGGAAGAGGTCGAGGAAGAAAAGATGCCGACCGACAAGATCATGGACGTGTCGCCGCTGGCGCTGCGCATGAGCAGCCCGTTCAACGCCAGCTACTGGCTGGCCGCGGTCAACGACAGCGACACGCTGGCCACCGCCTGAAGCCGGGCGGCACACGCCGCTTGCGCCCCCTGCACAAGACCACCCGCGCGGTGGTCTTGGCGTTTCTGGCAGCCCCTGCCACGGCTGCCGGAAAAACCTGCCGCAATGCCCATGCCGGCACCTGCCGGAAGCAGGCAAACCCGCGTCATTTCTGCGAAAATGGAGGGATGAGCGAATCGCAAGCAACCCCCAACAGCACTCCCCCTCAATCTGACGGCTACGGCGAAGGCGCGATCCAGATCCTCGAAGGTCTGGAAGCCGTGCGCAAGCGCCCCGGCATGTACATCGGTGATACCAGCGACGGCACCGGCCTGCACCATCTGGTGTTCGAGGTGGTGGACAACTCCATCGACGAGGCGCTGGCGGGCCATTGTGACGATATCGTGGTCACCATCCACGCCGACAACTCGATTTCCGTGTCCGACAACGGCCGTGGCATTCCCACCGGCGTCAAGATGGACGACAAGCACGAGCCCAAGCGCTCTGCTGCCGAGATCGCGCTGACCGAGCTGCACGCCGGCGGCAAGTTCAACCAGAACAGCTACAAGGTCTCGGGCGGCCTGCACGGCGTGGGCGTGAGCTGCGTCAACGCGCTGTCCAGCAAGCTGCGCCTGACGGTGCGCCGCGACGGCCAGGTACACAGCCTGATGTTCTCGCGCGGCCTGGTGCAGGATCGCCTGATCGAGGTGGTCGACGGTGCCGAGGTCTCCCCGATGCGCATTACCGGCGAGACCGACAAGCGCGGCACCCATGTACATTTCCTGCCCGACACCGAGATCTTCAAGGAAAACAACGAGTTCCACTACGAGATCCTGAGCAAGCGCTTGCGTGAGCTGAGCTTCCTGAACAACGGCGTGCGTATCCGCCTGAAGGACGAGCGCAGCGGCAAGGAAGACGACTTCTCTGGTGCCGGCGGCGTCAAGGGCTTTGTCGAGTTCATCAACGGCAGCAAGAAGGTGCTGCACCCCACCACCTTCCACGCCGTGGGTTCGCGCCCGGCCGACAGCTACGGCGGCATTCCCGGCACCGAGATCGGTGTCGAAGTCGCCATGCAGTGGAACGAAAGCTATAACGAGCAGGTGATCTGCTTTACCAACAACATCCCGCAGCGTGACGGCGGCACCCACCTGACCGGCCTGCGCGCCGCCATGACGCGCGTGATCGGCAAGTACATTGCCGACAACGAACTGGCCAAGAAGGCCAAGGTCGATGTCAGCGGCGACGACATGCGCGAGGGCCTGTGCTGCGTGCTGTCGGTCAAGGTGCCGGAGCCCAAGTTCAGCTCGCAGACCAAGGACAAGCTGGTGTCCAGCGAGGTGCGCGCGCCGGTAGAGGATATCGTCGCCAAGTCGCTGACCGATTACCTGGAAGAGAACCCGAACGACGCCAAGATCCTGTGCGGCAAGATCGTCGAGGCGGCGCGTGCACGTGAAGCAGCGCGCAAGGCTCGCGAGATGACGCGCCGCAAGGGCGTGCTGGACGGCTTTGGCCTGCCCGGCAAGCTGGCTGACTGCCAGGAGAAGGATCCGGCGCAGTGCGAAATCTATATCGTGGAGGGCGACTCCGCCGGTGGCTCGGCCAAGCAGGGCCGTGACCGCAAGTTCCAGGCGATCCTGCCGCTGCGCGGCAAGATCCTGAACGTGGAAAAGGCGCGCTACGAGAAGCTGCTGACCAGCAACGAGATCGTGACGCTGATCACCGCGCTCGGCACCGGCATCGGCAAGGCGGCCGAAGACGGCCACGGCAAGAGCAGCAGCGACGATTTCAATATCGACAAGCTGCGCTACCACCGCATCATCATCATGACCGACGCGGACGTGGACGGTGCGCACATCCGCACGCTGCTGCTGACCTTCTTCTACCGCCAGATGCCGGAGCTGGTCGAGCGCGGCCACATCTACATTGCACAGCCGCCGCTGTACAAGGTGCGCCACGGCAAGCAGGAGCAGTACCTGAAGGATGGCAACGCGCTCAACGCCTACCTGAGCCAGGTGGCACTGGAAGGTGCCCGCATTGATCCGGGCGATGGCCGCCCGGTGCTGGAAGGCGATACGCTGCGCACCCTGGCACAGCGCTTCGTACAGGCCAGCAGCGTGATCGAACGCCTGTCCGGCCACATGGACGAGCAGGCGCTGCGCACCCTGGCCGGCTTTGGCCCGGGCGACGGCGTGCATCTGAATCTGGACACGGCAGATAGCGCCGAGGCCAGCGCTCAGGCGCTGCAGCAGGCCATGGAACTGGCCGGCAGCACGGCACGCGTGACGCACGGCTTTGATGCCGTGAACGACACGCACTACCTGCGCATTGCGCGCATGCACCATGGCAACGAGCGCGCCAGCATCCTGTCTCCCGAGTTCGTGCATGGCGCCGATTACGCCGCGCTGCAAACCGCCAGCGACACCTTCAAGGGCCTGCTGGGCGAAGGTGCCAGCGTCACGCGCGGTGAAGGCGAACGCGCCAAGAGCCAGATCGTGGGCGATTTCCAGGACGCCATGTCCTGGCTGATGCAGCAGGCCGAAAACGCCGTTGGCCGCCAGCGCTACAAGGGCCTGGGCGAGATGAACCCCGAGCAGCTGTGGGAAACCACCATGGACCCGGCCGTGCGTCGCCTGCTGCGCGTGCAGATCGACGATGCGATCGAGGCGGATCGGGTGTTTACCATGCTGATGGGGGATGAGGTGGAGCCGCGTCGCGACTTTATTGAGACGAATGCGCTTAGGGCGGCGAATTTGGATGTGTAACCTGTAGTGTCGGGTGACACGATTAGTGAAAACTGTGCCAATACTTGCTGAGGACAGCTCTCGATGCTCGCTGGAAAATTCACGAACGGTGTCTCATGGGCGGGAATTTTTCAAGAATGGTGGCACAAGCTTTGGAACTCGCGTCATGAAAATCGAAAAACTCTTTTAAAATCAATAATTTACTTTTCATGATTGGCGTCATCCGACATGTAGGTCCGACATCGACATAGTCGGACAAGAAAACAAACGCCCAGGGAGTGCCATGTTCGAACAGCATGAAGAACGAATCCGGGAACTCATCAAGAGGGCGAACGCCCCAGTTCTCGGATTACTTGGAGGACTCATTCCCGCTTCCACTCGAGCGGAAATACAGGCGGACCTTCAGATGTCGCCCAGCGCGAAGGCTTTCTCACAGCGACTTGATAGGTTCCCTGCGCTCTTCGGTGTCTGGCTGGCGGAGCACGTCATGAAAGGCATTGGGTCTTCAGGTCATTTCGACGTGTACCCGCATGTGCAGAAGGCTCTGGGGGGCGTGGAAGATTTGTCCACACCGGAACGCGAGTTGCTGTGGCGCGCCTTCCGTCGCGCCATGTTCAAACTTGGCATCCAGCCTCTCCCTCGGACCTACGGCAACCACTACATGATTGACGAGTACGCCCGTCAAGCGGGTGTGCCACTGGCGTTTGCGGACGACCTGGCCATGCGCATGCTGCAATTGGCCAAGCGCATCGGACTCCCGGATGAGGAGGACCAGGAAGGTCTCCTTACGTGGCAGTCTACGCTGCTCAATCGCCTCCAGCCACCATTCAGCGCGACTGCCCGCAAGGCTGTCGAGCGCGACGAGCAAGCTTACTACACCCGGTCATTTCTTCGGGTCCACGGCAACCATGGTGTGCCGTCACCTGGGGATTCATTGGAGGAAGCTCTCGCCAAGGCCTTTGCCAACGAGGGCATCTCCATTGGCATCAAGCGAGCGGCGATTCCACAGCTCCTTTACAGGGACGGTGTGCTGGGCATCTTCTTCCCTGCGATAGGCAATGAGGCGACCTTCGAAATGGTCTGCGGAGGGCGAACCGTCGCAGTTCGAACTGGAGAAGAGGCAAGCTTCCGGACGCTTCCGTCCGACTTGCCCGCCGAGGTGCAGGTGCTCGGGCGAGAGGGCGAGCGTCTGCTGAACGCGAAGCTCTGGCCTGACCGAGCCTCGAATCGTCTGCTCATCTTCAACGAGGCAGGCCGCCTTCGCGCCGCAGCACAGTTAGGACAGGCAGAGCCGGTCGAGCTCCCGCCCGGCGAGTACGTGGTTCTGTGCCGCTTCTCCCCGACAAACATCGATGATTGGGAGGAGGTCAGCGACACACCTCATCTGGTCGAGGTGCTCGTCACCTTGCGCCCAGGCGCAGAGGCGGTGATAGCCAACGGACCCGCGAGAGTGCTGTTCGCCGGACAGAGCCTCCCATCGTTTCGCGTAGATGGAAAGTCAAAGGTGGGTCTTGAAAGAGTCGAATTTTTCTACGGTGCACTCGACGCCGTCGTAGAGATTCCTCAAGACTGGCGTCAGGCTGGCCAACAGGCCTACGAAATGCGCATGTCCACGGGGAGCCTCACTCGGAGCATTCCTCTTGCGATTTGTGAAGACGGCACCGGATCGGTTCGATTGGACCAACTCCTGGCGGAGGGTCATGTGCCGCCTAACATGTTGCGGCTGGTCGTCGAGCTCGCTCGAGTAGGCGATGTGCGGACGTTGCAACGTCAGTCACTGCTCTACTGGCATGGACTTCAGGCCGTCAGCTACGGACTCAAGTTCAGCTATTTGGCGCGGCCTGCCAACCTTCTGCAGGCCGCCTGCAGCGGCTTGAAGTTCGGTCCAAATGGTGCGGAGGCCTCGAATGATGTCAGCAGGGTTCTACGTGTGGGCTTCGACTTGGGAGCAGGCCGGCTCGTGCACTTCAGCTGGAATCGTCCGGGCGTATTCGTCGAGGTTGAGGTTCGTGGGAAAGACGGTGGGTCAACTGTGGCTTCCAGGCCTCTTGGTGCGACGGAGACAGTGTCACTAACAATGCAGAAGTCCATCATCGTCAGCGCTTCGGAGCCCGGCTACATCTCCTTGGGATCGTGGAAGCAGTTTGTCGATTTCGGTCATCGCCCGAGCAAGATGTTTTCAGCAGCTTTCCTCGCCAGTCGTCTCGAGCCTGGGGTTCGCACATTGACCTACGAAACCGAAGGAGGCGGGGCATCAGCGGCGCTTTTGGTTTTGTCGCAGCCACACGTTGCTAGTGCCATCTCGACCTCCAAGCTGGCGAACGTCTTCGAAATTCGGGTCACGGTACAGGGCGAGCCCACGGAGGTTGCCATTAACGGCAAGGAGTTGGGTAGCGGCCGCGAGGCTCGTGCCGAGCATGAACTGCTGGCGGGCATCTGGCACACCAACGACTTGGCGCGCATGCAGGTCTACAGCGAGGCAAACGGGTCTGCCCACGTCATCTCTGTTCTGGTCGACGTGACGACCCTCCCGCCCGGCGTCTGGACGCTGGGTTTCGGTGCGCGCATCGGCGAGCTGTGGGGCCGGCTTGAGGGCTCGGACGAGGGACGCATTACCATAGCCTTCGCTGTTGATGTCGTCGGCAAAGAGGTACCCGGAGGCGAGGTTGTGAAGGCTGCCGCGGCTCTGGACGAGCGGGATGCAGTCGTGCGGCTTGGTCGGCTCAATGACCATTTTCGAAGCTACTGGTCGCCGGTTTGCTGGGAGCAGCAGAGCTGGCTGGGCCAGTATTGGAGTGCACTGCTCGACCGATTCAAGAATCGTGAGTCAGAGTTCGTATCGGAACTGATGGACATGGCAATGGCCAGGCCTGCGGACGACGTTCGCCAGGGATTTCAACCCAAGCAGTCTGTTGGGGCGTTGCTGCCTAGGTTGTTTTGTCTGCCCCGGGCGAAATACCGGAAGGTCCACAGCAAGCCCCACCCCCTGTCAGTAGCGCTGCGCGCAATGCCAGAGCTCAGGGGCTCCATCGTTGGCTCCTTCGGCTCGACTCTGCATCAGACTGTTGCGCTGGCCTTCTCGAACGTGAGGGAAATGCAACAGGGGCTGCGCCCGAAGGGCTTTGCATTGGCAGGGTATCGCCAGGCACTCGGCATGACCCAACTCGAAGCTGCGACCCGTTTGGACGATGAACACTTCATGCCTGGGCCGGGCGAACTGCTAGGGCCAATGCACTTAGCACATGCATGGCTTGACCTGGAGCGGGGCTATGCCACGAGTGCTGCGATGCCGACAGCGCGGAAGTCACTCGGGATTGCTCTGTCGCGGCTTCTCCTGCAGAAGTTCTCAGTGTTCAACGACTCGACCCCGAAAGGCTTGCAGGGCCAACAGGTAGTTCTCCAACTCAAGGCGTTTCACCCGGAAGATGCAGACGAAGCCGAGCAGCAGCGACAGGAGACATTGCTGCAGATAGCCAATGCCTGCAGTTGGCTGGCTTGGTACTGCCGCCTGGAATCCCGGTACGAGGGCTCGCTCGCTCACTTCTTTGAACACCTCAGCGTCCTGCGTCGACTCATCGAACTCCAGGCGAACGGCGTGAGCGATTGCGTCGCGTACTACTTGAACGTTGCTCCTGCGATGTTTGCCTACTACCTGCTGCTGTGGGAATTGGTGCAGACCGTTGAGCTTGACACTGAACCGCCCCGGGTTTGGAGGAGGCCCCAACTCTTGAGAAGATGGAGCCATGAACAAGTCCAACAAGTTTTCCCCGGAAGTGCGCGAGCGCGCTGTGCGCATGGTGCAGGAGCATCGAGCCGAGTACCCTTCGTTGTGGGCAGCTATCGAATCGATTGCGCCGAAGATTGGCTGTGTGCCGCAAACCCTGCACGATTGGGTCAAGAGAGCCGAGATCGACGCTGGCCTGCGTGCGGGTACCACGACCTCGGATGCGCGACGCATCAAGGAACTGGAGCGCGAAGTCAAGGAGCTGCGCCGTGCCAATGAGATCCTCAAAACTGCCAGTGCGTTTTTCGCGCAGGCGGAGCTCGACCGCCAGCTCAGGAAGTGAAGGCCTATATCGACCGCCACCGCGATGACTACGGGGTCGAGCCCATCTGCCGGGTGCTGCAGATGGCCCCGTCGTGTTACTGGCGCCATGCGGCCCGGCAACGCAACCCGCAACTGCGCAGCGCACGTGCCCAGCATGACGACCATTTGAAAGCCGACATCCAGCGCGTGTGGCATGCCAACTGGCAGGTCTATGGCGCCGACAAGGTCTGGCTGCAGATGAACCGCGAGGGCATCCGGGTGGCGCGGTGCACAGTCGAGCGGCTGATGCGTACCATGGGCTTGCAAGGGGCACGCAGAGGCAAGACGATGCGCACCACCACGCCGGACACATCAGTGCCGTGCCCGCTGGACCATGTCAACCGGCTGTTTAAGGCCAGCCGGCCCAACGAGCTGTGGGTGTCGGACTTCACGTACGTCAGCACCTGGCAGGGCTGGCTGTACGTGGCCTTCGTGGTGGATGTGTACGCCCGGCGCATCGTGGGCTGGCGTGTCAGCCGCAGCATGCACACGGACTTTGTGCTCGATGCGCTGGAACAGGCCCTGTATGAGCGCCAGCCAGCAGCGCATGCCTTGACGCACCACAGCGACAGGGGCAGCCAGTACGTCAGCATCCGTTACACCGAGCGGCTGGGCCTGGCAGGTATCCAGCCATCAGTGGGAAGCAAAGGCGACAGCTACGACAACGCGCTGGCCGAGACCATCAACGGGCTATACAAGGCCGAACTGATTCATCGCCGGGGCCCCTGGAAGACCAGGGAAGCCGTGGAACTGGCGACCCTGCAATGGGTGCACTGGTTCAACCACGTCCGACTGCTCACGCCGATCGGGGGTATCCCGCCGGCAGAAGCTGAGGCAAACTACTGGAGGCAACTTGCCGACAGCAACACCTTGGCAGAGGTGTCCACTTAAACCAACCAGCCTCCTCGAAACCCGGGGCGGTTCACTGCGAACAATGAGGGTTGGGCGCGTGTTCGGGTCGGCCGGAGCTACTCAGACGAGGAGGGTCACTACTTCCCCGTCTTGACCTGTCGCAAGTGCGGTCAGCCCTTCCTGGAAGGGTGGAAGAATGGGAGGCACATTCATACGCGACGCCCGGACTCATCCGAGGCGAATGCAGAGCGTATGGTTTTCTGGCTCGGGATGCCCATTGGTGGAACGGAAGATGAGGAAGACGAGGTAGAAGGTCGTGAGGAGGGCGACACCGCCATCTCCGAGCGAGTCTTTGTCGAGCTCAAGACTGGCGAGATTGTCGCATCAGACGAAGCTGTGCCGCTGTATCCGGTTCGAACGGAGAAAGACGACCTTGAACGGGCGCTCTACGTAAAGCGATGTCCTGCCTGCGGTGGCCGTTCGACAGGCGCCGATGCCGAGGTTGTCACGCGCATGCATCCTGGTAACGAGGCACTAGGCGCGGTGGTGACGCAGCGTGTGCTTGAAGCGCTGCCAGCGGGTCTCATCGACAACTCAGACCCGCGTCCATCTTTTGGGCGAAGCCTCCTCACGTTCTCCGACAACCGTCAGGACGCGGCGTTCTTCGCGCCATACTTCGAGCGGACGTCTTCCAACCTCGCATTGCGCGCGGCTGTTCGACAGGTCCTTGCAGAAGCAAGCACACCGATAACCTTTCCTCAGCTTGCGGAGCGGGTCTACGACCTCTGGCGACGCGATGGTGGGCAACCGTTGCTGCTCAACGAAGCCGGCGATATTTGCACTGACAAGCAAGAGATCGCGCAACTGTTACAAGGCGCACTTGGATACGAGTTCTGCACGCCAAGCGGGCGACGCAATTCCCTGGAAAGCCTTGGCGTCGCCTACGTTACCTACGACGATGCGCGCCTGAAGCTGCTGTACCAGAAGGTCAAGCAACATTGGCCGCAGGACCTGGCGAACGACCCTGAGACCATCGGGGCACTGTGCCACTTCCTCCTGGAGACCATTAGGCGCGAGCGCGCGCTCGCTCAGTTGCACGACGTGTCGATGAACGACAGTGCGGTCTGGGGTGACTACAACCAGCATCGAAGCTTTGACGTCGAGGCTGGCGATGATGGCGTTCGGTTCAAGTGGCTTCCGAGTCAGAAGACAAAGCGGCACAACCGTCGTTCTTGGTATCTGATTGAGCAGCTTGGCCTTCGGCGAGATGCCGCAGTCCTCTTCCTGCGCCACTTTTGGGAGGCCGTGATCCGACCCCCGACGACGCTCTTGAAGAGGTACCCGCCGGGCTTCGGTATGGACGGAAACCTCATCCGCATCAAGAGTGGGCTGAAGACGCCGGTCTACCAGTGTCCGAGCTGCGGGTTGTTTCAGCGTCACGTCGTCAAGGGGAAGTGCTCAGGCTTCGGGTGCCGCGGCGATGTGGTGCTCATTAGCGACGACGAGCGCATTCGCCTTCATCGCGAGAACCACTACTTAGCGTCCTACGAGGAAACGAACCATCTGACTCTGCGGGCACGGGAACATACGGCTTCGTTGTCTACGGAACTTCGCGAGGAGATTGAGCGCGAGTTCTCCGAGAGGCGACTGAACTTGCTGAGCTGCACCACGACCATGGAGATGGGCGTCGACCTCGGTGACCTGGAAGCAGTCGTCAATCTCAATGTCCCGCCGGGCATCGCCAACTACCAGCAACGTACCGGCCGAGCAGGCCGTCGCGCTCAGGCAGCTCCATTTTGCGTCACCGTGGCCCGAAACAGCAGCTATGACCAGGCGGTGTTTCGTGACTTTAAGTCTTACCTGGTGTCGTCGCCAGCCACACCATTCATCAATCTTGGGAACTCTGAATTGTTCCTTCGGCACCAGATTTCCGTGGTCCTATCGCACTTCCTGCGTCATGCGGTGTCGAAGCAAGACATCAACGCACCGTCGCTGAAGCACCTCTTCGGCGATGTCTTGAGCCCGGACGCCAAGGCAGCGTTCTTCGACAGGCTTCACGCCTGGGTCGAGAGCGAGGGTGGGAAGGCAGCATTCTCAGAGGCTGAGGTTCTTGGCGACCGCCTGCCCCCGGATTTGGCTACTTCTGTGGCCGCACGCGGCCCCTACCTGCGCATCGCCATCGTTGACCGCTTCCGCGAATTTGCCGAGGACGTTGCCGAGCGATGCGCAGCCTACATTGCACGCATGAAGGAGGCCGCAGACGCGAGTGAGTATGGGAAGGCGGACTACTGGAAGAAGCAGCGGGAGCAATACATGGACCAGTTCCTGGTTAACGAGCTGTCGCGCCGTGGGCTCATCCCAACGTATTCCTTCCCGGTGCATTCCTTGACTCTGGAGGTTCAAGACGGAAGTCGATTCAACAAGTTCCAGAGCCAGGCGGCGGTGGCACTGAGCCGGGACGCCAGCTACGGCATCAGCGAGTACGCTCCGGGCGCCGAGGTCGTCGCCAACGGCCGAATCTGGGAAAGCGCAGGCTTGGCCAAGTACCCGAAGGCGTTCATGCCAACACGTTGGTATGCGGCCTGCCCAGAGTGCTTCCATGTGGATGTCGGTGACACGCCGCAGGACCTGCCTGGCTCCTGCAGCAACTGTGGTTCTTCTTATGGTCGACGAAAGCGGATGTACATCGAGCCTAAAGGCTTCGTCACAAGTGCAGCAAACACAAAGGGCCGAGACCCTGGCTCCAGTCGCCGCAGGGTCAGACCAGCAGACGAAGCTAGGCTGATTGCGGCGCCTCGTGCAGACCAGTTTGAGGCGACGGAATTCCCCTTCCTTAACACGGCCCTGCTGCTGGCCAGAGGGTCTGAAGGAGGCGGTCTTCGGGGCAGCTTGTTCGTGGCCAACCGTGGCGCGCACGGGGAAGGCTACTACCGCTGCTCGCTTTGCAACT
Organism: Allobrachymonas wangyanguii; assembly: GCF_045055315.1. GTDB lineage: Bacteria > Pseudomonadota > Gammaproteobacteria > Burkholderiales > Burkholderiaceae_C > Brachymonas > Brachymonas wangyanguii. The sequence goes on from NZ_CP173677.1 coordinate 94,422, forward strand.
TCTGTGAGCCCTTCAAGAAAGCGAAGGCTGCCAAACAGGTAAAAGGCAAGGCCGGCACAGGTGCCGCTAGCAAGAAGTGGGTCCACCAGGACCCGGCCACTGGGCAGAAGTGTCAGAACGAGGTCCAATCCAGGATTGGTCTGGACTTCGCCCACATCTTCAACACCGACGTTCGGCTGCTTCGGTTCCTGGCGCCACTACCAGAGCCGGACGAAGCGGCGGTAAGTCTGCGGCCGTATCAAGAGCAGGTTGCGAGAACGGTTGCGGAGGCCTGTCGCCTAGGCGCTTCAGACCTGCTTCACCTACACCCAGGTGAGCTGCGCTCGACCTACCGGCTGTACAGCACCGCAGGCAGCATCGTTGAGGTGGTGCTCTACGACGGAGTTCCTGGCGGTGCTGGATACAGTGCTCGCCTAGGGCAGCCTCAGTTTAGCTTTCCAGCCTTGATGCAGGCAGCACGCCAGCGCCTAGAGTGTCCCGCATCTTGCGACTCTGCGTGCCGCTCCTGCCTGTGCGACTACAGCAATCAGCGCTACTGGGACAGTTTCCAGCGGCTTGACGCACTTGCGTGGCTTGAGAGCCTGCTTGAAGGCAAGGTTGGGGCAGACGGTCCAGGCAACTACGTGCCCTGGACCAAACCCAGTTTGGCAGGACTGAGCGAACGGCTTGCGCCCTACGCCTCGGTCACGGTTGTTGCGCCCTCCCTAACCAGCGTTGAGGGGTACAGCGAAGCTGACCTCAATCAGGTGCTCTCTTGGCTCCAGGCGGGCAAGAAGGTCAAGCTCTATGTCGCCAACGACCCCGAGCGAGAACCCACCGAGTACTCGGTGCTGATGCTCTACCGGCACCTGTACCCTTGGGTTGCGGAAGGCAAGCTCACCGTTCTTCAACTGCCGAGCCTGGGACGGTCAGCCGTTGACTTGCCGCGGGTCTTTGCGACACTGGACGATGGTGCTCCGCTCGTCAAACAGGCCTTTCCTGTCCAAGCGGTGTTCCAGGGCCTTGTGAACGCTCCGGCATTGCTTGGCGCGGCGGATTCTGCCGTACGGGAAAAATTGGAGGGCGCGCTCAAAGGTGCCACTGAACTCCCGATCGACCTGTTCGCCGAAGGGCCCAGCATGTCGATGTGGGAGCTCGATGTTGGTCAACAGCGGGACTTGGTTGACATCTTCCGCGATGTGGCAGGACTTCACATCAAGCGCCTGACCATCCGAGACCCTTACTGTGGGACGCGGGCAAATCAGCTGCGCGTTCAGGACTTGCTTCAGTTCCTGAAGGCTCACGGGGCTGCACTTGACTCGGTACATGTGTATTGCTCGGAGGTCCGAGACCGAAACGGAGATGTGGAGCATCGCTTTGATGTAGCGCGAAGACTCGAGGTCATGATGACCCGACTGGAAATAACGAGCTCGGAGGCATTTGTCAAAGAGCTAGGCCGCAACCGAGCCTTTCATGACCGCGAACTCAGCTTCGACTGCGCGGATGCTTCGGGTTGCGATGTCACCCATCGCTACTTCCTGACAGGCGGCATCGACTACCTACTGGACGACCGAAGTGATACGAAGGTCTTCCATTCGCGAATCGCTCGATGAGGGAGTAGCAGAGAACAGCTTCCAATCCCTTGCGCTCCGGCAAGCTCAGCAACTTGAGCGAAGGCCCGCTCGGCTGCTTCTCACCAATCTCCCATTTCCGCACCGTGAAAGGGCTGTATTGAGCACGGAAGCAAGCACCATTTGGCTGAGCTTCAGATGCTCGCGCAGTGCGCGAATGCGTTCGCTGTCATAAGGTGGGATGGGTTCCATGCACAGCGCATCCAGCTTCTGCTGTTTGGGTTTGTCGATGAACCCCAAGCGATGTAGATCCGAAGCTGTTTCGTGCACAGCCTCCAAAATTCCGCTCTTAGGGAGGGTCTGCTTCTCACGTGTCGCCCCTCCGTTGCCAATCCCGCAAGTGCGCACCGCGCACCCGATGCCTCGCATTTGGCACAACAAAAAACGGCTGCCGCCCCAAGGCAACAGCCGTTTTCCGGTCCATCCTGACGTCACGCATCAGGCTTCATCCCTGCGTCATCGACGCTTGAACAGCAGCGACACCACCGCCAGGATCAGGAAGACCACAAACAGGATCTTGGCAATGCCGGCAGCGCCGGAAGCGATACCGCCAAAGCCCAGTACGGCGGCGATGATGGCGATCACGAAAAAGACGACAGCGTAGTGAAGCATGGTGTTCTCCTTGGTTTCCCACTTGAGCCATCCGCAGCGCAGACGCTGTGTCTGCTTCCTGTGCGAATCGCCATGACTTCACTGTAAGCGTGCCGGCTGGCTGGCCGCATCAGCCGATACCGCTGTCACGTGTAGGACTGGATCGACGCAATCAGGTCTTGCGCACCACCACGCTGCCAATCGAATATCCGGCTCCAAACGAGCAGATCACGCCCAGATCGCCCGCCTGCAGGTCTTCGCTGTGGCGATGGAAGGCGATGATGGAACCGGCCGATGCGGTGTTGGCAAACTCGTCCAGAATCACCGGTGCTTCGTCAAAACCCGGTTCATGGCCCAGCAGGCGCTTGCCGATCAGCTGGTTCATGCTCAGGTTGGCCTGGTGCAGCCAGAAGCGGCGCACGCCGGCAGCGTCCAGCCCCAGCGACTGCAGCTGCGCGCTGATGTGCTCGGCGGCCATCGGGCAGACTTCCTTGAACACCTTGCGACCTTCCTGGCGGAAAACCTGATCGCGGTCTTCCGGATTGCGGTCTTCCGAACGGCTCATGAAACCGGCGTTGTTGCGGATATGGTTGGAGAACTGCGTTGCCGCTCGCGTGCCCAGCACCTCCCAGCGGTTGGCAGAGCGGGCCTCTTCGCTGCGCTCCAGCACCACCGCCGTGCACACATCACCAAAGATGAAGTGGCAGTCACGGTCGGTCCAGCAGTGGTGCGCCGAGGTGATCTCCGGATTCACCACCAGCGCCTTCTTCACCTGGCCGGTCTTGATCGCATTGATGGCCTGCTCCAGACCGAAAGTGGCAGAAGAGCAGGCCACGTTCATGTCAAAGCCATAGCCCTGTGCGCCCAGCGCATGCTGGATTTCCACCGCCATCGCCGGGTACTGGCGCTGCATGTTGGAGGCGGCACAAATCACCATCTCGATCTCGCTGCCTGCCACGCCGGCATTCTGCAGCGCCTGCTGCGCAGCTTCCACGGCAATCTCGGCCATCAGCGAGATCTGCTCATCCGGGCGCGGCGTCAGCTTGGGGCGCATGCGCTGCGGATCCAGCACGCCGGCCTTGTCGATCACGTAACGCTGGCGAATGCCCGATGCCTTGAGAATGAATTCCTCGCTGGATGGCGGCATCGCCGCCACTTCGCCAGCCTCGATGCGCGCCGCATTCTGCTGGTTGAACTGCTCGGCATAGGCGTTGTACGACTCCACCAGCTCTGCGTTGCTGATGACCTGGGGGGCAACCCACAAACCGGTGCCGCTGATGGTGACTTGGTGCATGGCAATATGAAACAGGAATGACAGTAATCCCTCCATTGTAGGTCGCCCACCCTGTTTACGAACGATCGTTCACCCACATTGCCGCCGATATCTGCCTGTTTTTTCGCCATTCCCCCTGTCAACGGCAGCAAAATCACGTGAAAATAACGGGTTAGCTAGAATGGATCGAACCAGCCCGGTATGGCCCCATACAGGCGACACGCACAAGAGGAAAGCATGATTTCGGTTGAAAAAATTGGTGGAACGTCGATGACGGCCTTTGGCGATGTGCTGCGTCACATCATGCTGTACGACAAGTCCCGCATCTACGGTCGCATCTACGTGGTGTCTGCCTACTCCGGCGTCACCAACCAGCTGCTGGAACACAAGAAGACCGGCGAGCCCGGCATCTACGCCCTGTTCGCGCACAACAAGGATTACGCTGGCGCGCTGGCTAACCTGGGCGCCAGCCTGAAGCAGATCAACGCCGGCTTTGCCGATATCGGCCTGCCGCTCGACGTTGCCGATGCCTTCGTCGACCAGCGCATCGGCCAGGCGCGTGACCACCTGCAGGCGCTGCACCGCGTGCTGGCCAGTGGCTACCTGAACCGCGACAACGTGCTGCTGGCAGCACGCGAGATCCTCGCTTCCATCGGCGAATCGCACAGCGCCTTCAACTCGGTCGAGATCCTCAAGGCCAATGGCGTACCCGCCGTGCTGATGGACCTGGCCGGTTTTGACGATCACGAGGCCTGGACCATTGACGAGCGCATCCACCACAGCTTCAAGGGCGTGGATGTGGCCAACAGCGTGATCGTCGCCACCGGCTACACCAAGGGCACGGAAGGCATCATGCGCGAGTTTGACCGCGGCTATTCCGAAGTCACCTTCAGCAAGATCGCCGTCGAGATCAAGCCCGACGAGGCCGTGATCCACAAGGAATTCCACCTGTCCTCCGCCGACCCCAACATCGTCGGCCTGGAAAACGCCGTCATCGTCGGCGCTACCAACTACGACGTGGCCGACCAGCTGGCCGATGTCGGCATGGAAGCGATCCACCCCAAGGCCTCCAAGCCGATGGAGCACGCCGGTATCCCGATCCGCCTGAAGAACACCTTCGAACCGGACCACCCCGGCACCCTGATCACCAAGGACTACGTCGGCGAACGCGCCCGCGTCGAGATCATCACCGGCAGCGACAAGGTCACCCTGATCGAGATCCACGAGCCCGACATGGTCGGTGAAGTCGGCTTCGACCTCAGCGTGCTGGAAATCCTGCGCCGCCACAAGATCTCCTACATGGTCAAGGCCACTAACGCCAACTCCATCGCCCACCTGATGTGGGACAAGTGCGTCACGCCGGAACTGATCGAGGAGCTGCAGGGCCGCTTCCAGGTGGTCACGGTCAAGCCCAGCGCCATCGCCTGCGTGATCGGCTCCAATATCGCGATTCCGGGCGTGCTGGCGCGTGCCGCGCAGGCGCTGGCCGATGCCAACGTCAACGTCAACGCCATCTCGCAGACGCTGCGCCAGGTCAACATGCAGTTCATCGTCGATCGCGACGACTACAAGCCGGCCATCAAGGCGCTGAACCAGGCGCTCTGCGTGCAGCCGCGCATCCCGGTGCCGGTGGCCTGACCGCTGCGGTTCCCCGCCCTGTCGCCGCGCTTGACTTTCCCCCAGGCGCGGCGACAATCCGGCCATGACTGACAGTACCTACCCCGACTGTCCGCAGTGCGGCCAGTCCCATACCTATACCGATACCATCAGCTACTTCTGCCCCGATTGCGGCCATGAATGGCCGATGCAGGCCGATGAGGCCGACAGCGCAGAAGCCGCCGACGTGATTCGCGACGCCAACGGCACACCGCTGGCCGATGGCGATGCCGTGATCCTGGTGAAGGACCTGAAGGTCAAGGGCAGCTCGCTGGTGCTCAAGAAAGGTACCAAGATCAAGAGCATCCGCATTGCCGATGGCGGCGGTGGCCACGATGTGGACTGCAAGACCGAGCATGGCAGCATCATGCTCAAGTCCGAATTCCTGAAAAAGGCCTGATCCGGGCCTTCACGCCTGTATGCCGCCGCCCTCCGTCGCCCGCACTGCCCGCCTCGGCACGGTCTGGATCCTGCTGTTCTGGCTGCTGCTCGGTGCCGGGCTCTACTACGTGTTCCAGCTCCAGGAGCAGCGGCAACAGGATCGCTACCAGTCCTATACCAACAGCGTCGGCGAGCTGGTGATCCCGCGCAGCCCGGACGGCCATTTCTACGTCAAGGGCGAGATCAACGGCGAGCCGCTGCGCTTCATGGTCGATACCGGTGCCAGCATGGTGGTGGTCAGCGATGCCTTCGCCGACCGCGCCGGCCTGCAAGGCGGTGCCAGGGCGATCTTCCAGACCGCCAACGGCGAGCGCCCAGGCCGCGTGCTGCGCGACGTGCCGGTACTGGCCGGCGGCCTCAGCCACAGCCGCACCGAAGTCGGCATCGGCCTGATCATGGACAATGACGATTTCGGCCTGCTCGGCCAGAGCTTTCTGTCGCAGTTTGACCTGCTGATCCAGGATCGCCAGATGGTGCTGCGCCCACGCGGCAACAGCCGCTGACCCTGCCCGGCTCACGGCTATGGCGCAGCAGGCGCCAGATGCGGCAGAATCGGCTGCATGCAAGCCTCCAACACCCCCACCCCTCCCGCTTCCCGCAACCGCCTGTTGTTCACCTCGGGCACGGCCTGGCTATTCGACGCCATGGATGTGGGCCTGCTGTCCTTTGTTCTGGCCGCACTCAAGCTGAGCTGGGACCTGACGCCGGCGCAAATGGGCTGGCTTGGCAGCATCAACTCGATCGGCATGGCCGTGGGGGCGCTGGTATTCGGCATCTGGGCCGACCGCATTGGCCGCCGCCGCGTCTTCATCATCACGCTGCTGCTGTTCTCGCTGGCCAGCGGCCTGAGCGCCTTGGCCACCAGCCTGGTGGTGCTGATGCTGCTACGCTTCCTGATTGGCGCCGGCCTGGGCGGCGAGCTGCCGGTGGCATCCACCTATGTGTCCGAGCGCGTACCCACGCATGAGCGTGGCCGCGTCGTGGTGCTGCTGGAAAGCTTCTGGGCCGCCGGCTGGCTGCTGGCCGCACTGATCGCCTATTTCGTGATCCCGCAGTTCGAGCCCGATACCGGCTGGCGCGTGGCCATGCTGCTGGGCGCGCTGCCGGCACTGTACGCGCTCTACCTGCGCCGCAGCCTGCCGCAGGACGAACCGATGCTGGAACGCGCCAGCGTGCCGCCCTGGACGCAGCGCCTGGCGCTGCTCTGGTCGGCTCCCTACCGCCGCAACACGCTGATGCTGTGGGTGCTGTGGTTCATGGTGGTGTTCTCCTACTACGGCATGTTCCTCTGGCTGCCCAGCGTGATGGTGGGCAAGGGCTACACCCTGATCAAGAGCTTCGAATACGTGCTGATCATGACGCTGGCACAGCTGCCCGGCTATTTCACCGCGGCCTGGCTGATCGAGCGTGCCGGCCGCAAGTTCGTGCTGGTGGTCTATCTGCTCGGCACCGCCGCCAGTGCCTGGGCCTTTGGCAATGCCAGCACCGAAAGCACGCTGCTGCTCTACGGCGTGCTGCTGTCCTTCTTCAACCTCGGTGCCTGGGGCGGCCTGTACGCCTACACGCCCGAGAACTACCCCACCGCCATCCGTGGCAGCGGCGTCGGCACCGCAGCCGCCATTGGCCGCGTCGGTGGCATCCTCGGCCCGCTGATGATCCCCATGCTCGGCGGCGCCGGCTGGAACACCAGCGCCATCTTCACGCTGTTTGCGGTATCGATCAGTATCGGTGCGCTGGCGGTGCTGCTGCTGGGCAAGGAAACGAAAGGGCAGGAACTGGCCTGACAAAAAACGCCTGCGCACGATTGTGGCAGGCGTCTTTGGCTAACCGGCTGCTCCTCAGGAAGCAGCCGTTTTTTTTACCCATTCAGGCCGGCTGCTGCACCAGCTTGCCGCTCTGCATGTCGCGCAACGCCTGGAAGATCTGCTCCTGCGTGTTCATCACGAACGGACCGTACTGCACGATAGGCTCGTGCAGCGGCTTGCCGGCAATCAGCAGCACCTTGCTGTCCACGCTGGTCTCCAGCACCACGCCATCCGATCCCGGTGTCTGCGCCAGGATGCCCAGACGCTGCGTGCCCACGGCCTGGCCGCCTACCAGTACCTTGCCACGGTAGACATAGACAAAGGCATGGTGGCCTTCCGGAATCGGCTGCTCAAAGCGGCTGCCGGCCGGCATGTGCAAGTCCAGATACATCGGCTGCGTCACCGGGCGCTGCACCGTGCTGGCCGCACCATGGCTTTCACCGGCAATCACGATCACTTTCACGCCTTCGGGCGTGGTCAGCTGCGGCAGGTCATCCGCCTGGAAGTCCTGGTACCGCGCACACATCTTGTCGCTGGCCGGCAGGTTCAGCCAGAGCTGAAAGCCTTCCATCGTGCCTTCTTCCTGTTGCGGCAGCTCGGAGTGGATCACGCCGCTGCCGGCCGTCATCCACTGCACGCCGCCGTTTTCCAGTATGCCTTCGTTCCCGCCACTGTCGTTGTGCTTCATGCGGCCGGCAATCATGTAGGTGATGGTCTCGAATCCCCGGTGTGGGTGGTTCGGAAAACCGGCGATGTAGTCATCCGGGTTGTCGCTGCCAAACTGGTCCATCATCAGGAACGGATCCAGCCGCTGTTGCAGCTCCTGTGCAATCACGCGCGTCAACTGCACGCCGGCACCATCGGAAGTGGGCTGGCCGGCCACAATATGCTCCAACTGGCGCGGGGTCTGGATCGTGGTGTCTGTGCTCATGAACAATTCTCCTTTGTCTTCGTACATGGATGCACTTGCAACGATTGCAATACGCTAGGACGTGCGGCCCTGCTGTTCCACCAGCAGCAACATTTCCAGCAGTTCACGGTAGCGCGTACCGTCATCCTGCGTGTTGTCGAACTGGAACAGCTCCGGGTACTCATCCGGATTCGGCTGGAACAGCCGCGTGCGGTACTGATCCCAGTGCTGCAGCTTCCATTCGTCGTTCGGGTTGCCGCGCAGCTCGATACGTCGACGCGCCTCGGCTTCCTGCAGATGCACCCAGACCACGGTGATCTGCACCTCCGGCCCGACGCGCAACCAGTCGCGATCGATCAGCTGGTGCGCCTTGATCTCGCGCGACAGCGGCGCCACCACCAGCACATGTGTACCCAGCTCCAGGTTGTCGCGCGCCGTATCCAGCAGGCCCGCATATTCCGGATTGCGCAGGTTGTCCAGATAGACTGGGCTGTCGCGGTCGTTCGGGTTGCCCGTCAGCACGCCCATCACGGCCGAGCTGAAATTGCCGTACAAGGTGTCCTTGTCCAGCATGCAATAGGAATCCTCGCTGCGGTCATTGAGTTCACGTACCAGCCGCTTGGCCAGCGTGGTCTTGCCGGTACCGGCGTGTCCGCACAAAAAGATGAGATGGGGCATGGCAGTGGTATCGTGGAAAAAATCGACGCGCCTGATCAGCGCCATGCACCCATTATCTGGAGTTCCTGCAACCATGTCGTCCACCAGCCCTTCTGATCCGCGTCAGCCGGCCCTGATGCTGGCCTCACTGGCCATGCTGCTGATTCTCGCCATTTCCTGGTGGCTGACCGGCGACCGCATGACCTGGCTGCTCGAAACCCTGCCGGTGATGATCGCGCTGCCACTGCTCTGGGCCACGCACCGGCGCTATCCGCTCACCAGCCTGCTCTACGGGCTGATCTTCCTGCACTGCGTGATCCTGATCTATGGTGGCATCTACACTTACGCCAAGACGCCATTCGGCTTCTGGCTGCAGGACTGGCTTGGCACCATGCGCAACCCCTATGACAAGATCGGCCACTTCGTGCAAGGTTTTGTGCCGGCCATGATCGCGCGCGAGATCCTGCTGCGCGGTGACCATGTACAAGGACCGAAACTGCGCGCCTTCCTGCTCGTCTGCGTGGTGATGTTCATCAGCTCCTTTTACGAACTGCTGGAGTGGTGGGTGGCACTGCTGAGTGGCGAATCGGCCGAGGCCTTTCTCGGTACCCAGGGTGATCCGTGGGATACCCAGTCCGACATGGCATTTGCCCTGCTGGGCGGTATCTGCGCCTTGTTGCTGCTGTCCGGCCTGCACGACCAGCAGCTGCGCCGGCTGCGCTCCATCCGGCGCTGATGGGTCGGCCAGCATGCGGTTAATGCTGACATGCGCTGCAACATAACCGGGCTATAGTGGGTTTTCCACACTGTCGTGGGCCAACTGCCAAAGGAGGCTACATGTCTAACGAAGGTTATCACGAGCCAATCAACGAACTGACCGACGCCACGCGCGACATGCACCGCGCCATCGTGTCCCTGATGGAAGAGCTGGAAGCCGTGGACTGGTACAACCAGCGCGCCGATGCCTGCAAGGATCAGGGGCTGAAGAAGATCCTGGAGCACAACCGGGACGAGGAGAAGGAACACGCCGCCATGACGCTGGAGTGGATCCGCCGTCAGGACCCCAAGTTTGACGAGTACCTGCGTGAATTCCTGTTTACCGACGGCGACGTTCTGGACGCCGAAGCCCAGATGCACAAGAAATAATCGGCGTGCGGGCTACGCATGCTGCACGCACCGGCGGCGGCATGCGCCTTACAGGATCTGGCCCTTTTCGATGATGTACTCGATCAGGAGCTTGGCGACAAAGCCGGTGAAACCCAGGCCCAGCGCCAGGAACAGCCAGAAGGTGCCGGTCTTGCCGGCCTTGGACTCCCAGGCCAGTTGCGCAATGATGAACACCATGTACAGCATGAAGGCACCCACGCCAAACGTAAGGCCAAACCAGGCGATCTGCTCTTCGTTGTATCCAAACATGCCGTGTACTCCCATCTCGTGCTGCAAGGGCGTCGAGCGCCCGAAAACCGTGCCGCTAGTGTAATCCAGCCCTTCATGACCATGATGGCGTTGTCGGCACTCCCGGCCTGTTGCAGCCGCCAGAAACAGCAATGGCCTGCTGATGCAGGCCATTGACTGGGTGAAGGGCAGCGGCTGCTTACTTCTTCTTGGCAGGTGCCTTGCGCGGCTGCGGCTCGGGCTGGGCCGTCATGTCATCAAACACCTTCTTCTGGTTGGCGTCGAGCGCGTTATACAGCGCCAGGTTGGCGTCATAGCGGCGATTCATGAAGGCGCTTTCCTCGCTCATGCGCTGCTTCAGGAAGGCGATGCGCTGCGTCGTGTTCATGGCGTTGAACTGCTTGGCAGACGGCGTGGCGCTCGGGCGGAAGTCCTGGCCGTAGGTGCTCATGAAGCTGTTCCAGGCACCTTCCTGGGCAGCGGTGATCTTCAGCGCAGCCTTGGCCTGCTGCATGGGCGCAGCGCCCTGCTGAGCGTGTGCCACGCCGGCCAGGCCGACACCGGCGGTCAGGGCAATCGCCATGGCTGTCTTGCTGATCATCTTGCTGATAGTCATATCTTTCCTTGTCCTTGGACACTTGCGCGGTCACCACCGTGGCGCTCCGCATACCTTGCAGTATTGCCCGGAATGGCATGGCCATGCGTTATCAGGCCTGAAGTTTTGTAACCAAACCTGCCATCCGTGCCATCGGTCACGCTCCGCAAGCCTGTCTGCAATCGTTAGCGCCATAGTCTGCCAGCGAATCCAGGATCGGGCATTCGGGGCGCGCATCGCCATGGCAGGCATGGATCAGCGTGCGCAGCGTGTCCTGCATCGCCTGCATATCGGCAATGCGCTGTGCCAAGGCATCTGCATGGCGTTGTGCCAGTTGCCGCACCTGGGCGCTGCTGCGTCCCTGGTCACGCCACAGGCCGAGCAGCTCGGTCAGCTGCTCCATGCCAAAACCCAGACTGCGCCCGCGCTGGATAAAACGCAGCGTGTGGATATCGTTCTCGTCGTACAGCCGGTAGCCGCTCTCGCTGCGCGCAATGCCGGGCAACAGTCCCAGCGATTCATAGTGTCGGATCATGCGCGCCGACAAGCCGGACAGGCGCGTGGCCGTGCTGATATGCACGGGCCACTGCACGGTATCCGGCAAGGGCTGGTCAGCCATTCAGGATCTCGGTCTCGTAACCTTCCTCGATGATGGCAGCACGCAGCGCAGCCGCATCGGCACCGGACTCGACTTCCACAAGATTGGCAGCGCGGTCAATGCGCACTTGTGCCGCGGCATCCACCTGCTGGATCGCCTGGGTCACGGCTTTTTCGCAGTGGCCGCAAGTCATGCCGGTAACCTGGAAACGCTGGATCTGGGACATGGTTCTTCCTTTCAGTGTGTGGCCACTACCCGATGCAGCAGCCATGGACACATGATGCACCTTGCCAGCATGTCAATGTCAAGCCGGCTGATTTGTCGGCCTTGCCAGCATGGTGTTTCACGTGGAACATGAACCTGGTGTTCAGGCCTTGACCACCGGGCGCGACAGGTACTGCTGTTCGCGCGTGGTGCTATAGCCATCGCCACCCAGCTTGCCGAGCGCATCATGCTTTGTCGGATCAATACCCTGTTCGCTGGCCACGCTGTCATGGACTTCAATGCCGATCACATCGAGCAGCATCATGGTGCCTCCCATGTGCAGCGTCGAAATCGGCAGCACCTCGCGCAAGCGGCATTCGTAGCGCACCGGCGCATCAGCCACCGCTGGCACATCGACCAGCTGACTCGGCACAGGCTGCAATCCAGCCAATTCAAATTCGTCAACGTCTGGTGGATACAGGCCAGCCGACGTATTCAGCACCTGCAACTGCGAAGAGGCTGCAATCTGCACCACGCATTCCCGGGTTTCGAGCAGATTGCTCAGCGTGTCCTTGTGCGGTCGTGCTTCGCTTGCGTTGGGCGGATTCACCTGGGTGACGCACAGCACTGGCGGATTCACGCTGGCCACGTTGAAGAAGGAGTACGGTGCCAGGTTGGCGATGCCGGCAGCACTGCGCGTGCTGATCCAGGCAATCGGGCGAGGAACGATGCCACCAACCAGCAGCTGGTAGACATGGCGCGGAGCCAGCGGGGCATCCGCCTGGGTCAGATCAAAAAACATGGTGGGTCTCTCTTAATATATCCATCAATATAACATCTGAAATTGCCTAATAAACAGGCAAATCAGTGGATTTCGGCCAGAGCAGACAGCCTGAAAGCTGCTTGCAGCCTTTCCAGCTCCCTGGCGCGTTTTTTGGCCTGTCAGGCCATCCATGCCAGCATCAGCATGAAAAAACGCCTCCAGCGGCCTGCCGGAGGCGTTGCAAGCCAGGATCAGACCGGGTCAGTGGCCATCCAGCTGCGGCAGCTTGACACCAAAGAAGGCCAGCAGCAGGCGACCACCGGCAATCACGCTGGCTGCCACCACGATGTTCCAGAAGGTATTCATCCAGTTCAGATGGATCAGGCCCAGCAGCAGCCAGTTGCCGACAAAGGCCACGCTGGCATAAGGCGAGGGATCGCTCATCAGCATTGGCTTCTGGTTGCAGACGACATCACGCAGCAGGCCACCAAAGGTGGCGGTGATCACGCCAATCATCACGCAAGGCATGGGTGGCCAGCCCATCAGCAGGGCCAGGTGCGTACCGGTGGCACTGAAGATGCCCAGGCCGATGGCATCAGCCACCATGATGATGCGGTTCGACAGCAGTTTCGTGACTTTCAGCGTCACGCTGGACAGCACCGACATGAACAGGATGCCCCAAAGCAGTTCGCTTTGCGTGACCCAGTAGAACGGACGCTGCATCAGCATGATGTCGCGCAGGGTTCCACCACCAAAGGCTGCCAGAAAGGTGGCGATGAAGGTGCCGACGGCATCAAGCTTGTTGTCACGCGCGACGAACAGGCCCGACAAGGCAAAGGCAAAGGTCGCAATGACTTCGAACGCAAAGAACACGGTCTTTACGTCGATGGGGATGGTTGGAACAGGTACGGAGAACATGGCGTGGCGTCTTTTTGTTCAGGGCGAACTTGTCCCCTGTCTTTTAAAGAATCTTATATATATAAGTAGTAGTAGTAATAGAGGGCAGACGGTTCCTGTGGATAAGCACTTTTTTGCTTTCTGATTCAATAGCTTGGCCTTTGCCACAACAGGTGCATGATCGCGTATCCGGGCTGTGGAGTCACCGACAACAATTGTCACCCCGATCCGGAATCTGTGGATAAGTCCCTGCTTATGCAAAACTTGTCTACAGGGTTGTACCTTGACGTGCCCAGGATGGGGCAGTAAGTCGCTCCAGTTGGTCGAGAAACTGCATGGCATGGACCCGGGCGCGCGCCGGATCGGGATCGCTGCCGCACATATCCACAGCCGGGGCCAATTGGCTGCAGACGGCCGGTCTGCCGGGTTGGCCAAACAGGCGGCAGCGCAGTTGTTCATCCAGTTGTCCACAGGGAATGCCAGCCGGTTTGGGCCTGGCCGGACCACCCTGCGGATCCGGAATCGGGCTGCTGATGCTGGGCGCGATGCAGCAGGCAGCACAGCCAGGCCGGCAGGCTATCGCAGGTTGTTGATTGGTCATCGGAGTTCCAGAGTGAACAGTCGGTGTGCAGACAGGATCAGCCCCAGCCGCTAAAATGGCGTCCCGGAAGCTTTTTTTCCAGGCACGTCCCCTCTCCGGCAACCCGGTCCGGTGCGTTGGCGTGCTTTTTTGTCCAGTCCTTGTCAAGCGGTTATACATGATTTATCCACAGGAATTCGACGTCATCGTGGTCGGTGGCGGCCATGCCGGCACCGAAGCGGCGCTGGCTGCGGCCCGCATGGGTTGCCAGACCCTGCTGCTCACGCACAACATCGATACCCTGGGTGCCATGAGCTGCAACCCCAGTATCGGCGGTATCGGCAAGGGCCATCTGGTCAAGGAAGTGGATGCCCTCGGCGGCGCCATGGCACTGGCCACGGACGAAGCCGGTATCCAGTTCCGCACGCTCAATTCCAGCAAGGGCCCGGCCGTGCGAGCCACGCGTGCCCAGGCGGATCGTGCACTGTACAAGGCGGCCATCCGCCGCGTGCTGGAAAACCAGCCCAATCTCTCGCTGTTCCAGCAGGCCGTGACCGACCTGATGGTGGAAGGTGATCGCGTCACCGGTGCCGTGACTGAAGTCGGCATCCAGTTCCGCGGTCGTACCGTGGTGCTGACGGCTGGTACCTTCCTGGATGGCCGCATCCACGTGGGCCTGAACAACTACCAGGCCGGCCGTGCCGGTGATCCGCCGGCGGTGTCGCTGTCGGCGCGCCTCAAGGAGCTGCAGCTGCCGCAAGGTCGCCTCAAGACCGGCACGCCGCCGCGCCTGGATGGCCGCAGCATCGATTACAGCAAGCTCGAGGCACAGCCGGGTGATGGCATGCCAGGTGGCCTGAATCCGCAGCTGCCGGTGTTCAGCTATATGGGCTCGGTCGCCATGCACCCGCGCCAGGTGCCGTGCTGGATCACGCATACCAATGCGCGCACGCACGACATCATCCGCAGTGGTTTTGACCGCAGCCCGATGTTCACCGGCAAGATCGAAGGGGTTGGCCCGCGCTACTGCCCGAGCGTGGAAGACAAGATCAACCGCTTTGCCGACAAGGACAGCCACCAGATCTTCCTGGAACCGGAAGGCCTGGATACGCACGAGATCTACCCCAACGGTATCTCCACCAGCCTGCCTTTCGATATCCAGTACGCGCTGGTGCGTTCCATGCCGGGCCTGGAAAATGCGCACATCCTGCGTCCTGGCTACGCCATCGAATACGACTACTTCGATCCGCGCAGCCTCAAGGCCAGCTTCGAGACGCAGCAGATCAACGGCCTGTTCTTTGCCGGCCAGATCAACGGCACCACCGGTTATGAAGAGGCAGCGGCACAAGGCCTGTTCGCCGGCTGCAACGCCGCGCTGCAATGCCTGGGCAAGCCGGCCTGGTTGCCGGGTCGTGACCAGGCCTATCTCGGTGTGCTGGTTGATGACCTGATCACCAAGGGCGTGACCGAACCCTATCGCATGTTCACCAGCCGTGCCGAATTCCGCCTGCAGTTGCGTGAAGACAATGCCGACATGCGCCTGACCGAAACAGGCCGTGAACTGGGCCTGGTGGACGATGCCCGCTGGGATGCCTTCAACCGCAAGCGCGATGCTGTTTCACGTGAAACAGAGCGCCTCAAGTCGACCTGGGTCAACCCGAAGACCTTGCCGGCAGAAGAAGCGGTGCGCGTGCTGGGCAAGGCGATCGACCATGAATACAACCTGGCCGACCTGTTGCGACGACCTGAAGTGACTTATGCCAGCCTGATGTCGCTGGATGGCGGCAAGTACGCCCATCCCGAGCTGCCTGTTTCACGTGAAACAGCGGCAGCGGATGACCAGGCCGCCATCATCGAGCAGGTCGAGATCGGCATCAAGTACGCCGGGTATATCGATCGCCAGAAGACCGAGGTGGAGCGCGCTGCCTACTACGAGCATCTGGCGTTGCCACGGGATTACGACTACATGCAGGTGCCGGCTCTGAGCTTCGAGGTGCGCCAGAAGCTGAACCAGCACAAGCCGGCTACCTTGGGCCAAGCCTCGCGCATCAGTGGCGTGACCCCGGCGGCGATTTCGCTGTTGCTGATCCATCTGAAAAAATCCCGGCAACTGCCGGAACAGCAGGAGGATCGGGCATGAGCATGGAAGCCGAGCTGCGCCAGGGTCTGGCAGCGCTGTCCCTGCCCTTGAGCGATGAACAGGTGAGCCAGCTGCTGGCCTATCTGGAGCTGCTGCAAAAATGGAACCGCGTCTACAACCTGACGGCAGTACGCGATCCGCAGCAAATGCTGACGCACCACCTGCTGGACAGCCTGGCCGCCGTACCGTCCTTGCTGGCATATCATCAGCAGTATGCAGCCAGCAGCTTGCTGGATGTCGGTTCCGGTGGTGGCCTGCCGGGCGTGGTGTTTGCCATCTGTTGCCCGAAGCTGCAGGTGCATTGCGTGGACACTGTCGGCAAGAAGGCTGCCTTCATCCAGACCGCCGCGACCCAGCTGCGCCTGCCGAATCTGAAATCCATCCATGCCCGCGTCGAGCAGCTGCAGGATCGTTACGACCTGATCAGCAGCCGTGCCTTTGCCACGCTGGCCGATTTCACTGCCTGGTCGCGCCAGGCGCTGGCAGACAATGGTTGCTGGATGGCGCTCAAGGGCAAGCATCCGCAGCCGGAGATCGATGCGCTGCCGCAGGGTATCGCCGTGTTTCACGTGGAACAACTGCAGGTGCCGCAGCTTGATGCCGAGCGCTGCATCGTCTGGATGCGGTTGCAGGCCGACAATACTGCAGCTTAATCGCAGCGAAGCGTACCAGCATGACGCAGCTTTCATCGGGCTGCGGCAGCTGACCCGTACAATCCCCTCATCCCAGCATTCAAAGGAAGAGCATTCCCCATGGCCCGCATATTCTGTATTGCCAACCAGAAAGGTGGAGTAGGCAAGACCACCACGACCGTCAACCTGGCGGCTGGACTGGCACGACTGGGTCAGCGGGTACTGCTGATTGACCTGGACCCGCAGGGCAATGCCACCATGGGGTCGAACGTGGACAAGCGCCAGCTCGAACACAGCGTGTACGACGTGCTGCTGGAAGACTGCAAGGTGGCTGATGCCGTGGTCAGTCCGGAGCAGGTCGGCTACGATGTACTGGGTGCCAACCGTGAACTGGCAGGTGCCGAAGTGGAACTGGTGACGCAGGACCGCCGTGAAAAGCGCCTGAAACTGGCGCTGTCCAAGGTCAAGAAGAACTACGATTTCATCTTGATCGACTGCCCGCCGGCGCTGTCGCTGCTGACACTGAACGGCCTGTGCTGTGCCCATGGCGTGATCGTGCCGATGCAGTGCGAATACTTTGCGCTCGAAGGCCTGACCGACCTGGTCAACACGATCCGCCAGGTACACGCCAACCTGAATCCGGAGCTCAAGGTGATCGGCCTGTTGCGCGTGATGTACGATCCGCGCATCACGCTGCAGCAGCAGGTCAGCGAACAGCTCAAGGAACACTTTGGCGACAAGGTGTTCGAGACCGTGATCCCGCGCAACGTGCGTCTGGCCGAAGCGCCCAGCTATGGCCTGCCTGGCGTCGTGTTCGATGCCTCGGCCAAGGGCAGCAAGGCCTTTGTCGAGTTTGCCCGGGAGATGGTGCAGCGCGTGCAGAATGACTGAGGCAGTGGCATGCGCGTCCTGACACTCCCCGGTTGGCATGGCAGTGGCCCGGAGCACTGGCAGACGCTGTGGGAACAGCAGTCTGGTTACCAGCGCGTGCAGCAGCATGACTGGGAACAGCCGCTGCGTGGCGACTGGATGATGCAGCTGGAAGAACAGCTGCTGCAGTCGGAACAGCCTGCGGTGCTGGTGGCGCACAGCCTGGGATGCTGGCTGGTGGCGGCCTGGGCCGGCCATTCGCAGCACACGGCGCGCGTCAAGGCGGCGCTGCTGGTGGCACCGCCGGATCTGCAGCAACAGCCGCTACCGCAGCTGCACAGCTGGAAAGGCACCGATACCCGGGCCTTGCCTTTTCCCAGCCTGCTGCTGGCCAGCCGCGATGATCCCTTCTGCACGCTGGAGCGTTCACGCGATCTGGCGCGGCAATGGGGCAGCCAATGGCAGGATGTCGGGGCGCTGGGGCATGTGAATGCCGACAGTGGATTGGGAGATTGGCCGCAGGGCCAGCTGCTGCTGCGCCAACTGCTGGCAGCAGCCTGAAGGAACAAGAAATGGCAACGACGAAACGCAACAAGGGTCTGGGACGTGGTCTGGAGGCACTGCTGGGCCCCAAGGTCAGTGGCAAGGCCGGTATCGACCTGACCACCGATGACAGCACGACGGTGCTGGCCGATGGCCAGCCCGGTACCCTGCCGCTGACACAGCTGGTGCCCGGCGTCTACCAGCCGCGCACGCACATGGACGAAGGCGCGCTCTACGAGCTGGCCGAAAGCATCAAGTCGCAAGGTGTCATGCAGCCGATTCTGGTGCGCCCGCTGATTGGTGGCGACAATGCCGGCAAGTACGAGATCATCGCTGGCGAGCGGCGTTTCCGCGCCGCCGGCCTGGCTGGCCTGGACAGCGTGCCGGTGCTGGTACGCGAGGTGGCCGACGAAGCGGCTGCCGTGATGGCGCTGATCGAGAACATGCAGCGCGAGGACCTGAACCCGCTGGAAGAAGCCCAGGGCCTGCAGCGCCTGGTGCGCGAGTTTGGCCTGACGCACGAGCAGGCGGCGCAGGCCGTGGGTCGCAGCCGCAGCGCCGCCAGCAACCTGCTGCGCCTGCTGCAGCTGGCCGATCCGGTACAGACCATGCTGATGGCCGGCGACCTGGACATGGGCCATGCACGTGCCTTGTTGAGTCTGGACAAGGCGCACCAGATCACGGCGGCGCAGCAGATTGCCAACAAGAAGCTGTCGGTGCGCGAGGCCGAGAAGCTGGTGAAGAAGCTGGGCGAGGAATTCGAGCTCAAGCCGCAGCGTGTGCGCCGTGAAAAATCCGGTGATGTGCGTAGCGTGGAAGAAGAGCTGTCGGACCTGCTGGCGGCCGAGGTCGAAGTACGCGTGAAAAAGCGCGTCAAGCGCAACGGCCGTATCGAGGAGGTTGGCGAGCTGGCGATCCACTTCGGCTCGCTGGAAGCGCTGAACGGCCTGATCGACCGTTTGCGCGGCTGATCCGCCGGAACAGGAAAAAAGAGGCTGCCGATGCAAATCGGCAGCCTCTTGCATTGGGGGGTGACGCCCCTCAGTTGCGGCGCAGTCGCAGCAGCTGGTGCAGCAAGATCGCGCCAAAGGTGGCGGTGCCGATGCCGCCGAGCCTGAAGTCGCCAAAGGCCAGCGTGAAGTCGCCGGTGCCCAGCACCAGCGTGATGGCGGCCACCATCAGGTTGCTGGTATTGCCGAAATCGACCTGGTTGCGCACCCAGATATTGGCGCCGGAGACGGCAATCAGGCCGAACACCACGATGCTGACGCCGCCCATCACCGGCAGCGGAATCGCCTGGATCACGGCACCGAACTTGGGACTGAAGCCGAGCAGCAGTGCGATCAGCGCAGCCGCCACGAACACCGCAGTGGAGTAGATGCGGGTCGCCGCCATCACGCCGATGTTCTCGGCATAGGTGGTGACGCCGGTGCCACCAGCCGAGCCGCTGACCATGGTGGCAATGCCATCGCCGATAAAGGCGCGGCCCATGTAGCCGTCCACATTGCGCCCGGACATGGCGCTCACCGCCTTGATATGGCCCAGGTTTTCTGCCACCAGGATGAACACCACCGGCACGATCAGCAGGATCGCCCGGCTGTCAAACACCGGCGCGGTGAACTGCGGCAGGCCGAACCAGGGCGCGGCGACGATGCCGGAAAAATCCATCGGCTTGCCCATGCCCAGGCCGTTGGTCAGGATCACGTAGACCACGGTGGCGACCAGCAGGCCGAACAGGATCAGCAGGCGCTGCAGCATGCCGCGCGTCAGCACGGCGACCAGCGCCACGCAGATGAAGGTGACGGCCTGCATCCAGCTGTCAAAGTTGCTGGCAGCCATGTTCTTCACCGGAATCGCGGCCAGGTTCAGGCCGATCACCGCCACCACGGCACCGGTGACGACTGGCGGCATCAGGCTCTCGATCCAGCGCGTGCCGATCAGTTGCACCAGCAGGCCGATCAGCATGTAGACCAGGCCGCAGACGATGATGCCACCCAGCGCCACCGCCAGGTTCAGGTTGGGCCCGCTGCCACCATAGCCGGTGGCAGCCACCACCACGCCGATAAAGGCAAAGCTGCTGCCCAGATAGCTCGGCACCTTGCCGCCGGTAAACAGGAAGAAGATGAGCGTGCCGATGCCGCTCATGAAGATCGCCAGGTTCGGGTCGAAACCCATCAGGATGGGGGCCAGCACGGTCGAGCCAAACATGGCGATCACGTGCTGGATGCCCATCAGCCCGGTCTGCGGCCAGGGCAGGCGTTCATCGGGGGCAATGCTGCCACCCTGACGCAGCACCTCACTGCTGCGTTCTGTCCATTGAAAAAGTCCCATGGGAATGTCCTTGTGCTGAGATGTTGCACATGGTAACTTTTCCGGCTGCTGCCGTGGTGCCTGGCCCGTACGGGCGTGCAGATTTTTTTGGTGCGGTTGGGGAATCAGCGCACCAGCAGTACCGGCACCTCGCACTCGGCCAGCACGCGCGTGGCGACCGAGCCCATCAGCAGGTTGCCTAAAGCGCCCTGGCCGTGCGAACCCATGATCACCATGCCGAATTTTTCTTCCCTGGCAATCTCGGCAATCGTGCTGCCCGGATCGCCGACCCGGCTCAGCACGTGCGGACGGATGTCGTGGCGCGCCAGGTAGGTCAGCACCGGCTCCAGCACCTTGTCGGTTTCCTCGGCCTGGTACTGCAGCAGTTGTTCCTTGCTCAGGGCGTTGCGCACGCGTGCCGGCAGGGCTGGCAGCACGGTCAGCAGCGTGTGGCTCTGGTTGTGCGTGGCGAACATGTCGCGGTTCTGGACCAGATAGACCAGCATCTTCTTGGTATAGGTGCTGCCATCGACAGCCAGCAGGATCTTCATGGCGACTCCTTGAACAGGGGGAAGCAAGACGTCCGCGCAGGACCTGTTTTCAGTGTAGGAGATAAATGACCGCTTGCAAGCCCGCACATGCCCGGCAGCTTACAATTCGGGCATGAATCTGCCCCGCTATACCCGTGCCCAAGCCCTGCCCGATATCCTGCGCCAGCGCATCGTCATCCTGGATGGAGCGATGGGCACCATGGTGCAGCGTTTCAAGCTGACCGAGGAACAGTACCGTGGCGAGCGCTTCAAGGATTTCCCGCGTGACGTCAAGGGCAACAACGAACTGCTCAGCCTGACGCAGCCGGACATCATCCGCCAGATCCACGAAGGCTATCTGGCCGCCGGTGCCGACATCATCGAGACCAACACCTTTGGTGCCACCAGCATCGCCCAGGACGACTACGGCATGGGTGAGCTGGCCTACGAGATGAACCTGGAATCGGCCAAGCTGGCACGTGCTGCCTGCGACAAGTACAGCACACCGGACAAGCCACGCTATGTGGCGGGTGCCCTAGGCCCCACGCCCAAGACCGCCAGCATCAGCCCGGACGTGAACGATCCGGCAGCACGCAATGTCACCTTCGAGTCGCTGCGGGCCTCCTACTACGAGCAGGTCAAGGGCCTGGTCGATGGTGGTGCCGACGTGCTGCTGGTCGAGACGATCTTCGACACGCTCAACGCCAAGGCGGCGCTGTTCGCCATCGAGGAGTTCTTCGACGATTCCGGCGAACGCCTGCCGATCATGATCAGCGGTACCGTGACCGACGCCTCCGGCCGCGTGCTGAGCGGCCAGACTGTGACCGCCTTCTGGTACAGCGTGCGCCATGTGCAGCCGCTGTCCATCGGCCTGAACTGCGCGCTGGGTGCGGCGCTGATGCGTCCCTACATCCAGGAGCTGAACCAGATTGCCGGCGATACCTTCATCAGCTGCTACCCCAACGCCGGCCTGCCCAATCCGATGAGCGAGACCGGCTTTGACGAGACGCCGGAAGTCACCAGCCGCCTGGTGCATGAATTTGCGGCCGAAGGCCTGGTCAACATCGTCGGCGGCTGCTGCGGCACCACGCCGGACCACATCGCCGCGATCGGCGAGAAAGTGCAGCCGCTGCGTCCGCGCGGCGTGATGCTGGCGCGTTTTGCCAGCGATGCTGCCTGACCTTCCGCCGTCCTCCTGCCGCCTGTATGCCTGAAAGTTTCGCCATGTCTGCCTCCGATTTGCCCACCGCCAACCCGTCTGCCCCGCTGCCGCCGATGCGCCTGTCCGGCCTCGAGCCGCTGTCGGTCGATGCCAGCAGCCTGTTCATCAACGTCGGTGAACGCACCAACGTGACCGGCTCCAAGGCCTTCGCGCGCATGATCCTGAACGACCAGTACGAGGAAGCGCTGGCCGTGGCACGCCAGCAGGTCGAGAACGGCGCGCAGGTGATCGACATCAACATGGACGAGGCGATGCTGGACAGCGAGGCCGCCATGGTGCGCTTCCTGAACCTGATCGCCAGCGAGCCCGATATCGCACGCGTGCCGATCATGGTGGACAGCTCCAAGTGGTCGGTGATCGAGGCTGGCTTGCGCTGCATCCAGGGCAAGCCGATTGTCAACTCGATTAGCATGAAGGAAGGCGTGGACGAGTTCAAGCGCCAGGCCAGGCTGATCAAGCGCTATGGCGCGGCCGCCGTGGTGATGGCGTTTGACGAGAAGGGCCAGGCCGATACCTTCGAGCGCAAGACCGAGATCTGCGAACGTGCCTACCGCGTGCTGGTCGACGAGGTCGGCTTCCCGCCCGAGGACATCATTTTCGACCCGAACATCTTCGCGATTGCCACCGGCATCGAGGAGCACAGCAACTATGCGGTGGACTTCATCAACGCGGTGCGCTGGATCAAGCAGAGCCTGCCCGGTGCCAAGGTCAGCGGTGGTGTCTCCAACGTGAGCTTCAGCTTCCGCGGCAACGAGCCGGTGCGCGAGGCAATCCACACCGTGTTCCTGTACCACGCGATCCAGGCTGGCATGGACATGGGCATCGTCAACGCCGGCATGGTGGGTGTCTATGACGAGCTTGATGCCGAACTGCGTGAGCGCGTCGAGGACGTGGTACTGAACCGCCGCCCCGATGCCGCCGAACGCCTGCTGGAAATCGCCGAGCGTGCCAAGGGCGCGGCCAAGGACGACAGCAAGAAGCTGGAATGGCGCAATCTGCCGGTCAAGCAGCGCCTGAGCCACGCGCTGGTGCACGGCATCACCGATTTCATCGTCGAGGATACCGAGGAAACCTGGCAGCTGATCCAGGCCGACGGTGGCCGTCCGCTGCACGTGATCGAGGGTCCGCTGATGGACGGCATGAACGTGGTCGGCGACCTGTTCGGTGCCGGCAAGATGTTCCTGCCGCAGGTGGTGAAATCGGCGCGCGTGATGAAGCAGGCGGTGGCGCACCTGGTGCCCTATATCGAGGAAGAAAAGCGCCAGCAGGAAGCCGCCGGCATGGACGTGAAGTCGCGCGGCAAGATCGTCATGGCCACGGTCAAGGGCGACGTGCACGACATTGGCAAGAACATCGTCACCGTGGTGCTCCAGTGCAACAACTTTGACGTGGTCAACATGGGCGTGATGGTGCCCTGCCACGAGATCCTGGCCAAGGCCAAGGAAGAAGGCGCCGATATCGTCGGTGTCAGCGGCCTGATCACGCCGAGCCTGGAAGAGATGCAGTACGTGGCTGGCGAGATGCAGAAGGACGACTACTTCCGCACGCGTGGCATTCCGCTGCTGATCGGCGGCGCCACCACCAGCCGCGTGCACACGGCGGTCAAGATTGCGCCCAAGTACGAAGGCCCGGTGGTCTATGTGCCCGATGCCTCGCGCAGCGTGGGCGTGGCGCAGAACCTGCTGGGCGAATCGCTGGACAGCTACCTGGAGGAGGTGCGCACCGACTACGAGCGCGTGCGCCAGTTGCACGCCGGCAAGAAGCAGCAGCCGCTGTGGCCGCTGGCCCAGGCGCGTGCCAACAAGACGGCGATTGACTGGAACGGCTACCAGCCGCCGGTGCCCAAGTTCATCGGCCGCCGCGAATTCCGCAATTTCGATCTGGCCGAACTGGTGCGTTTCCTCGACTGGGGCCCGTTCTTCCAGACTTGGGATCTGGCCGGCAAGTTTCCCAACATCCTCGACGATGAGGTGGTGGGCGAGGAAGCGCGCAAGGTCTATGCCGATGCGCAGGCCATGCTCAAGCAGATCATCGAACAGAAATGGCTGACCGCGAATGGCGTGATGGGTTTCTGGCCGGCCAACACCGTGCGCGATGACGATATCGAGCTGTACGCCGACGAGCAGCGCGAGCAGGCCGTGCTGACCTGGTATGGCTTGCGCCAGCAGGCCGAGAAGCAGGCGGTGGACGGCGTGATGCGTCCGAGCCGCTGCCTGTCCGATTTCATCGCGCCGCAGGGCGTGGCGCCAGATTACATTGGCGCCTTTGCCGTGACCGCCGGTATCGGTGCCGAGAAGCAGGAAGCGGTATTTGCCGCCACCCATGACGACTACAGCAGCATCATGTTCAAGGCGCTGGCCGATCGCCTGGCCGAGGCCTTTGCCGAATGCCTGCACCAGCGCGTGCGTACCGACCTGTGGGGTTACGCTGCTGACGAGACGCTGGACAACGCCCAGCTGATCGCTGAAAAGTACGTCGGCATCCGCCCGGCACCGGGCTATCCGGCTTGCCCGGACCACCGCGTCAAGCGCCCGCTGTTCGAGTTGCTGCGCGCCGAGGACATCGGTATGGGCCTGACCGACAGCTATGCCATGACGCCGGCTTCCAGCGTCAGCGGCTTCTACTTCAGCCACCCGGACAGCACCTACTTCAACGTTGGCAAGATCAACGAGGAACAGGTGCAGGACATGGCCGCACGCAGCGGCGCACCGCTGGCAGAGGTCGAGCGCGCGCTGTCGCCCAACCTGGGCCTGTAAGGCGCTGCCTTACAGCAGATCGCAGTCGGCGATGTCCTCTGCGAACTGCTGCAGCGCCTGCTCGGCGTTGGCCTGCTTCAGCCGGTTGTGGATGCTGCCATCTTCGCGATAGACATAGCCCATGCGCCAGTCGGCAAAGCGGCGCAGGCCTTGCAGTGGCGCATCGACCAGCACTTCGACCTGCTGGTGTCGTGCATCGCCCCGGATGTTGTCCATCAGCTGGTGGATGGCTTCGGGCGGGCCTTCGATATATTGGATGAAGTGTTCGCCGTCAAACAGCAGCACGCCGGTGATCTGGAAGTCCTGGTTGGCCTTGCGGGCCACTTTCAGGATGTCGGGAACGCACAGGGCCGATTCGTCTGGGGCCATGTCGCTGATGTAGAGAATGCAATGTATGGGGCAGGGTCTGGTATGGGTCGTGTAAAGCCCTGATTTTGCCCGACATTCGCGCCCCGTCAATGCTGGTGCAGCAATCCGCGCCGCAATTGCATGGCCTCGGCCAGATGCGGAATCGAGATGCTGTCACTTTCGGCCAGGTCGGCAATCGTGCGCGCCACGCGCAGGGTGCGATGCGTGCTGCGCGCACTCCAGCCGAGTTGGCGTGCCGCCTTCTGCAGAAAGCCGCTGGCGGCGCCATCGAGCTGCGCACTGGCTTCCAGTGCCAGCCCCTCCAGCAACTGGTTCGGGCTGCCCTGACGCTGCAGGGCGCGCTCGCGTGCTGCCACCACGCGTTGCTGCACGGTGGCACTGTTCTCTCCGGCGCTGGCGGTCAGCAGCTCTTCGGGTGGCAAGGCCTGCACTTCCAGTTGCAGGTCGATCCGGTCCAGCAAGGGGCCGCTAAGTTTGCCCTGGTAACGCCGTACCTGGTCTGGCGTACAGCGGCAGGGCCGGATGCGGCTGCCCAGATAGCCGCAGGGGCAGGGATTCATCGCGGCGATCAGCTGGAAGTGCGCCGGAAACACCGCTTGCCGGCCGGCGCGCGAGATATGGATTTTTCCGGTCTCCAATGGCTCGCGCAAGGCCTCCAGTGCGGGGCGTGGAAATTCGGGGATCTCGTCGAGAAATAGTGTGCCGTGGCAAGCGAGCGAGATCTCGCCAGGGCGTGGGGGTGAGCCACCACCGACCAATGCCACCGCACTGGAAGTGTGGTGCGGCGAGCGCATCGGCCGCTGCCCCCACTGCTCTGGCGTGAAGTGTCCGGCCAGGCTGGCCACGGCCGCGGCAGCCAGCGCCTGTTGCGGCTGCATCGGTGGCAGCAGGCCGGCAAAGCGCTGTGCCAGCATGGACTTGCCCGATCCTGGCGGGCCCAGCAGCAGCATCGAATGCTGGCCGGCGGCGGCAATCTCCAATGCCCGGCGCGCTGCGGCCTGGCCTTTCACATCGGCCAGATCCGGATAGCGCGGCGTGGACTGGCGTGCCGGATCCGGCTGCATGCGGTACCAGCCTTCAGGCAGTTCCTGTTGTGATCCAGCGGGCGCAAAGGCCTGCACCACATCACCCAGCGTGCGGGCGCCATAGACCTGCAGGCCGGGCACCAGCGCGGCCTCGCAGGCGCTGTCGTGCGGCAGGACCAGCGCGGCGGAATCGCCCTGCTGGCAATGCGCGGCCGCCATGGCGAGCGCGCCGCGTACCGGCTTCAGCTCGCCGGACAGCGACAGCTCACCGGCAAACACATGATCCGCCAGCCGACTCGCATCGACCTGGTCGCTGGCCGCCAGAATCCCCATGGCGATCGGCAGGTCGAAGCGGCCGGAATCCTTGGGCAGGTCGGCCGGAGCCAGATTGACCGTGATGCGCCGGTTGTGCGGAAAGTCCAGTCCGGCATTCTGGATCGCGCAACGCACGCGTTCACGCGCTTCCTTGACCTCGGTATCGGCTAGCCCGACCAGGGTGAAACTGGGCAGGCCGGGTGCCAGATGCACCTCGACCATGACCGGTGGCGCTTCCAGCCCGAGCAGGGCACGACTGGGGACAAAGGCGAGGGACATGGCGATAATATGAATACTAAATAACTATATCATGCCATGATTGTTGCCAAGCTGATCTGCGCCAGGCAAGAAAAAACCGCCCTGCTAGCAGCAGGACGGTTGTCATGCAGACGGCAGCGGGTACCGTCGTCAGCAGGACTTAGTCGTGGAAACGGGCGTCAGGGTGACGCGCTTCCCAGTCGGCCAGCTGCTTTTCAGCTTCGTCGCGGGCAATGCCGGCGCGCTCCTGGATCTTGCCGACCAGCTGCTGGCGCTTGCCGTCGATCACGTCCAGATCGTCGTCGGTGAGCTTGCCCCACTGTTCCTTGATCTTGCCCTTGAATTGCTTCCAGTTGCCTTCGATGGTGTCCTTGTTGATGGCGGTCATTGCTTTATCTCCATTCAATAGGGATGTCAGTGCATCCGGGTGAAAGGACTGCTGCGGTGACGTCTGTCATCTGCAGCAGCACTGGGTTCAGTGTAGAAAAGCCCTGACTTCCGGCGGGTGGGACAAGCTTGCAAGCAGACGTAGGATCAGGCCTTCAGGGCCGACAGCGCCTGCAGCGTGCGCTCCATGGCGATGGCGTCGGCTGCGGCATCATAGTGGTTGCCGTTTGGGCGCGCGAAGGCGTGTTGCACGCCCGGGTACTCGAACACCTGCACGTTGTCGTGCTGGGCGGCAGCAGCCTTGATCTGCTCCTGCGCTTCGGCCGGGCAGTATTCGTCCTGGCCGGCAAAGTGCAGCACCAGCTGGCCCTTGATGTTGACCATCTCGTCCAGCCTGGCTTCGATGCCGGTACCGTAATAGCCCACCGACACGTCGGCATCGGTGCGGCAGGCCGCCAGATACGCCATCTTGCCGCCCAGGCAGTAGCCCACCACGCCGGCCTTGGGGTAGTCATTGCAGGCCTCCAGGCTGGTGCGCGCCGTCATCAGCACGGTGCCAATGTCCTGTGCGCCCACATTCTGGTCAAAGTTGTTGAAGAAGCCGAAGGCCTTCTCCCAGCCTTCCGGCGAATAGTCCAGCTCCACGCCCGGCTCCAGCCGCCAGAACAGGTCCGGCACGATGGCCACATAGCCTTCCTCGGCATAGCGGTCGGCCACCTGGCGCATGGTCTCGTTCACGCCAAAGATTTCCTGGCAGATGACCAGGGCCGGGCCCTTGCCCGATGCAGGTTCGGCGACATAGGCGCTGAAAGTGCCGGTGCCGTCGGTGGACTGGATCTCGATGGTGTAGCTCATGCTGTCTCCTTCATGGTTCTTGGTAAGGACCCGCCACCAGGCACATGGCAGGTTGTCCCGATCGATTATGACGGGGGAAACTTGCCGACAACATGACAGCTTCCCGCTGCCATGTGTCAGAGTGTGTCGGGAAAAGCACCAAACCCGGGCGAAACGCACCAATGCAGTGCATGTTTCGTGTGCCTCTTGCTGCATCGCGGCAAAAAACGCCTGCTTACAGACTTGGCACATATCTTGCTTGATATCGCATGCAGTCATTCACTCATACGCGATCGGGAGGATCATCATGCGCACTATCCCTGCAATCCCTGCGGTTCTGGTCATCACACTGTTGTCCGGCCTGTCTGCCACCAGGGCCCTGGCCCAGGAGGCCGCACCGTCGGCTGGCGGCCTCAGTGCCAATATGGGTGCGGTCACACTGTATAAGTACCGTGGCCAGGACCAGTACATCAACCACAGCGGCGAAGAGAAGAAGCTGCGCCCGGCCCTGCAAGCCGGCTTGGACCATGACTTCGGCAACGGCTTTTACGTGGGCAACTGGAACTCCAGCGTGCGCTTGCCCAGTAGCAGCGGCACCGCCCATCTCGAAATGGACTTTTACGGTGGCTACCGTTTCGAGACCGGCCTGCTGGCCTGGGACGTAGGCGCGCTGCGCTACCAGTATCCCGGCTCCGGCGTGCTCAACACCACCGAGGTCTATGCCGGTGCCACCTATGGCCCGGCCACGCTCAAGTATTCGCATACCGTGTCCGACCGCTACTTCGGCTTGGAGGGTGGCAAGAACACCGGCTATCTCAACCTGGCTGTGAATTACCCGGTCAGCGAGGCCGTGGCGCTGCAGGCCAGTGTCGGTCACACCATGCTGGATGGCGGTGCGCGCCAGGCCAGCGGCCTGCCCGATTACACCGATTACAGCCTGGGCCTGGCCTGGACGGCTCAGCCCGGGCTGACCGTGACGGCAGCCGTGGCGGGTGCCAACCAGGACGATGCCTGGGGCTATGTGAACAAGCCCAAGGCCATTATTGGCATGAAATATGCTTTTTGATTCCTGTGCGACGCGCCATACGCGTCACCTGCAGACCCTCACCAGGAGTACCCGAACATGAAGCTCATCACCGTGATCATCAAACCCTTCAAGCTCGACGACGTGCGTGAAGCCCTGTCAGACATCGGTGTGCGCGGCGTCACCGTCACCGAAGTGAAAGGCTTTGGCCGTCAGAAAGGCCATACCGAGCTCTACCGCGGCGCCGAATATGTCGTCGATTTTCTGCCCAAGATCAAGCTCGAAGCTGCGGTGGACGATGCCATCGTCGAGCAGGTACTCGAGACCATCCAGGCCAGCGCCCGTACCGGCAAGATCGGTGACGGCAAGATTTTCGTCACTGAGCTGGAACAGGTCATCCGCATCCGTACCGGCGAGTCCGGCAGCATCGCCCTCTGAGGCCATCCCCCCAACAGGAGAATCTCCATGATGAAGTCCCTTCCCTCCCGGCTGGCCGCTGTCATGGCGCTGGCATTGACCAGTGCCAGCGCACTGGCCCAGACCCCGGCCGTCGAAGCTACCGTCAACAAGGGTGACGTGGCCTGGCTGCTCACCTCCACCCTACTCGTGATCATGATGAGCCTGCCCGGTATCGCGCTGTTCTACGGCGGCCTGGCGCGCAGCAAGAACATGCTGTCCGTGCTGATGCAGGTCTTTGCCGTGTTTTCCATGGTTGCCGTGCTGTGGGCCTTCTACGGCTACAGCCTCGCCTTCAGCGGTGGTGGTGCCATCTACGGCGATTTCGGCAAGCTGTTCCTGAGCGGTGTCGGTGTGGACGCCCTGGGTGATACCTTCAGTGCCGATGCCAAGATCCCGGAACTGGCCTTTGTCGCCTTCCAGTGTTCGTTCGCCGCCATCAGCTGCGCCATCATCGTCGGCTCGCTAGCCGAGCGCATGCGCTTTGCCGCGCTGATGACCTTCATCGGCCTGTGGTTCACGCTCAGCTACTTGCCGATCGCGCACATGGTCTGGTCCGGCAACGGCTACCTGTTCGGCAAGGGCGCACTGGATTTTGCCGGTGGTACCGTGGTGCACATCAACGCCGGTGTTGCCGGCCTGGTGGCAGCCTATGTGCTGGGCAAGCGTATCGGCTATGGCCGTGAGGCGCTGATGCCGCACAGCCTGACGCTGACCATGGTCGGTGCCGCGCTGCTGTGGGTCGGCTGGTTCGGCTTCAACGGTGGTTCTGCACTCGAAGCCAACGGCACGGCTGCGCTGGCCTTCGTCAACACGCTGATGGCGACTGCCGCAGCCGTACTGTCCTGGCTGCTGACCGAAGCCGTGCTGGGCCGCAAGCCTTCCATGCTGGGTGCGGCTTCCGGTGCCATTTCCGGTCTGGTGGTGATCACCCCGGCGGCCGGTACGGTCGGCGTGATGGGTGGCATCGCCATGGGTCTGCTAGTGTCCCCGATCTGTTTCTGGGGCGTGACCGGCCTGAAGCGCCTGCTCAAGGTCGATGATGCCTTCGATGCCTTTGGCATCCATGGGGTTGGCGGCATCGTTGGCGCCGTGCTGGTGGGCGTGTTCACTGCGCCGGCGTTGGGTGGCATGGGCGCGGCAGACTTTGACATGCTGCACCAGCTCTGGGTCCAGATCGAAGGCGTGCTGATCACCATCGTCTGGTCCGGCGTAGTCACGGTCGTGCTCTGCAAGCTGATCGGCATGACCATCGGCCTGCGCGTCAGTGAAGAGGACGAGCGCCAGGGGCTGGACATCAGCAGCCATGGCGAATCTGCCTACAGCCGTTGATCCAGCCGCCCATGAAAAATGCCGACAGCGCTAGCTGTCGGCATTCGGGTGTGCTGTTGCACTATTTTTTGGGCTGTGTCTCCTCGGCCTCTGTGCTGCTGCAGCGTGTGCATCAGCGTGTCCCGGAACTATAGCGAGATTGCCCTCGCAACCATCCTAGGTAAAACCCTGAAATGCTATTAATTACACCCGCCAGGCATCAATCGTCGCTACGCAGATAGTGCTTGCGCCAGAACCACAGGCTCAGCAGCACCGCAATCGACAGCATGCTGCCAATGGCAATCCAGAAGCCGATGCTGAGCTTGAGCAGCGGCATCTCCAGAAAGTTCATGCCGAAAATGCCGGCGATCAGGTTCAGCGGCAGGAAAATCGCGGTCAGCGTGGTCAGCACGCGCATGATGTCGTTGGTGCGATTGCCCTGTGCGCTGAAATGGATCTGCACTGCAGTTTCGGCCGATTGTTCCAGCCGGCGCACATGGTGCAGCACACGCTGGATATGCTCGATCACGTCGCGTCCGCGTGCAATCAGCAGGTCGTGGTGCGCTGTCAGTTCCTTGCCCGACAGGCCGGCCTGTGCAGCTGGCAGGTGCTCGGCCAGGCTGTCCAGCCATTCCTGCATCGCATCGTGCTGCTCCTCGCACAGGTCTTCCAGCGCATGCAGCTGGTTGCGCGCCGCCATCAGCGCATTCCAGTTGGCAAAGCCGGCATTGGTCTGCAACAGTTGCTGCTGCCAGCGTTCCAGCCGGTCGGCCAGCTGCTTGCGCAGGTCCAGGTAGCTGTCCACCATCTGGTTGATCATGCGCAGCACCAGGTCGCTCGGGTTCAGCGGCATGCGATTCCGCGCCGTGCTCACGTCCACGCCCAGTTGCACATCCGCCAGAAAGCGCTGCACGAACTGGCGTGCCGACTGGCAGCCGTCCGGATGCACGCTGATCAGCAACCGGTCGTAGACGACAAAACCCACCGCCAGCGAATGCAGTTGGCCCCAGACCAGTGGATCGGCCGTGCCGTGGCTGGGCAGCTGTCCCTGTGCCGCCAGTTCGGAGGCAAACGGCAGCCGGCGGAACACGATCAGGTCATAGACCGAGGTGTAGTCGTAGCGCGAGGGATGCTCCTCGGTGGCCAGGTCCTGGCAGTGCAGGTCCAGCATCGGTGAGCCGCCCAGGCGGCTGGCGGCCTGTTGCAGCCAGGGCAGCGTGTCCGGCAGCTGCTCGCGTCCCAGGAAAATCCAGACAAAGCCCTGCTCCGGCGCTGTCGTGGGCAGCGCCTCCAGAAAACGCAGCGTGTTGCCGTGGAACTCGACCGCGGTAACGTGCGCAGGCACCATGGCAGGTCTCAGCGCATCAGGCCTGCTGGCGCAGCCATTCGGCCGCATCCAGCGCAAAATAGGTCAGGATGCCGTCGGCACCGGCGCGCTTGAACGCCAGCAGCGATTCCATCATCACCGCATCGTGATCGATCCAGCCGTTCTGAGCCGCCGCCTTGATCATGGCGTATTCGCCGCTCACCTGGTAGGCAAAGGTCGGCACGCGGAAGGTCTGCTTCACGCGGTAAAGCACGTCCAGATACGGCAGGCCGGGCTTGACCATCACCATGTCGGCACCCTCGGCGATGTCCATGGCGACTTCGCGCAGCGCCTCGTCGGAGTTGGCCGGATCCATCTGGTAGACCTTCTTGTTGCTCTTGCCAAGGTTGGCCGAAGAGCCCACGGCATCGCGGAACGGGCCGTAGAAACTGCTGGCGTACTTGGCGCTGTAGGCCATCAGGCGCGTGTTGATCAGGCCCTGGGCTTCGAAGGCCTGGCGGATCGCGCCAATGCGACCGTCCATCATGTCGCTCGGCGAGATGATGTCAGCGCCGGCCTGTGCATGCAGCACTGACTGCTGCGTCAGGATCTCGACCGTGCGGTCGTTCAGGATATAGCCGGTCTCGTCGATCACGCCGTCCTGGCCATGGCTGGTGTAGGGATCGAGCGCCACGTCCGTCATTACGCCCAGCTCGGGAAACTCGCGCTTCAGCGCCTGGATCGTGCGCGGGATCAGGCCGTCCGGGTTCAGCGCTTCGCTGCCGTCTTCGGTTTTCAGCGAGGCGTCAATCGCCGGGAACAGGTCGATAAAGGGCACACCCAGCTTCAGGCAGCGCTCGGCCACCGGCAGCAGCAGGTCGATGCTCAGGCGCTCCACGCCCGGCATGCTGGCTACCGGCTGGCGCAGGTTCGTGCCTTCGTGTACGAACACCGGGTAGATGAAGTCATGCGCCGTGACGCTGTGCTCGCGCACCAGGTTGCGCGTGGCAGTATCAAAACGCAGGCGGCGCGGACGGCCGGCGGGAAAAGAGGCGTAGGGAGTGGTCATGTCGCTCACAGGAATCATCAGGAACAGGCCCGGATCGGGCATGCGGACATTCTAGGACCTGAACCGCCACAGGCAAGCCAGCTGTCGGGTGCGGCATCCTGCAACAGCTTGCAAGTTGCATTTGCAGACGCAAATCCGGCGCCCCGGGCCAGCCGGCCCGTGCTAGATTGGTTCCCGGAGCTTTCGGGCTTCCCCGCCTTCCTCCCTGGGCGGGATTTCGCTGCCCCTGGTAGCGGAATGCACTTGCACCCCGGACATTGCTGCCGGGGTTTTTTTTCGGATCGGGCGCTGCCCGCAGCGGGCGCGCTATCATTTGGCGTTATCTGTTGCAGTGCAAGAAGGCCGCCATGGGGTAGTCCGTCGTGCTGCTGCCCAAGGAAGTCGCATGGGATATCTGTTGGCCAAGGCCTTTCACATCATCTTTATCGCCAGCTGGTTTGCCGGCCTGTTCTACCTGCCGCGCATCTTCGTCAACCTGGCCATGGTGCCGGCCGATTCCCATGCCGAACGTGATCGCCTGCTGCTGATGGCCGGCAAGCTGCTGCGTTTCACCCACATCCTGATGGTGGTGGCCGTGGCCTTCGGCCTCTGGCTCTGGCTGGGCTACGGCATCGGCCTGCGCGGCCCGGGCAACGGCTGGATGCACGCCAAGCTCACGCTGGTGGCACTGGTGCTGGCCTACCAGGTCAGCTGCGTGCGCATCCTCAAGAATTGGCAGGCCGGCATCAACCACCGCAGCCACGTCTGGTATCGCTGGTACAACGAGGCACCGATCGTGCTGATGCTGTTCATCGTGCTGCTGGTCGTCCTCAAGCCCTTCTGAACCCGACCCGTCACGCCACGGGATAGACACCCATGACACAGCGCCCCGCCAAGCCAGCTGCCACGCAGACCGCCAGGCCGGGCGGGAGCACGGCCTGGCCGCTGGCATTGCTGTGCCTGGCGCTGATCCTCTACCTGTCGCTCTATCCCTTTACCGGCTGGCGTGACAGCGGCCTGTCCTGTACCGCCTACCTGCTGGCATCGCCGCCGCGCTACTGGACCTGGTTCGACATCATCACCAACTACCTAGGCTATATCCCGTTCGGTTTCCTGCTGGCGCTGGCCATGCTGCGCAGCGACAGTCCAGAACTGCGCCGCTGGGGGCCGCTGCTGGCCGCGCTGGCTGGTGTCGCCATGTCCTTCACCATGGAGACCACCCAGTGCTGGCTGCCGCAGCGTACCAGCTCGAATCTGGATCTGGCGCTCAATAGCGCGGGTGCGCTCAGCGGCGGCCTGCTGGCCTGGCTGATCGAGAAGCTCGGCGTCTTTGGCCGCTGGCAGCGCTGGGCCAGCGAGGGGCTGGTGCCGGGCTACCAGGGCGAACTGGCACTGCTGCTGGTCTGGCCGCTGGCCTTGCTCTACCCGCTACCGGTACCTTTCGGTCTCGGCCAGATCCTGGAGCGACTGGAAAAACTGCTGGCCGAATGGCTGCAGGACACGCCGTTCCTCGACTGGCTGCCGATGCGCGCCATTGAGTTCCAGCCCATGTTGCCGGAAATCGAGTACGTGGTGATGGCGCTGGGCCTGCTGGCCGTCTGCCTGCTCGCCTTTGGCATCCTGCGTGGGCGCGCGGAGCGCCTGCTGGCCTTGCTGCTGCTGGCGCTGGCCGGCGTGCTGGCCACCGGTCTGGCGCTCAAGCTGTCCTTGCGTGCCGATGTCAGCTGGGCCTGGAACTGGCAGCCGCTGCAACTCAGCCTGGCGGCAGCCGTCGCCGCCGCCATCGCCTGCCTGTGGCTGCCGCCGCGCCTGTGCGCTGCGCTGGCGCTGCTGGTCTTGCTGGCACAGCTCTACCTGCTCAACCAGGCCGCCATACCGGTCTACCACGACTGGATGCTGTCCACCGCCATGCGTGCCGATTTCCGCCGCTTCTATGGCATGGCGCAGTGGCTGGGTTGGTGCTGGCCCTGGCTGGCCCTGCTGCTGCTGGCCCGACGCACGCTCAAGCCCCCGCGTTGAGTGCAGATCCGTGCCGCTGCCCCTGTGCAAGTGGCCGCAAGCACATACAATTCCCTGCATGACTACACCGCAAACGCCTTCCGCCGCACCGGCAGAATCCTCCCAGCCGGGCTCCTACTACCAGCGCCACATCTTCTTCTGTCTCAACCAGCGGGACAATGGAGAGGCCTGCTGCGCTGATCACAAGGCCGAGGAATCCTTCGCCTACTGCAAGCAGCGCGTCAAGGAACTGGGGCTGGCCGGTGCCGGCAAGGTGCGCGTCAACAAGGCCGGTTGTCTGGACCGCTGCGCTGGTGCCCCGGTTGCCGTCGTCTATCCCGAAGCTGTCTGGTACACCTTTGTCGACCAGAGCGATATCGACGAGATCGTGCAAAGCCATCTGCAGGATGGCCAGGTGGTCGAGCGCCTGCTGCTGCCGCCTACCGTAGGACGCTGAGATGAATGCCAAGACCGAAGCCCTGCAGCTGCAGGGTGCCGCCGGCCTGATCGAGGCCCTGCTGGATCGCCCCGCAGACGCCACGCCCAGGGGCACGGCCGTGATTTCCCACCCGCATCCGCTGTTCGGCGGCACCATGCAGAACAAGGTGGTGCAGACGCTGGCACGCGCCTTCGTGCTGGCTGGCTGGAATGCGGTGCGCTACAACTTCCGTGGTGTTGGCGCCAGCGCTGGCACGCATGACGATGGCCGCGGCGAACTCGACGACCTGCTGCAGGTGATCCAGCAGGTGGCACCGCAAGGCCCGCTGGCACTGGCCGGCTTTTCCTTTGGCGCCTTTGTCACGGCCAACGCCATGGCACGCCTGACTGCCGATGCGGCTGCGCGCCTGCCCGAGCAGCTGGTGCTGGTCGGTCCGGCCACCAGCCGGTTCCCAGTCGAGCCGGTCGCCGTCGACTGGCACGCCCGCACCCTGGTGGTGCACGGCGAGGAAGATGATGTCGTGCCGCTCGCCTCCGTCATGGACTGGGCGCGCCCGCAGTCACTTCCTGTCACCGTTGTTCCCGGCGTCGGCCACTTCTTTCATGGACAATTGCCCTTGCTGAGGCAGATCGTGTTGCGCCATCTGCAAGTCGTCCCTGTCCAGTCCTGAGTCCTTTCCTTCTGGCGCCCGTCATGTCATGGGCGCCACAGCCATTCCCATGTCCATGTCCCGATTCCGTTCCCTCCGCTGCCAGGCCGCCCTGATTGCAGCGGCCAGCCTGTTTGCCGCCAGCGGCACCGTCATCGCCCAGACCGCCCCGGCAGCTGCCACCGCCTCTGCTGCGGCCAGCCAGCCCGCCCTGCCAGCTTCTGCCGCTACCGCGGTGGGTGCCACCCAGGGCTTTCCGGTGCCACCCGAAATCGCCGCGCGCAGCTACATGCTGATCGATATCAGCGCCGGCAACCAGGTGCTGGCCGCCAAGGACATGGACGTACCGATGGAGCCGGCCTCGCTGACCAAGCTGATGACCGCTTACATCGTGTTCGACGCGCTGCGCAACAAGCAGATCACGCTCGACCAGACCTTTGGCGTCAGCCAGAAGGCCTGGAAGATGCCCGGTTCGCGCATGTTCATCGAGCCTAGCATGCAGGTCCGCGTGGAAGACCTGATCAAGGGCATGATCGTGCAGTCCGGCAACGATGCCACCATGGCCCTGGCCGAAGGCCTGGCCGGCAGCGAGGAAGCCTTTGTGCAGAAAATGAACGATGCGGCCCGCACGCTCGGCATGAACAACACCGGCTACCGCAACGCCGAGGGCCTCACGGCCGAAGGCCACACCACCACCGCGCGTGACATGGCGATCCTGTCCACGCGTCTGCTGAACGACTTTCCGGAATACGTGCACTACTACGCCATCAAGCAGTACAGCTATCCCGGCACGCCCGAATCCAACGCCAACAACCGCAACAGCCTGCTGTTCCGTGATCCCACCGTGGACGGCCTGAAGACCGGCCACACCAATGCGGCCGGCTACAACCTGATCGCCACCGCCAAGCGTGACTTCCCCAACATGCCCGAAGGCCGCCGCATCCTGGCCATCGTGTTCGGCACTGCCAGCGAAGCGGCCCGCGCCAACGAGACGCAGAAGCTGCTGAACTGGGGCTACACCGCCTTCGAGGGCATCCAGCTGTTCGGTGCCGAACAGGCGGCGGTGCAGGCGCGCATCTGGAAGGGCGAGCAGAGCGAAGTCGGACTTGGTCGTCACGAGGCGATTGCCGTTGCCGTACCGACTGGCCGCGCCGGCGAGCTGAGCACCCAGGTCGAACGCCCCGATCCGCTGCTGGCGCCAGTCGCCAAGGACCAGCAGGTCGGCACGCTGCAGGTGAAGCTGGGCGATCAGGTACTCGCCACGCGTCCGCTGCTGGCGCTGCAGGCGGTCAACGAAGCCGGCTTCTTCCGTCGCCTCTGGGACACCATCATGCTGTGGTTCAAGTAAGCCGCAGTGTTGTTTTCCAGCCAGAACGCCCCGCCAGCCGGGGCGTTCTGCTGTCTGCGCCAGACAAAAGGGCTTGCCAAGACAACAACATGCAGGCTAAACTGTCAGGCTCCGCGGAATATTGCCGGGGTCATACCCTGTGCGTCCGCCGGAGAATTCACGTTCATCAACCCGTAATTCGTTCACGTTTAGGGAATTACACATCCTGAGAGGGAGGCATCAGTGCCAACTATCAACCAGCTCGTGCGTCAAGGACGTACGGTCGAAGTCGTCAAATCCAAGAGCCCTGCGATGGAGAACTGCCCGCAGCGCCGTGGCGTGTGCACCCGCGTGTACACCACCACTCCCAAGAAGCCCAACTCCGCCATGCGTAAGGTTGCCAAGGTGCGCCTGACCAATGGTTTCGAGGTCATCTCCTACATCGGTGGTGAAGGTCACAACCTGCAGGAACACAGCGTGGTGCTGGTTCGCGGCGGTCGTGTGAAAGACCTTCCCGGTGTGCGTTACCACATCGTCCGCGGTTCCCTGGACCTGCAGGGCGTGAAGGACCGCAAGCAGTCCCGTTCCAAGTACGGTGCCAAGCGTCCCAAGAAGGCCTGATAGGTTTTCGTCATTCGGTGCTTGTGCGGCCAGGCAGGCTGCAGCAGGCGTAGTGACCCGGAAAGCGTGCCAACCGTTTTTTCGTGCATGCGGGTCGAGTAAGTGGGTGTCCTGATGGCACTCGCGGTACCTGAAATGGTGCCAACTGAAGCAAGAGGTTAAGAAAATGCCACGTCGTCGTGAAGTCCCTAAACGTGAAATCCTGCCGGATCCCAAGTTCGGTAGCGTAGAGCTGTCCAAATTCATGAACGTGATCATGGAAGGCGGCAAGAAGGCGGTTGCCGAGCGCATCATCTACGGCGCTCTGGAACAGATGGAAAAGAAGGCCGGCAAGGATCCGCTGGAGCTGTTCAACACCGCCATCAACAACGTCAAGCCCATGGTGGAAGTGAAATCCCGCCGCGTGGGTGGTGCCAACTACCAGGTGCCGGTCGAAGTGCGCCCGGTGCGTCGTCTGGCCCTGTCGATGCGCTGGATCAAGGACGCCGCCCGCAAGCGTGGCGAGAAGTCCATGGCCGCACGTCTGGCCAACGAAATGCTGGAAGCCTGCGAAGGCCGCGGTGGCGCCATGAAGCGTCGTGACGAAGTGCACCGCATGGCCGAAGCCAACAAGGCCTTCTCGCACTTCCGCTTCTAATCGGATTTTCGTCCGGAAGACGATCCAGGAACAGGGCTTCGGCGGCATGGCTGCCGCAAGCCCTGTGCTGCATCATGGGATCGTCATGCCGCCGTACGGCGGTTCTAGTAAAATATCTTTTTCTCAAGTACATCCAAAGGTTCATCATGGCCCGCAAGACTCCTATCGAGCGCTACCGCAACATCGGTATTTCTGCGCACATTGACGCCGGCAAGACCACCACGTCCGAGCGTATCCTGTTCTACACCGGTGTGACCCACAAGCTGGGTGAAGTGCACGATGGCGCTGCTACTACCGACTGGATGGAGCAGGAGCAGGAGCGTGGCATCACGATTACCTCCTCTGCCGTGACCTGCTTCTGGAAGGGCATGGACCTGTCTCGCCCCGAACACCGCATCAACATCATCGACACTCCTGGCCACGTGGACTTCACCATCGAGGTGGAGCGTTCCATGCGCGTGCTGGACGGTGCCGTGATGGTCTACTGTGCCGTGGGTGGCGTGCAGC
Source organism: Allobrachymonas wangyanguii (assembly GCF_045055315.1). Lineage (GTDB taxonomy): Bacteria > Pseudomonadota > Gammaproteobacteria > Burkholderiales > Burkholderiaceae_C > Brachymonas > Brachymonas wangyanguii. The sequence continues at coordinate 133,911 of NZ_CP173677.1, forward strand.
CGCAGTCCGAAACCGTGTGGCGTCAGGCCAACAAGCACAAGGTGCCGCGTCTGGCCTTCGTGAACAAGATGGACCGTACTGGTGCCAACTTCTTCAAGGTCGTGGACCAGATGAAGCTGCGCCTGAAGGCCAACCCGGTGCCGATCGTGATTCCCGTTGGTGCCGAAGACGGCTTCAAGGGCGTGATCGACCTGATCAAGATGAAGGGCATCCTGTGGGACGAGGCTTCCCAGGGCATGAAGTTCGAGTACATCGACATCCCTGCTGAGCTGGAAGATACCGCCAAGGAATGGCGCGAAAAGATGGTCGAGTCCGCAGCGGAAGCCACTGAAGAGCTGATGAACAAGTACCTGGAAGAAGGTGACCTGTCCGAAGAAGACATCATCGAAGGTCTGCGCCAGCGTACCATCGCTACCGAAATCCAGCCGATGCTGTGCGGTTCCGCGTTCAAGAACAAGGGTGTGCAGCGCATGCTGGACGCCGTGCTGGACCTGCTGCCCTCTCCGAAGGACATCCCCCCGGTTGCCGGCACTGACGAAGACGAGAACCCCGTCACGCGTGAAGCCGACGACAACGAGAAGTTCTCTGCCCTGGCATTCAAGCTGATGACCGACCCGTTCGTCGGCCAGCTGACCTTTGTGCGCGTCTACTCCGGCGTGCTGAACAAGGGTGACACGGTGCTGAACTCCACCAAGGGCAAGAAAGAGCGTATCGGCCGTATCGTGCAGATGCACGCCAACGAGCGCCAGGAAATCGAAGAGATCCGCGCCGGCGACATCGCTGCCTGCGTGGGCCTGAAGGAAGTCACCACCGGTGAAACCCTGTGTGACCTGGCTGCCCCGGTGATCCTGGAACGCATGGTGTTCCCCGAGCCCGTGATTGCCCAGGCCGTCGAGCCCAAGACCAAGGCTGACCAGGAAAAGATGGGTATCGCCCTGTCCCGCCTGGCTGCAGAAGACCCGTCCTTCCGCGTCCGTACCGACGAGGAATCCGGTCAGACCATCATCGCCGGCATGGGCGAGCTGCACCTCGAGATTATCGTGGACCGCATGAAGCGCGAGTTCAACGTGGAAGCCAACGTGGGCAAGCCGCAAGTGGCCTACCGCGAGACCATCCGCAAGCAGGTCACCGATGTGGACGGCAAGTTCGTGCGTCAGTCCGGTGGTAAGGGCCAGTACGGTCACGTCGTGTTCCGCGTCGAGCCGAACGAAACCGGCAAGGGCTTCGAGTTCCTGGACGAGATCAAGGGCGGTGTGGTTCCGCGTGAATACATCCCGGCCGTGCAGAAGGGTGTGGAAGAAGCCCTGAACGCCGGCGTACTGGCTGGCTACCCGGTGGTCGACGTGAAGGTCGCCCTGACCTTCGGTTCCTACCACGATGTGGACTCGTCCGAGCAGGCGTTCAAGATGGCCGCCATCTTCGGCTTCAAGGAAGCGTGCAAGAAGGCCAACCCGGTGATCCTGGAGCCCATGATGGCCGTGGAAGTCGAGACTCCCGAAGACTACGCCGGTACCGTGATGGGTGACCTGTCCTCCAAGCGCGGTATGGTCCAGGGCATGGACGACATGGTGGGCGGCGGCAAGGCGATCAAGGCCGAGGTTCCGCTGTCCGAGATGTTCGGCTACGCCACCGCACTGCGTTCCATGACGCAGGGTCGCGCCAGCTACACGATGGAATTCAAGCACTACGCTGAAGCGCCGCGTAACGTGTCCGAAGCGATCATCGCTGCACGTTCCAAGTAAGTACAGTGCCCGGCTGCCTGCAGCCGGGCTTCCGTTTGTCTGTGATGCTGCACCTCCGGCTGCCCGTGGCCGGAGATCCCGTGACAGCATGCAGACGTAAAACCAGGTCACGGGCAAAGCTCATTTATTGAAAGGAAGCCAATCATGGCAAAAGAAAAGTTTGAACGGAGCAAGCCGCACGTCAACGTAGGCACCATCGGTCACGTGGACCACGGCAAGACCACCCTGACGGCAGCAATCGCTACCGTGCTGGCCAGGAAGTTCGGCGGCGACGCCCGCGACTACAGTCAGATCGATAACGCGCCCGAAGAAAAGGCCCGCGGCATCACTATCAACACTTCCCACGTCGAGTACGAAACGGCCAACCGCCACTACGCACACGTGGACTGCCCCGGCCACGCGGACTATGTGAAGAACATGATTACCGGTGCTGCCCAGATGGACGGCGCTATCCTGGTCTGTTCCGCTGCTGACGGCCCGATGCCCCAGACGCGCGAGCACATCCTGCTGTCCCGTCAGGTTGGCGTGCCCTACATCATCGTGTTCCTGAACAAGTGCGACATGGTGGACGACGAAGAGCTGCTGGAACTGGTCGAAATGGAAGTGCGCGAGCTGCTGAGCAAGTACGACTTCCCGGGCGACGACACCCCGATCGTGAAGGGTTCCGCCAAGCTGGCGCTGGAAGGTGACACCGGCGATCTGGGCGAAGGCGCAATCATGAAACTGGCTGAAGCTCTGGACAGCTACATCCCGACGCCCGAGCGCGCCGTGGACGGCACGTTCCTGATGCCGGTGGAAGACGTGTTCTCCATCTCCGGCCGTGGTACCGTGGTGACCGGTCGCGTCGAGCGCGGCATCATCAAGGTCGGCGAGGAAATCGAGATCGTGGGTATCAAGGACACCCAGAAGACGACCTGCACGGGCGTGGAAATGTTCCGCAAGCTGCTGGACCAGGGTCAGGCTGGCGACAACGTCGGTATCCTGCTGCGTGGCACCAAGCGTGAAGACGTCGAGCGCGGCCAGGTGCTGTGCAAGCCGGGCTCCATCAAGCCGCACACCGAGTTCACCGCCGAGGTGTACGTGCTGTCCAAGGACGAAGGTGGCCGTCACACGCCGTTCTTCAACAACTACCGTCCCCAGTTCTACTTCCGTACCACGGACGTGACCGGTTCCATCGAGCTGCCGGCCGACAAGGAAATGGTGATGCCGGGTGACAACGTGTCCATCACCGTGAAGCTGATCGCCCCGATCGCCATGGAAGAAGGCCTGCGTTTCGCCATCCGCGAAGGTGGCCGTACCGTGGGCGCTGGCGTGGTTGCCAAGATCATCGCGTAAGGAGCATTCATACATGTCCAAGCAAAAGATCCGCATCCGCCTGAAGGCTTTCGATTACAAGCTGATCGACCAGTCCGCTGCCGAGATCGTCGATACCGCCAAGCGTACCGGCGCCATCGTCAAGGGTCCGGTGCCGCTGCCGACACGCATGAAGCGTTTCGACATCCTGCGTTCGCCCCACGTGAACAAGAGCAGCCGTGACCAGCTGGAGATCCGCACCCACCAGCGCCTGATGGACATTGTCGACCCGACCGACAAGACCGTTGACGCGCTGATGAAGCTGGACCTGCCGGCAGGCGTGGACGTAGAGATCAAGCTGCAGTAATGCCTTGACTTGCTGGACTGCCCTGCGGGGCAGAACGGCTTGCGGCCGGGGAGCAACATCCCCGGCCGTTTTCATTGCAGGCTATTGCACAATTTTTTGGCGCAGTCTACAATGCAAGGCTTCGTGCACTTTTGCGCGCATGTTTTTTTCGTGCGCAATCCAGGTGTGCGGGGTTTTATTAACAGTCTTTCACGCAACAACGTGGCTGGCCAATTGCAGTCGGTCATGGTGAAAGTTACGGAGAAAACAATGAGTCTGAGCAAACACATGGGTTTGCTGGGCCGCAAGGTGGGCATGATGCGTGTCTTCACCGACGACGGGGAATCCATCCCTGTCACGGTGGTTGACGTGTCTGACAACCGCGTGACCCAGGTCAAGACCGAAGCCAATGACGGCTACGTGGCCCTGCAGGTCACGTATGGCAAGCGCCGCGCCTCGCGCGTCACCAAGCCGCAAGCCGGCCATCTGGCAAAAGCTGGCGTCGAAGCCGGCGAGGTCGTTCGTGAATTCCGCGTGACTGAAGAAACCGCTGGCAAGTACGCCGCCGGTACTGCCCTGCCTGTGACCGAGCTGTTCAGCGTCGGCCAGAAGGTGGACGTGCAGGGTACTTCGATCGGTAAGGGCTACGCTGGTACCATCAAGCGCCACAACTTCAGTTCCCAGCGTGCTTCGCACGGTAACAGCCGTTCGCACCGTGTGCCCGGCTCCATCTCCATGGCACAAGACCCCGGTCGCGTGTTCCCCGGCAAGAAGATGACCGGCCACATGGGCGATGAAACCGTCACCACGCAAAATCTGTCCGTCGTGCGTATCGACGAAGCTCGTCAGCTGCTGCTGATCAAGGGTGCCATTCCTGGTGCCAAGGGTGGCTTCGTGTCCGTGCGTCCGGCCGTGAAGGCTAAAGCAGCCGAAGGAGCCAACTGATGCAAATCGAACTCCTGAATGAACAAGGTCAGTCCGCAGCCGCCGTGGACGTGAACGAGACCGTCTTCGGCCGCGATTACAACGAAACGCTGGTGCACCAGATGGTGGTGGCCTATCAGGCCAATGCCCGCCAGGGTACGCGTCAGCAGAAGAACCGCGAAACCGTCAAGCACTCTACCAAGAAGCCGTTCCGTCAGAAGGGCACTGGTAACGCACGTGCCGGTATGACGTCTTCCCCGATCTGGCGTGGAGGCGGTCGCGCTTTCCCGAATACGCCTGAAGAAAACTTCAGCCAGAAGATCAACAAGAAGATGTACCGCGTGGGCATGTCCGTGATCCTGTCGCAGCTGGTGCGCGACGGTCGCCTGTCCGTGGTGGACAACCTGACGGTTGATACTCCCAAGACCAAGGCCCTGGCTTCCAAGTTCAAGGCCATGAATCTGGACTCCGTGCTGGTGATCACCGAGAACGTCGATGAGAACCTGTACCTGGCTTCCCGCAACCTCGGCCACGTGCTGGTTGTCGAGCCGCGTTATGTCGATCCCCTGTCCCTGGTCTACTACAAGAAAGTCCTGGTGACCAAGGCTGCACTCGACAAGCTGCAGGAGATGTTCGCATGAGCACGCAGAAATTTGACGAAGGCCGTCTGATGGCCGTTCTGGTGGCTCCCGTTGTGTCCGAAAAGGCCACCATGGTTGCCGAAAAATCCAATGTCGTTACCTTCAAGGTGCTGCAGGACGCTAGCAAGCCCGAGATCAAGGCCGCTGTTGAACTGCTGTTCAACGTGGAAGTGACCGGCGTGTCCGTAGTCAACACCAAGGGCAAGGTCAAGCGCTTCGGCCGTAGCATCGGTCGCCGCAACAACGTGCGCAAGGCCTATGTGTCCCTCAAGGAAGGTGCCGAGCTGAACCTGTCTGGGGAGGCTGCTTAATCATGGCTGTTATCCAAATCAAACCGACCTCCTCTGGTCGCCGTCACGCCATCAAGGTGTCCCGTGACCACCTGCACAAGGGTGCCGGTTACGCTCCCCTGCTGGAACCCCAGTTCCAGAAGGCCGGCCGTAACCACAATGGTCACATCACCGTGCGCCACAAAGGCGGCGGTCATCGTCACCACTACCGTGTGGTCGACTTCGTGCGCGCTGACAAGGACGGCATCCCCGCCAAGGTCGAGCGTATCGAATACGATCCGAACCGTACCGCGCACATCGCGCTGGTGTGCTACGCCGACGGCGAGCGCCGCTACCACATCGCTCCGCGCCACCTGGAAGTGGGCGCCAGCATCGTGAGCGGCTCTGAAGCGCCGATCCGCGTGGGCAATACCCTGCCGATCCGCAACATCCCGGTCGGTTCCACCATCCACTGCATCGAGCTGAAGGCAGGCAAGGGCGCGCAGATTGCACGCTCCGCTGGTACTTCCGCTACCCTGCTGGCCCGCGAAGGCGTGTACGCCCAGGTGCGTCTGCGCTCCGGTGAAGTCCGCCGCATCCACATCGAATGCCGCGCCACCATCGGTGAAGTCGCCAACGAAGAGCACAGCCTGCGCCAACTGGGCAAGGCCGGTGCCAAGCGCTGGCTGGGTATCCGCCCGACCGTACGCGGCGTTGCCATGAACCCGATCGACCACCCGCATGGTGGTGGTGAAGGTCGTACCGGTACCGGTATGGCGCCTGTCGATCCGTGGGGCAACCTGACCAAGGGCTACCGTACTCGTAACAACAAGCGCACGCAGTCCATGATTGTGTCGCGTCGCAAGAAATAAGGGGTAGACAATGGCTCGTTCTCTCAAAAAGGGTCCATTCGTAGACCATCACCTGATGGCCAAGGTTGAAAAGGCCGTCGAAACCCATGACAAGAAGCCGGTGAAGACCTGGTCGCGTCGCTCCATGATCCTGCCCGAGTTCATCGGTCTGACGATCGCCGTGCACAACGGCAAGCAGCACGTGCCGGTTTACGTGACTGACCAGATGGTTGGTCACAAGCTGGGTGAATTTGCCCTGACCCGTACCTACAAGGGTCACGCGGCAGACAAGAAAGCGAAGAGATAAGGAAAGACCATGGAAACACGTGCAATTGTTCGTGGCGTCCGTCTGTCGGTCGATAAAGGCCGTCTGGTCGCCGACATGATTCGTGGCAAGAAAGTGGATCAGGCCCTGCAGATCCTGACGTTCACGCAGAAGAAAGCTGCCGTGATCATCAAGAAGGCCCTGGAGTCCGCCATTGCCAACGCCGAGCACAACGACGGTGCCGATATCGACGATCTGAAGGTCAAGACCATCTACGTCGAACAAGGCCCGACGCTCAAGCGCTTCACCGCCCGCGCCAAAGGCCGCGGTAACCGTATCAGCAAGCCCACGTGCCACGTGTACGTGACGGTTGGCAACTGAAAGGTGTAAGCAATGGGACAAAAAATTCATCCTACCGGTTTCCGCCTGGCGGTAAGCCGTAACTGGAACAGCCGTTGGTATGCCAACAACCGTGACTTCGCCGGCATGCTGGCCGAAGACATCAAGGTTCGCGAATACCTGGCCAAGAAACTGAAGAACGCTTCTGTTTCCCGCATCCTGATCGAGCGCCCTGCCAAGAGCGCCCGCATCACGATCTTCTCCGCTCGTCCGGGCGTGGTGATCGGCAAGAAGGGTGAGGACATCGAAAACCTGAAGCGCGAACTGAACACCATGCTGGGTGTTCCGGTGGCCGTGAACATCGAAGAAGTGCGCAAGCCCGAAATCGATGCCAAGCTGATCGCCGACAGCATCACCCAGCAGCTGGAAAAGCGCATCATGTTCCGTCGCGCCATGAAGCGCGCCATGCAGAACGCCATGCGCATGGGTGCCCAGGGCATCAAGATCATGTCTGCCGGTCGTCTGAACGGCATCGAGATCGCCCGTACCGAGTGGTACCGTGAAGGCCGTGTGCCGCTGCACACGCTGCGCGCCGACATCGACTACGGTGTGTCCGAAGCAGAAACCACCTACGGCATCATCGGTGTCAAGGTGTGGGTCTACAAGGGCGACAACCTGGGCCGCAACGATGTGCCCGTGGCAGCCGAACCGCGTGAAGACGAGCGTCGTCCGCGTGGCCGTCGCGATGGCCGCGGCAACGACCGTCCGCGCACCCGCCGCATCGGTGGCAACACCGCTCCGGCTGATGGCAGTGACAAGCCGGCTGAAGCCTCTGGCGCAGCCACCCCCGCCGTTAAGCGCGTCCGTAACGCGCCCGCTGCAGCAGCGGACGGCACCGCAGCCGAATAATCCTGTTCGGCTGACCTAGGAGAAGAATCATGCTGCAACCTGCACGCAGAAAATACCGCAAAGAGCAGAAAGGCCGCAACACCGGTCTGGCTACCCGTGGCAACGAGGTGTCCTTCGGTGATTTCGGTCTGAAGTCGACCGACCGTGGTCGCCTGACTGCCCGTCAAATCGAATCTGCACGTCGTGCGATTTCCCGTCACGTGAAGCGTGGCGGCCGCATCTGGATCCGTGTGTTCCCCGACAAGCCGATTTCCCAGAAGCCCGCAGAAGTGCGTATGGGTAACGGTAAGGGTAACCCGGAGTACTACGTGGCTGAAATCCAGCCCGGCAAGATGCTGTTTGAAATCATGGGCGTTCCCGAGCAACTGGCACGTGAAGCGTTCACGCTGGCCGCTGCCAAGCTGCCGCTGCGCACCACGTTTGCCGAGCGCCGTCTGGGCGCCTGATCAGGAGGATGACTATTATGAAAACGACTGATCTGCGCAACAAGGACATCGCTGGCGTCGAGGCCGAAATCAAGGACCTGCAAAAGGCCCACTTCGGTCTGCGCATGCAAAAGGGCACCCAGCAACTGCAAAACACGGCTGCACTGCGCCAGACGCGCCGTGACATCGCTCGCGCCAAGACTATTCTTGCCGAGAAGAAACAAGCCGCCAAGTAATCAAGGAGTGACAACATGACGGAAGCAAAAACCTCCCTCAAGCGCACCTTGGTTGGCAAGGTGGTAAGCGACAAGCGCAACAAGACCGTGACTGTGATGATCGAGCGTCGCGTGATGCACCCGATCTACGGCAAGATCATGATCAAGACCAGCAAGTACCACGCTCACGACGAGAATGGTGAGTACAAGCTGGGCGACATCATCGAGATTACCGAGAGCCGTCCGCTGTCGAAGACCAAGAACTGGGTGGCAACCCGCCTGGTTCAGAAGGCTGCCGTGGTCTGATCCCACCCATCCTTCCGGCCTGCCCCATCGGGTGCAGGCTGTAACGCCCCACTCCTACCGGATGGGGCGTTTTTTTGTGCCTGTGGCTTACAGGGCCAGCATCAGGTAGTGTGTGCCGGCGTGTGGGTTGTAGTAGTACGGCGGGATCTCGACAAAGCCCAGCTCCTCGTACAGGGCGCGGGCGGCCTCCATCTCGCTGATGGTGTCCAACAGTACGTGCTGGTAGCCGGCCATGCGGGCCGCGTCCAGAATACCTTCAGTCAGCGTACGGCCCAGGCCAAAACCTCGGAACATGGGACGCACGTACAGGCGCTTCATTTCGGCAGCATCGGCGTAGTCGGAATCAGGCAGGGGGCGCATGGCGCAGCAGCCGGCCACGGCGCCATCGACCAGGGCCAGCAGCAAGGCACCACCGGGCGGCGTGTAGTCGCCGGGAAATTCGGCCATTTCGCGTTCGAAATCCTGGAAATCCAGTGGAATATCCAGACTGTCGGCGTATTCCTGGACGATCTGGCGTGCTTCGTCGAGCAGCTGCCCGTCGGTCACGGTCAGCAGGCTGATGGTAGGCGGCGCTTCAGGGAGATCAGGCATGCAATCAGAAGGAAGAAGATGACAGGGCGGCCAGCCACCAGACCAGGCCGATGCACAGGCAGAGCAGTACCAGCGCCAGCAGGCGACGAGTCGCAGTGTCCTGGCTGGGAGGCGTGTTGGCGGGCAAGGTCTTGTTGCCGTCCAGCATGGGCCGGATCAGTGGCTTGTGTCGTATCAGGCTCTGGTACAGCACAGCCAGCACATGCAGGGCGATAAAGACCAGTATCAGGTTTTGCCCCCAGAGATGCACGCGGGTAAACCACTGGCTGCGTTCCTCGGAAACCAGGCTCGCCAAGGGGCCGGCAAAGGCGATATCGTCGGTGCTGAACAGGCCGCTGGTGGCCTGGGCCAGCAACAGCAGCAACATGAGCAGGATCGACCAGGAACCAGACGGGCTATGGCCTGGTGAGTTTGCCTCGTCGCGGTGCGTGGAGGCTTGTTGCATCAGGTTGCGCGGATGCAGCTGCAAGGCGGCAAAGCGTGACCAGCGACCGCCGACCAGGCCCCAGACAAGCCGGAACAGCAGCAGGCCACAGACCAGCTGGCCTAGGCGGATATGCCTGTCCATCCAGAGACCGCCCAGGCTGGCGGTAATGAACATGCCGGCAACCAGCAGCACCAGCAGCCAGTGAAACAGGCGGGTAGGCAGATCCCAGATCCGGATCGGCGTACGGGAAGAAGGTGGTGTCATCAGGAATCGTGCTGGGGCTTCTGACAGCAAGGCAAGAGATGAATCTTTTACTCTATCACAGGGCTACGGCAGCTGACTTATAGTGGGGGCCTGTCGACAAGCAGCCTATGTGGCTGAAGAGAACAAGGACCATCTGCATGAAACGCCTATTCCACCTTTCTGCTGCTGCCGTGCTGCTGTTGAGTGGCGCTGCGGCATCGGCCCAGCATTTTGCCAAGCCCGAGGAAGCCATTGCCTACCGCCAGAGCGCTTTCAGCCTGATGCAGGCGCATATGACCCCGTTGGGAGCCATGGCTACGGGCAAGGCGAGCTACGATCCTGCTGCGGCCAGGCTGCATGCCGATGTGGTAGCTTACCTGGCGCATCTGCCCTGGGCGGGATTTGTGCCGGGGACAGACAAGGGTGATACGCGTGCCAGGCCGGAGATCTGGACTGACAGCGCACGCTTCCAGCAGGAGGCTGTCGACTTCAGGCAGGCTGCGGCAGGCCTGTCAAAAGCAGCCAGCAGCGGCCAGCTGGATGCACTGAAGCAGGCTTTCAGCACGACCTCACAAAGTTGCAAGTCCTGCCACGACGCCTTCCGTCACAAGCAGTCACGCTGATCAGGAGGCCAGCAGCTTCTCGATCAGGCTGTGCAGTTCTTTCTCGTTGGGCGCGCCGACGTACTGCTTGACGATCTCGCCCTGCTTGTTGAGCAGGAAGGTGGTGGGGGTAATGGTGATATCGCCCCATTCCTTGGCAATGCCGCCAGTGTTGTCCAGTGCCACCTCAAACGGCAGCTTGCGTGACTGTACGAAGTTGTTCACGTATTCGGGCGGATCGTACTGCATGGCCACGGCGACGGTGCGATAGCCCTGCCCCTGGTACTTCTCGAATGTCTGGCTCAGCATCGGCATTTCTGCGACACAGGTGGTGCAGCTGGTAGCCCAGAAATTGACCAGCGTGACATGGCCTTTCCAGTCGGCGGTGGTCTTCTGGCTGCCATCCAGCATCAGGAAGCTGGATTGCGGTGCGGAGTTGTTGTTATTGAGCGAAAAATAGGTGGCAGCCGCCACGCCGACAATGGCGAGGATGGCCATGAGGCGGAATATGAGTTTCATGGTGGGATGGCGCAGGCGCAGATAACGGAAACAGATGGCTAGTGTAGCGTTTGTGCCGATACCCGCCAGCATCATGGGACATGGCAGCCTGCACTGAAACAGATTGTCACCTATACTGTCAGATCGCTATCAGGCTGAGAACACAGTCTGATGACGACTTTCGCCAGGTCCGGTACCCTGGATCTGACACAGCCGTGAACTTTCGACAGGATGGAGCACGCGCGCAAGGCGTGACAGCATGAACCAGATTCTGATCGTTGCCCATGACCCGTTGGCCGAGGCGATGCGCCAGTGCGCCCTGCACGTCTTTCCGGATTGTGACGAGCGCGTGCTGGCACTGGACGTGCCGCCCCAGGAAGCCCCGGATGTGACGCAGCAGCGCGCCCTGCAGTTGCTGCAGCGTCTACCGGCCGAGGGCGTGCTGATCCTGACCGATGTGTTCGGTGCCACGCCATCGAACGTGGTGCAGCGGCTGTTGCAATCGGTGCCAGCCGATGTGCACGGCATGCAGGTCCGCGCCCTGAGCGGCATGAGCCTGCCGATGCTGCTGCGTGCCACCTGCTATGCGGAACTGCCCCTGGATGAGCTGGTCGAACGTGCCATGGCAGGTGCCCAGCAGGGCATCATGGCGTTTGCCTATACACCGGTCCAGAATCAGCAACGAGATCTCCCCCATGATTCAGCAAGACATCACCATCAGCAATAGACTGGGCTTGCATGCCCGTGCTTCAGCCAAGCTCACCAAGCTGGCCGGTTCCTTTCCCTGCGAAGTCTGGATGACGCGCGGCAGCCGCCGCGTGAACGCCAAGAGCATCATGGGCGTGATGATGCTGGCAGCCGGTATCGGCACCGAGGTCACGCTAGAAACCAGTGGCGAGCAGGAACAGGAAGCGATGGACGCGCTGCTGGCCCTGATCAACGACAAGTTCGGTGAAGGCGAATAAGCCGGGCAGCAGCAGTACGACAGACAGGAGACAGGCAGCATGACGATATCGATCCATGGCATTGGCGTGGGGCGTGGCGTCGGCATTGGCCGTGCCGTGGTGATCGCGTCCAGCCGGGCCGATGTCGGGCACTATTTCATCGATGCCGAACAGGTCGAGGCAGAAATCGCGCGCGTGTACGAGGCGCGTGATGCGCTGGTGCAGGAAATCCAGCTGCTGCTGGCGACCATGAACAAGGACATGCCGGGCGAAGTGGCGGCACTGCTGGAAGTGCACATGCTGCTGCTGCAGGATGATGAACTTTATAGCGGCGTGCGTTACTGGATTGCCGATCGCCTCTACAACGCCGGCTGGGCGCTGTCGACGCAGTTCGAGCGGCTGGCGCGCCAGTTCGAGGAGATGGACGATCCCTACCTGCGCGAGCGCAAGGCGGATCTGGAGCAGGTGATCGAGCGCCTGATCAAGCGCATCCAGGGCGAGGAATCGCCCTTGGCGATGCAGGCACCGGCCAGCAGTGGCAGCGAGTGCCTGGATGCGGCCGATGTGCCGCTGGTGCTGGTGGCGCACGACCTGACACCGTCCGACATGCTGCAATTCCGCCAGAGTGTGTTCAAGGGCTTTGTTACTGATGTCGGTGGCAAGACCTCGCACACGGCGATCGTGGCGCGCAGCATGGGCATTCCGGCGGTGGTGGGCGCGCGTGGCGCCAGCCGGCTGGTGCAGCAGGACGACTGGATCGTCATCGACGGCGATGCCGGCGTGATGCTGGTCAACCCCTCGCCCATCGTGCTGGACGAATACCGTTTCCGCCAGCGCCAGGACGAGCTGGACAAGACGCGCCTGCTGCGCATGCTCAATACGCCATCGGTCACGCTGGATGGCCAGAAGGTCGAGCTGCTGGCGAATATCGAGCTGCCACAGGATACCCAGGCGGCGCTGGCTGCCGGGGCCGTCGGCGTCGGCCTGTTCCGTAGCGAATTCCTGTTCATGGGGCGCAAGCAGCACCATCCGGATGAAGAAGAGCAATACCGGGCCTATTGCCAGGCGCTGGAAGGCATGCAAGGCCTGCCGCTGACGATCCGCACGATTGACGTCGGTGCCGACAAGCCGCTGGACGACAGCGTGCCGGATCTGGCACACCTGAATCCGGCGCTGGGATTGCGTGCCATCCGCTGGAGCCTGGCCGAGCCGGCGATGTTCCTGACCCAGCTGCGCGCCATCCTGCGCGCGGCTGCGCTCGGACGCGTGCACGTGTTGATCCCGATGCTGGCGCATGAAAGCGAGATCCGCCAGACGTTGCAGATGCTGGATATGGCACGCCAGCAGCTGGACGAGAAAGGCATGGTGTACGGCGAGGTGCTGCTGGGCGCCATGATCGAGGTGCCGGCGGCGGCCCTCACCGCGCGCATGTTCCTCGAACATTTCGACTTTCTGTCGATTGGCACCAACGACCTGATCCAGTACACGCTGGCGATTGACCGCGCCGACGAATTGGTCGCGCATCTCTACGATCCGCTGCACCCGGCCGTACTGCAGCTGCTGGCGATGACGATCCAGGCTGCCATCGATGCCGGCAAGCCGGTATCGGTTTGCGGCGAAATGGCGGGTGACACCAGCTTCACGCGCCTGCTGCTGGGACTGGGCCTGCGCAGCTTTTCCATGCACCCGGCGCAGATCCTTGCGGTCAAGCAGGAAATCGTGCGCGCCGATGCCGGCAAGCTCAAGGACTGGGCGCAACAGGTGCTGGCCAGCCGTGATCCGGCCAGCCTGATGCGGTCTTAAGCGCGGGTAACCTGCAGCGGGTCAAAGTCTTCCGGCTGCAAACTCGGATCCTGCAGGGCCTTGTCGTCGCGGATCGGTTCGGCCGGCTGCGCCAGCAGCTCGCGCAGGTAGTTCGGCTGCGCCAGCAGCGCCTGGTGCATGGCGCCGTTGTAGAGCTGCAGGTCGCGCAGGCCCAATGCGGCGATGCGCTGATCCACCTCGTCAGCTGTCAGCGTCAGCGGGTCGGTGCTGTCGGAGGCCATGGCCATCGCCCACTGCGTGCCGTACAGCGGCACGTACTGCATGTAGGGGCGCACCACCGGAAACACCTCGCGCAGCGATGCCACGATGCGCGCCAGCGTATCGGGTCGGTGGATCGGCGACTGGATATGCAGCGACAGCACGCCGCCCGGCTGCAGCGCACGACGGCAGCTGGCGTAGAACTCGCTGGTGTAGAGCTGTACCGCCGGACCAAAGGGGTCGGTCAGGTCCAGCACGATCTGGTCAAAGCGCTCTTCGCACTGTTCCACGAACTGGCGGCCATCGCCCAGACGGATGTCGAGGCGCGGATCGTCAAAGGCACCGCGGTGGATCTGCGGCAGCCACTCGCGCGCCATGTCGATGACTTCGCTGTCCAGCTCGGCCAGCACCACGCGCTGCATCTCGGGGTACTTGAGCAGCTCCTCGATGGAGCCGCCATCGCCGCCGCCGATCACCAGCGCCGATTTCGGGCTGCCAAGCGATACCGCTGGCAGGTGGATCATCGGTTCGTGGTAGAAGAATTCGTCGCGCTCGGAGGTCATGAAGCAGCCGTCAATGCGCATGGCGCGGCCAAACAGCGGCGTCTCCAGGATCTCGATGTGCTGCATGTCGGAACGCTGCTCGGCCAGCAGTGCACCGGCGCGCAGGTAGAAACCGAAGTCGGCCGTCAGCTGTTCCAGCGCAAAGCGGTCAGCGGGGGGCTTCATGCGCGGACCACGCGATGCAGGTGCGGGTCTTCCGGGTCGAAGGCGTTCATCATGGTCTTGAACAGCGCTTCGGCCTTGCTGCTGTTGTCGCAGTCATAGCTGCAGACATAGACGTCCAGCGTCACATAACCATCTTCCGGCCAGGTGTGCAGTGACAGGTGCGATTCCGCCAGCACGACCACGCCGGTCACGCCGCAGCCTTCACCAAAGCTGTGGAACAGGCTGCCTACGGTGGTCAGGCCGGCATCGGCGACCGCCTGCTTGCAGAAGGCCTCCAGATAGCCGGCATCTGTCATCAGGCGCGGATCGCTGTCACAGCCGTAAAGGTCACCAATCAGGTGCAGACCGGCAGCCTTGCGCGGCACGTCCTGTGCGGCACGGCGCTGCTTGGGAAGAATGGAATGGGTTGAAGCTTGCAATGGCATCTCCACAAGGGGGTGGCAACAAGGCCATGGAAAGGATTTCCATGGCGTCTAGCAGCGGGCATCCCTGACGGGATACGGGTGCTGACTGAAGTCCGCTGCTGACGCCGTTTGGGGCATACGCCCGAAGCGCAGCAACGAAAGATGCTCCGGCTGTGGGCCGGAGGGGTAGTAATTATAATCTGAATTATTTAATTTGGCAAGCCGTGTTGGCCTGCCATCGTACATGGCGAAATAGCTCCGCCTTGTACGCGCGTTGCCAGGCTCAGACGCCGGCGGCGTGTGCCTGCTGGTCGGCGTGGTAGCTGGAGCGCACCAGCGCACCCACGGCGGCGTGGCTGAAGCCCATTTCCTTCGCCTTTGCCTCGAACATCTTGAAGGTGTCCGGGTGCACATAGCGGCGCACCGGCAGGTGGCTGGTGCTCGGCGCCAGGTACTGGCCAATCGTCAGCATGTCGATATCGTGGGCACGCATATCCTGCATCACCTCGAGGATTTCCTCGTCGGTCTCGCCCAGGCCGACCATCAGACCGCTCTTGGTCGGGATATGCGGGAACATCGCCTTGAACTTCTTCAGCAGGTTCAGGCTGAACTGGTAGTCGCTGCCCGGGCGCGCCTGCTTGTACAGGCGCGGCACGGTTTCCAGGTTGTGGTTCATCACGTCCGGCGGTGCCGCCTTCAGGATCTCCAGCGCCTTGTCGTCGCGGCCACGGAAGTCGGGTACCAGCACCTCGATCTGGGTGCTGGGTGCCAGCTCGCGCGTGCGGCTGATGCAGTCCACATAGTGCTGCGCGCCGCCGTCGCGCAGGTCATCGCGGTCCACGCTGGTGATGACCACGTACTTGAGCTTGAGCGCGGCAATCGTCTTCGCCAGGTTTTCCGGCTCGTTCACATCCAGTGGATCCGGACGGCCGTGGCCGACATCGCAGAACGGGCAGCGGCGCGTGCACTTGTCGCCCATGATCATGAAGGTGGCGGTGCCGTGGCCAAAACATTCGCCGATGTTGGGGCAGGAAGCCTCCTCGCACACCGTCACCAGCTTGTTCTGGCGCAGGATGTCCTTGATTTCGTAGAAGCGCGTGCTGGGGCTGCCAGCCTTGACACGGATCCAGTCGGGCTTGCGCAGGATCTCGTGCTGTTCCACCTTCACCGGAATGCGCGACAGCTTGGCGGCGGCCTTCTGCTTGGCCAGCGGGTTGTAGGAGGCAACATCCTGGGCTTCACGCACCACGGGGTTGCTGCTGTGGGATTCGGGGGTTTTGGGATTCATGGCAGAAGGCAGACGAAAAACAGGGGGTGAGCAAGTGTAGCCGCAGGGCAGATGCCGTGCTGGCCGGAATCAGGAGCCCAGACGACGCGCAAGCGCATTGCCCAGGCGGTCGGCGGCCTCTTGCCAGCTGGTCTGGATGCCGCAATAGGCGAGGTCAATCGTTTGCAGGCCGCTGTAGCCGCAAGGATTGATGCGCTGGTAGGGCTCCAGGTCCATCGCCACGTTCAGCGCCACGCCGTGGTAGCTGAAATGGCGGCTGACCTTGATGCCCAGCGCGGCGATCTTGCCGAGATTGTGGAACTCCTGCCCCGGCAGGCGCGGCTCGTTGAGCGCCGCGTGGCTGAAAGGATCGTCCAGCCGCACATAGATGCCGGGCGCGCCAGCGACGCGGTGTCCGGTCACGCCGTAATCGGACAGCGTGCGCAGCACCGCTTCCTCGATGCGGTAGACCAGCTCTTTCACGAAGTAGCCGGAGCGCTTCAGGTCCAGCAAGGGATAGGCCACGACCTGACCAGGCCCGTGGTAGGTGACCTGGCCGCCGCGATTGCTTTGCACGACCGGGATATCGCCCGGAATCAGCACATGCTCGGCCTTGCCGGCCAGCCCTTGCGTGAATACCGGCGGGTGCTCGCACAGCCAGATCTGGTCAGGCGTATCGGCATCGCGCGCATCGGTGAAAGCGCGCATCTCGTCATAGGCGGTGGCGTAGTCGAGCACGCCACGCTGCAGGATCTGGATCGCCATTTACAGCACTACCTTGGAGCGCGGATGGCTGGTCAGCGCACGGTACAAGTCGTCCAGCTGCTGCTGGTTGATGGCCTGTACCGTGATCGTGATGCCGATATAGCGGCCGGTGCTGCTGGGGCGCAGCTCGCAGCTGCTCTCGTCATAGCCGGGATCAAACTGGCGTGCAATGGCGTGGATCTCGGCAATGTATTCTTCTGCGTGCTCGCCCATCACCTTGATGGGAAAGGCGCAGGGAAACTCGATCAGGGATTCCCGAGTGGCTTGTTGGGGATTGTCGGTCATGTCAGTTTTTTCCGTTGGTGCGGGCCGCTGCCCGCAGAACGCCGGGACGGCATCCTCATATGCAACATATGGGTGCATTGTGGCGCTTTTGCAAGCCAATGTCGCCCCTCGTCAGTACACCGGATGGGGTCAAGCTACTACAGCAAAACGCTGCAACTGGCGGAAAACAAAGCAGGTGTTTGTCAAAAAATCCGCATCAACTGGTCATATGCCGTGTTGCTGCGTATAATGCGCCGGAGTTCGTGTGTGCCCAACTGTGTGTACGGGTAGCGGATTGTAAAATGAAGCAGTATCCCGTTAACAACGCCACTTACGACGACACGCCAGAGGAAGACGAGATCATTCCCTGGACCGCAGAACAGGCAGAAGCCTGGCGCGCTGCAAACCCATCGCCCTCCTTGTGGCAGATGTGGAAGGTGCAGGCATACGCGGGGCTGGCGGTGGTTGTGGCAAGCGGATTGGTGCAAGCGCTGGCAGGCTGGAGTTCAGCCGTGGTGCTGTCTGCCATCTACGGGGTGCTGGCAGCCCTGCTGCCATCGGCACTGGCCATCGCAGGCATGCTGCGGGGCCGACGCAGGCAGGAACAGGCCGGTTTGCGGCTGGGAGCGGGCTTCGGCTTTGCCTCGGTGCTGGCCTGGGAAGGTGTGAAGGTCATGCTGACCATCGTGCTGCTGGCGCTGGCGCCGCTGCTGATGAGGGAGCACATGAACTGGCTGGCAATGCTGGCAGGATTTGTAGTGACGCTGAAGGCTTACTGGCTCGCGTGGATGCGCACCAGAAGCGTGGCCCACTGAAGAATTTTGTTTTTGGGATTGATCGATATGGCTGGAAATGTAGAACAAGCGGCGAACCACGGCCCCACGGCAAGTGAGTACATCGTCCATCACCTGCAGCACATGCAGTACAACTTCAACCTCGAGGCGGTCAAGCAGACCAAGATCGTGGATTTCAGCCTGTTCAACGCAGACTCCCTGATCTGGTCGATCCTGATGGGTGTGCTGGGCTGCTGGCTGCTGTGGCTGGGTGCCCGCAAGGCGACTTCCGGCGTTCCGGGCCGTTTCCAGGCTGCCGTCGAAGTGATGGCCGAAATGGTCGAAAACCAGGCCAAGGGCGTGATCCACAACGCCAAGAGCCGCAAGCTGATTTCCCCACTGGCCCTGACCGTTTTCGTCTGGATCTTCCTGATGAACGCGCTGGACCTGCTGCCGGTTGATCTGGTGCCCGAAATGTGGGCGCGCAGCTACGCAGCTGCCGGCAATGACCCGCACCACGCCTACATGCGTATCGTTCCCACGGCTGACCTGTCCACCACGCTGGGTCTGTCGGTTGGCGTTCTGCTGGTCTGCCTGTTCTACAACATCAAGATCAAGGGTCTGGGTGGCTGGGCGCACGAACTGGTCGCCGCCCCCTTCGGCAACCACCCGCTGCTGTACCCGATCAACTTCCTGATGCAGGTCATCGAATACGTTGCCAAGACCGTCTCTCACGGCATGCGACTGTTTGGTAACATGTTTGCAGGCGAGCTGGTGTTCATGCTGATTGCCCTGATGGGTGGTGCATGGGCGCTGAGCGGCACGGGCATCGGTCTGGCCATCGGTCATATCATTGCAGGTTCGGTGTGGGCCATCTTCCACATCCTGATCATTACGCTGCAGGCATTCATCTTCATGATGCTGACGCTGATCTATACCGGTCAGGCGCACGAAGCACACTGATCGCAATTTCAACTGGTTTTCTTTTACTTTTCCACCAACCTTTAGGAGCTTTTCATGGAAAACATTCTCGGCCTCGTTGCACTGGCTTGTGGTCTGATCGTCGGTCTGGGTGCTGTTGGCGCCTCTATCGGCATTGCATTGATGGGCGGCAAGTTCCTCGAATCTTCCGCACGCCAGCCTGAGCTGATCAACGAACTGCAGACCAAGATGTTCATTCTGGCTGGTCTGATCGACGCGGCTTTCCTGATTGGTGTTGCTATCGCCCTGCTGTTCGCATTCGCCAACCCCTTCGCCATCTAATTCTGTTACCTTTCATGACCGAAAGGGGGTAACATGAATATCAATGCAACATTGGTCCTGCAGGCCATTGTCTTTGCGATCCTGGTGTGGTTCACGATGAAGTTCGTGTGGCCCCCGATCACGAAGGCGCTGGACGAGCGGGCGCAAAAGATTGCCGACGGACTGGCTGCGGCTGACAAGGCCAAGGCTGATCTGGCGGACATGAACAAGAAGGTCGAAGCGGAGCTGTCCACCTCTCGCAATGAGGCGGCTGCCCGCATGGCCGATGCCGATCGTCGTGCACAGACCATGGTGGAAGAAGCCAAGGCCCGTGCCACCGAAGAAGGCAACAAGATCATTGCAGCCGCACAGGCAGAAGCCCAGCAGCAGGTTGTTCGCGCACGCGAAGAACTGCGCGAACAGGTCGCTGCCCTGGCCGTCAAGGGCGCCGAGCAGATCCTCCGCAAGGAAGTGAACGCTGGCGTGCACGCTGAACTGCTCAACCGCCTCAAGGCTGAGCTCTGATAAAGGAAGAACATGGCTGAACTTGCAACCATTGCTCGTCCTTATGCTCAGGCCTTGTTCGACGCAAGTGCCGGCAAGCTGGATGAGACTGCCCAGTGGGTGGGCCAGCTTGCTGCGGTAGCCGGCAATGCCGAGCTGCTGCAGGTGGCCGACAGCCCCAAAGTGCAAGGCTCGCAGCTGTTCGAGCTGATTGCAGGTTTGCTGCCGGCAGCCTTGCCTGAGGCAGGCAAGAACTTCCTGCGCCTGGTAGTGGACAATGGCCGCCTGGCGGCCTTGCCCGAAATCGCCAGCCAGTTCGAGTCGCTGAAAAATGCTGCCACTGGGGCGGCAGATGCCGTGATCTACAGTGCTTTCCCGATGGAAGGCGCCGAGCTCGCAGATCTGATGGCACTGCTGGAAAAGCGCTTTGGCACCAGGCTCCAGCCGACCGTGGTCGTTGACCAGGAGCTGATTGGCGGCGTGCGCGTTGTCGTGGGTGACGAAGTGCTCGACACCTCCGTCAAGGCCCGTATTGAACAAATGAAACAGGCGCTGACTGCGTAAGCGGGCCGGGTCTGAGGCAATTAAGGAAGAAGGAAAGAGTCATGCAACTCAATCCCGCAGAGATTTCTGAACAAATCAAAAGCCGCATCCAGGGTCTGGTAGGCACTGCCAACATCCGCAACGAAGGTACTGTTATCTCCGTTGCTGACGGCATTTGCCGCGTGTATGGCCTGTCCGATGCGATGCAGGGCGAAATGCTGGAGTTCCCGGCAGCCGCCGATGGCACCCCGACTTTCGGTCTGGCGCTCAACCTCGAGCGTGACTCCGTTGGTGCGGTGATTCTGGGTGCCTACGAGCACATCTCCGAAGGCGATACCGTGAAGTGCACGGGCCGCATTCTGGAAGTGCCGGTGGGTCCCGAGCTGATTGGCCGTGTGGTCAACGCGCTGGGCGAGCCGATTGACGGCAAGGGCCCGATCAACGCCAAGATGACGGACGTGATCGAGAAAGTGGCTCCGGGCGTGATCGCACGTAAATCCGTGGACCAGCCGGTGCAGACCGGCCTGAAGTCGATCGACTCCATGGTGCCGATCGGCCGTGGCCAGCGTGAGCTGATCATTGGTGACCGTCAGACCGGCAAGACTGCCGTGGCCATTGACGCGATCATCAACCAGAAGGGTCAGGACATGACCTGCGTGTACGTGGCCATCGGTCAGAAGGCTTCGTCCATCAAGAACGTGGTGCGCGCACTGGAGCGTGCCGGTGCCATGGACTACACCATCGTGGTCGCTGCTTCCGCTTCCGAATCTGCAGCCATGCAGTACGTGAGCGCCTACGCAGGCTGCACCATGGGCGAATACTTCCGCGACCGCGGCCAGGACGCCCTGATCATTTATGACGACCTGTCCAAGCAGGCCGTGGCCTACCGCCAGGTATCGCTGCTGCTGCGTCGTCCGCCGGGTCGTGAAGCCTACCCGGGTGACGTGTTCTACCTGCACAGCCGTCTGCTGGAGCGCGCAGCCCGCGTGAACGCCGACTACGTGGCAGAGTTCACCAAGGGTGAAGTGACTGGCAAGACCGGCTCCCTGACGGCACTGCCGATCATCGAGACGCAAGCTGGTGACGTGTCCGCATTCGTTCCGACCAACGTGATTTCCATTACCGACGGTCAGATCTTCCTGGAAACCAGCCTGTTCAACGCCGGTATCCGTCCCGCCATTAACGCCGGTATCTCCGTGTCCCGCGTGGGTGGTTCTGCACAGACCAAGCTGATCAAGGGCCTGTCCGGTGGTATCCGTACCGACCTGGCGCAGTACCGTGAACTGGCTGCGTTCGCACAGTTCGCCTCTGACCTGGACGAAGCAACCCGCAAGCAGCTGGACCGCGGTGCCCGCGTGACCGAACTGCTGAAGCAGACCCAGTACAGCCCGCTGTCGGTGGGCCTGATGGGTGCCACGCTGTTCGCAGTGAACAAGGGTTACCTGGACGACATCGATGTCAAGAAGGTTCTGGCATTTGAATCTGGTTTGCACGCACACCTGAAGGACAAGAACGCAGCCCTGCTGCAGCGTCTGGAAGAGAACAAGGCTTTCGACAAGGAAGGCAAGGACGAGGCCGAGCTGGCCGACGCCATCGCTGCCTTCAAGAAGTCCTTCGCGTGATCACGGGAGAGCAACGTGGCAGCTGGTAAGGAAATTCGCGGCAAGATCGCCTCGGTAGAAAATACCAAGAAGATCACCAAGGCCATGGAAATGGTGGCCGCATCCAAGATGCGCAAGGCGCAGGATCGCATGCACGCGGCTCGTCCGTACAGCGAAAAAGTCCGGGACATTGCTGCCAACCTTGGTGCTGCTAACCCGGAATACGTTCACCCCTTCATGGTCAAGAACGACGATGCCAAGGCCGTAGGCCTGATCGTCGTGACGACCGACAAGGGTCTGTGCGGTGGCATGAACACCAACGTGCTGCGCAGCGTGACCAACAAGATCCGTGAAAATCAGGACGCTCGCGTCGAGACGCGTGCCGTGGCCATTGGCAACAAGGGCTTCAGCTTCCTGAACCGCATGGGTGCCAAGGTCGTGGCCAACAGCATCCAGCTCGGCGATACGCCGCAGCTGGACAAGCTGATCGGCCCGGTCAAGGTGCTGCTCGATGCCTATGCCAATGGTGAACTGAGCGCCGTGTACATCGGCTACACCCGCTTCATCAACACCATGCGCCAGGAGCCTGTGCTGGAACAGCTGCTGCCCCTGTCGCAGAGCAAGATGGCAGAAGAGACGATGGCCAGTGGCAAGTCCCAGCACTGGGACTACATCTACGAGCCCGATGCACAGTCCGTGATCGACGATCTGCTGGTCCGCTATGTGGAAGCGCTGGTGCTGCAGTCCGTAGCCGAAAACATGGCGTCCGAGCAATCGGCGCGCATGGTGGCCATGAAGGCCGCTACCGACAACGCAGGCAATGTGATTCACGAGCTGAAGCTGGTCTACAACAAGACCCGCCAGGCTGCGATTACGACAGAACTGTCCGAGATCGTGGCTGGTGCCGCAGCGGTGTAACCCTAGAAATTATTGGAGCAAAAAATGGCTCAAGAAAATCAAGTACAAGGCAAGATCGTGCAGTGTATCGGCGCCGTCGTTGACGTCGAATTCCCGCGCGACAAGATGCCGAAGGTCTATGACGCCCTGAAGATGGAAGGCTCTGCCCTGACCCTGGAAGTGCAACAGCAGCTGGGTGACGGCGTGGTGCGTACCATTGCCCTGGGTTCTTCCGACGGCCTGCGTCGCGGCATGGAGGTGTATAACACCAATGCCCCGATCACCGTGCCGGTGGGTCCCGCTACCCTGGGCCGCATCATGGACGTGCTGGGTCAGCCGATCGACGAGCGCGGTCCCGTGGACCAGACGCAAACCGCTTCCATCCACCGCAAGGCTCCCGAGTACGACGAGCTGAGCCCCTCGCAGGAACTGCTGGAAACCGGCATCAAGGTGATTGACCTGGTGTGTCCGTTTGCCAAGGGCGGCAAGGTGGGTCTGTTCGGTGGTGCCGGTGTTGGCAAGACCGTGAACATGATGGAGCTGATCAACAACATCGCCAAGGCACACAGCGGTCTGTCCGTGTTTGCCGGCGTGGGTGAGCGTACCCGTGAAGGTAACGACTTCTACCACGAGATGGCTGATTCCGGCGTCGTGAACCTGGAGAACCTGGGTGAGTCCAAGGTAGCCATGGTGTACGGCCAGATGAACGAGCCGCCGGGCAACCGTCTGCGCGTGGCCCTGACCGGCCTGACCATGGCCGAGTCCTTCCGTGACGAAGGCCGTGACGTGCTGTTCTTCGTGGACAACATCTACCGCTACACGCTGGCCGGTACCGAAGTGTCCGCACTGCTGGGCCGTATGCCTTCCGCCGTGGGCTACCAGCCGACGCTGGCCGAGGAAATGGGCCGCCTGCAAGAGCGTATTACCTCGACCAAGGTGGGTTCCATTACCTCCATCCAGGCCGTGTACGTTCCGGCGGACGACTTGACCGACCCGTCTCCTGCCACGACTTTCGCCCACCTGGACTCCACCGTGGTGCTGAGCCGTGACATTGCTGCCCTGGGTATCTACCCGGCGGTTGACCCGCTGGACTCCACCAGCCGTCAGCTGGACCCGATGGTCGTCGGCGAAGAGCACTACAAGGTAGCCCGTGCCGTGCAGGGTACCCTGCAGCGCTACAAGGAACTGCGTGACATTATCGCGATTCTGGGTATGGACGAACTGGCTCCGGAAGACAAGCTGAGCGTGGCTCGTGCGCGCAAGATCCAGCGTTTCCTGTCCCAGCCATTTCACGTGGCCGAAGTGTTCACGGGTTCTCCGGGCAAGTACGTGCCGCTGTCCGAAACCATCCGTGGTTTCAAGATGATCGTGGACGGCGAATGCGACCACATGCCGGAGCAGGCCTTCTACATGGTCGGTACCATCGACGAAGCCATCGAAAAAGCCAAGAAGCTGGCCGCTGGTTGATAAGGGGTAGCGTATGAACACCCTGCAAGTGAATGTGGTCAGCGCGGAAGAGTCTATCTATTCCGGTCGCGCACGCTTCGTGGCCCTGCCGGGTGAGAGCGGTGAGCTGGGGATTTATCCCCGTCACACGCCGCTGATCACCCGCATCAAGCCCGGCACCGTGCGCATCCAGGACGAGAAAGGCGAAGAGCTGCTGATCTTCGTGGCGGGTGGCATCCTCGAAGTGCAACCCAACGTGGTCACCGTTCTGTCCGACACCGCTATCCGCGGCAAGGACCTGGACGAGAGCAAGGCTCTTGCGGCCAAGAAGGAAGCTGAAGAAGCCCTGAAGAGCGCCAAGACCGAGTTCGACGTGGCCCTGGCTCAGTCCGAGTTGGCCATCATGGCGGCTCAGCTGGCTGCGCTGCGCAAGTATCGCGAAAAGCGCTGATGCGACAGCACCACCACTCTGGGTGACCGGAGTGAGAAGAAATCCCCTGACAGGCAACTGCAGGGGATTTTTTCATGGGCACATCAGACAGCTGCTCGCCTTGATTTTCATGTGCAGGACAACAGTCGACGGGTTAGGACGAACATAGGCATGAATAAAGCCGTGCAGTGGCACGGCTCTGTCAGGGTTGGGTGAAGCGCGTTGATCAGTGTTGGTGCGGTCTGGAATCCAGGATCACCGGGGCATTCGGCAGGTTTTCTACCCGGACATGGTTGGCATCGGCGGGATAGCACTGGGCCATGAGGTCGGTAATGCGATCCAGCACGTGGGTCAGGCCCTCTAGATAGTCATGTTGCTGGAAGCGGCTGCGCAGGCTGTCTGTGAGCTCCTGCCAGACGTTCTGTGGCACGCAGTGGTTGTAGCCACGGTCGGCAACGATTTCGATCGCATGCAGATCCAGCAGGATGTAGATCAGTATGCCGTTGTTGTGCTCGGTGTCCCAGACGCGCAGCTTGGCAAATTGCATGACGGCACGCTCACGTGGCGTGGCCTGGCGCTGCTGGTAGCTCTCGGGCAGGGTGTGCTCGATGCAGATGCGGATATCGCCAGTGTGGCGGGTCTCGCTTTGCGTGATGTGATCGGTCAGCTGCTGCAGTGCCGATGCGGTCAGCAGTTCCAGGGCGGCCGGATCAGTGGCGCTGTCGGCGACAGGGCTGTCCTGGACAGCAGCCAAGGGTTTGCGAAAAGGATTGCTTATGGGCATGATTACCAGCCTCCGGAAGCTCCACCGCCTCCAAAACTGCCGCCGCCACCGGAGCCAAAGCCGCCGCCGAAACCGCCACCTCCTCCAAAGCCGCCGCCACCGCCCCAGCCAGGACCAGGCATGGGCAGGATGACCGGGCCACGCCGCCGCGCATTGCTGCGACGCAGGGCTTCAGACGGGCCGGAGCCGCCACCACCGCCACCGCCCCTGCCACCACCGCCGTTGCCGCCAAACAGGGCAATCAGCAGGCCGACCAGCCCGGCGATGCCGGCAGCGACCAGCGTGCCCGTCATGGCGAACATGATGCCACCGGTGGCAGCGCCAGTGGCCAGGGAGCCAAGCGGACGGCCGAGGATGGACTTGAGCAGGGCACCACCAATCATGGCGACCATGGTGACGATGACCAGGGCCTCGATCCAGCCAATGCTGTTGTCGATCATGTCGGGTGCGGCCTGACCACGCGGGTTGGGCGCGGGCAGGGCTTCACCGTTGACGCGTGCGATGACCTGCTCCACCGCAGCCGAGAGGCCACCGGCAAAGTCGCCGGCAGCAAAGCGCGGCTTCATGGCCTGATCGATGATGCCGGCCGCGGCGATATCCGGCACGGCACCTTCGAGCGCGCGCGAGACCTCGATGCGCATGCGACGGTCATCCTTGGCGACCAGGATCAGCAGGCCGTCTCCGACATCGCGACGGCCCACCTTCCATTCGCGGGCGACGCGCAGCGCATAGGCAGCGATATCTTCCGGCTGGGTGGTAGGCACCATCAGGATGACGATCTGGCTGCCCTTGTCCTGTTCAAAGGCGGCCAGACGGGCTTCGAGTGATGCCTTGTCGGCCGCGGACAGGGTGCCGCTGGTGTCAGTGACACGTGCGGTGAGCGCCGGAATCGGCTGCAGCTGTTGCGCCCAGGCGCTGGGCAGCAGCACCACCAAGGCCAGCAACAGCATCAGCAGCCATTGACGTACGGCCGGAAGTCGGCGAGTGTCAGGCATGGAGATGGCAGTTGCGGGCATGGCAGTTGGACTCAGGCAGGATTACTGGCGCTGGGGTTGCGGCTGGGTGTTGAAATCTACCGTCGGCGGCTGGGAGATTTCCGCCTCGTTGGTCACGGTGAAGTTGGGCTTGGGCTTGTAGCCGAAGATCATGGCGGTCAGATTGGTCGGGAACTGGCGCGCCAGCACGTTGTATTCCTGTACCGACTGGATGTAGTCGTTACGGGCCACGGTGATGCGGTTTTCCGTACCTTCCAGGGTGACGCGCAGGTCACGGAAAGCCTGGTTGGCCTTGAGCTGCGGATACTGCTCGGCCACCACCATCAGGCGCGACAGCGCGCTGGTCAGCTGGCCCTGGGCCTGCTGGAACTTGTTGAAGGCTTCCGGGTCATTGATCAGCTCGGGCGTGGCCTGGATCGAGGTGGCACGGGAGCGCGCCTCAATCACGCGGGTCAGCGTTTCCTGCTCGAAGTTGGCCTCGCCCTTGACGGTAGCGACAATGTTCGGCACCAGGTCGGCGCGACGCTGGTACTGGTTCAGCACTTCGCTCCAGGACGATTTGACTTTTTCGTCCAGGGACTGGAATTGGTTGTAGCCACAGCCGGACAGGCTGAACAGGCCAAGAACGGTCATCAGGACCAGAAACCAGCGTTTCATAGGATTCTCCATGCGGAAAGTGGGGATGATGGGCGAAGCATAACGCAGAACTGGCGGCTTGCCGTGTCAGACTACGTGACGTAATACGCAGGAAAACGGCAATAGGAAAGAATTGCAGGAGGAGGCGGGATGGACGATATCGTCAAGCAGGCCATGGCCAAATGGCCGAATGTACCGGCGTGTGCCGGCTGGCTGGGTCTGGGGGCGCGTGGTGACTGGTATCTGCGCGATGAGGCCGCGCAGGCGGCCGGACCGTTTGCCGGGCCGGGCAGTAGCGCTGCGAGCCGGGGCAGCCGGGTGCAGATGGAGAAGCTGCGCGAATTCATCGAGCGCAACTACGAACCGGATGCGCAGGGGCGCTGGTATTTCCAGAACGGCCCACAGCGCGTCTTCGTGGAGCTGGAACGCACGCCATGGATCCTGCGGCTGAAGCCGGAGGCGGCTGGCTGGCAGGTCTGGACGCATGCTGGCCGACGGGTGCAGGTCAGCGAGGCCTTGCATGATGCCGATGGGCATCTGTATCTGGTGACCGATGCCGGCCTGGGCCTGGTGCATACGCAGGACATGACGTTGGCAGCGGATGCGCTGGAAGCGGGCTGCTGGCCCTTGCGTGAGGTGGAGGCGGCGGAACTGCCGCGCCTGTACGCTTACGTGCCGAGCCCGCAGGCCAGCGGCATCTGAAGCAGCCTGGGCCTGTCAGTCAGCGACTTTCAGGCACGAAAAAGCCGCTCCGGAGAGCGGCTCGTTGATCAGGCGGGCCTTGCGTGGGCGCAGGGCCTGACCGGAAGATCAGTTGGAGGCAGCAGAGGCCGGGGCAGCGGCTGCAGAGGCGGCACCGGAAGCGCCATCAGCAGCACCGCTGGCAGCGGCTACGGCCGGCTCGGCGAAGCTGCCACCGCTGTGGTTGGCCAGGTAGACCACGGCGCGCTTGACTTCGTCATCGCTCAGGTCCGGGTTGCCGCCCTTGGCCGGCATGACGCCATGGGTACCGGTGAAGCCTTCGATGGCGTGCTTGAACAGGGTGTCGACACCCTGGCCGATACGCGGACCCCAGGCGCCGTTATCGCCCAGCTTGGGAGCGCCGGCTACGCCTGCATCATGGCAGGACATGCAGATGGACTTGTAGGCTTCTTCGCCGGTCATGGGAACGGCGCGGGCAGCCGGGGCCAGCTTGAGTTCAACCGAGCCGACTTTCTGGATGCGCTGGGCAGCGGCAACCTGGGCTTGTGGGCTGTTGGGGTTAAAGGAAGGCTTGGCGTAGGTGGAGAAGTACACGGCTACGGCCAGCAGCAGCAGCAGGGCGCCAAAGGTGATGGCAGTGACCACGCCGAGTTGACGGTTCTTGGTCGCCTCGGAAGCGGCGTACGAATCTGGTGCGATCTGGCTCATGACGTCCTCTTGGATGTTCTGATAAAAAACGAAACGAATCGTGACAGGCAATTATAGTCAACGCTTTTGCAAAAAACACCTACAATTGCCCGTTGCGCATGGTAAACCTGTTGATCTGGCCCCATTTGATGTTGCACGGAAGTCAACAAGACCATGTTCATCAGGGGCGACTGTAGCTCAGTGGATAGAGTATCGGCCTCCGAAGCCGAGGGTCGTGGGTTCGATCCCCGCCAGTCGCGCCAATCCAGCCATGCCTGCCCCTGACAGGCCCAGACCCATTCCGGAGTGCCGGGGTGGGTTTTTTTGTGCCTGCAGGCTCGCCCATCGAAGATGGAAAAGGCTCCCGCCAGCTGGTCGGGAGCCTTGTGTCAGCCACGCAGTGTGGAACCTGCGCGGGCTTAGTCGGCCTTTTGCAGCATCTGGATGATGCTGGAGAAGTCCATGCCGCCCTTGCCGGACAGGCTGTGGGCTGCGTACAGGCTGCGTGCCATGGCGCCCAGCGGCGTGCTGGCGCGCACGTGCATGGCGTTTTCCTGGGCCAGGCCCAGATCCTTCAGCATCAGGTCGGTGCCGAAGCCGCCAGTGTAGCCGCGGCCGGCCGGGGTGCCGTCCATCACGCCCGGCACCGGGTTGTATTTCTCGAGCGCCCAGTTGCCGCCGGAACTGCGGCGCATGATCTCGGCCAGCGCCTTCGGATCGAGGCCGTTGGCCAGGCCCAGGGCCATGGCCTCGCTGGTGCCGACCATCAGGATGCCGAGCAGCATGTTGTTGCAGATCTTGGCGGTCTGGCCGGCACCGATGGCGCCAGCGTGGAAGATGTTGGCGCCCATTTTTTCCAGCAGCGGGCGGGCGCGTTCGAGCGCCTGATCCGGGCCGCCGACCATGAAGGTCAGCGTGCCGGCAGCGGCACCGGCGGTACCGCCGGAGACCGGGGCATCGATGAAGTCGTAGCCTTTGGCCTGGGCGGCAGTGCCGACTTTCTGGGCGCTGGCGGCTGCAATCGTGCTGCAATCGATGATCAGCGCACCGGCTGGCAGGATGTCGAGCAGGCCGGGGTGGCCGTCCTTGCCGAGGTACAGGGCTTCGACATGGGCGCTGGCGGGCAGCATGCTGACGACGACGTCGGCCGTGCTGGCAGCGTCGATGGCGCTGGTGGCGATGCTGACGCCTTCGGCCTTGACCGTGTCGCAGGCGGCCTGGGACAGGTCAAATGCCTTGACCGTGTGGCCGGCTTTCTGCAGGTTGATGGCCATGGGGCCGCCCATGTTGCCGATACCGATGAATGCGATGTTCATGAATGTCTCCTGGGTGTGTCTGTCAATGAAGTCAAATCGGGGGCTTAGCGCAGGCTGTCGAGGCCACGGTCGCTGAGCAGGCGGCGCGCCACGATGACGCGCATGATTTCGTTGGTGCCTTCGAGGATCTGGTGCACGCGCAGGTCGCGCAGCAGGCGCTCGAGCGGGAATTCGCGCAGGTAGCCGTAGCCGCCGTGCAGTTGCAGCGCCTCGTTGACGACCTGGAAGCAGGCGTCGGTGGCAAAGCGCTTGGCCATGGCACAGTAGGTGCTGGCATCGCTGCTGCGGGTATCGAGCTTGTAGGCGGCCAGACGCACCATCTGGCGCGCGGCGATCAGTTCGGTCTGCATATCGGCCAGCTTGAACTGCAGCGCCTGGAAGGCAGCCAGCGGCTTGCCGAACTGCTGGCGTTCCTGCATGTACTGGGCGGCGGCATTGAGCGCGCCCTGGGCACCGCCGACGGAGCAGGTGGCGATGTTGATGCGGCCGCCATCCAGGCCCTTCATGGCGATCTTGAAGCCTTCGCCTTCCTGGCCGAGCAGGTGGCTGGCCGGGATGCGCACATCGCTGAAGCTGATGGCTCGCGTGGGCTGGCTGAGCCAGCCGAGCTTTTCCTCGTTCTTGCCGTACTGGATGCCGGGCAGGTTGGCCGGTACCAGAAAGGCGGAGATGCCATCGGCACCGGGGCCGCCGGTGCGGGCCATCAGCACCAGCACATCGGTGCTGCCAGCGCCGGAGATGAACATCTTTTCGCCATTGATGACGTATTCGTCGCCCTGCAGCACGGCGGTGGTGCGCAGGCTGGCGGCATCGCTGCCGGCGCCGGGTTCGGTCAGGCAGTAGCTGGCGAGCTGTTCACCGGCGGTCAGCGCGGGAGCGTACTGCTCGGCGATTTCCGGCTTGGCCCAGCTGGTGATCATCCACGTGGCCATGTTGTGGATGGTGATGAAGGCGGTGGTGGAGGGATCGACTGCAGCCAGTTCCTCGAACACCAGGGTGGCATCGAGACGGGCCAGGCCGAGGCCGCCGTATGTTTCGGAGGCGTACAGGCCGCAGAAGCCGAGTGCACCGGCGGTAGCGATGGCCTGGCGCGGGAAGGTGTGTTCGGCATCCCACTGCGCGGCGTGGGGGGCCAGTTCGCCGGCGGCAAAGTCGCGGGCGGCAGCCACGAATTGCTGCTGGTCGTCGGTCAGATCGAAATACATGGGGACTGTCTCCTGGGCGGACGCCGGCGGCGGCTTGTGGGTGTGGTGGCAGCCGGCGAAAACCCCGGTGGAGCCAGTTACGGGGAACCGGATCACCGGGGGAATAACAGGCCGCGAGGGCCTGCTACTGCCTTTTACTTCAGGCTGATGGTGGTGTGCACGCCACCGGCGTTGGCTTCGTCGAACCAGCGCTTGGTGATGGTCTTGGTCTGCGTGTAGAACGTGATGACCTGCTTGCCGTAGGGGCCCAGGTCGCCCAGCTTGGATGCGCGCGAACCGGTGAAGGAGAACAGCGGGACCGGCACGGGAATCGGCACGTTGATGCCGACCTGACCGACGTCGATCTCTTCCTGGAACTTGTGCGCCGCAGCGCCGCTCTGGGTGAACAGGGCGGTACCGTTGCCGTTCGGGTTGTCGTTGATGATCTGGATGGCTTCTTCCAGGGTCTCGGCGCCCATCACGCACATCACCGGGCCGAAGATTTCCTGCTTGTAGATGTCCATGTCGACGGTGACGTCGGTGAACAGGGTCGGGCCGACGAAGTTGCCGTTGGCTTCCGCGCCGTCCAGCTGCGGGTTGCGGCCGTCCAGCACCAGGGTGGCACCCTGTTCCACGCCGGAGGCGATCAGGTTGTCGACGCGGGCACGGGCGCTCTTGTTGACCAGCGGGCCGACGTCCACGCCGGGGGTGGCACCGTTGCCGACCTTCAGGCTCTTGGCGCGCTCGGCGATCTCGTTCACCCAGTTGCGGGCTTCGCCGACCAGGATCACGACCGGCAGCGCCATGCAACGCTGGCCAGCGGCACCGAAGGAGGCACCGGCCAGGGCGTTCAGGGTCTGCTCCTTGTTGCAGTCGGGCAGCACGATGGCGTGGTTCTTGGCGCCCATCATGCACTGCACACGCTTGCCGGCCAGGCTGGCGCGGTTGTAGACGTGGGTGCCGACGCCGGTGGAACCGACGAAGCTGATCGCCTTGATGTCCTTGTGGTCGCAGATGCCGTTGACGACGTCAACGCCGCCGTGCACCACGTTCAGCACGCCAGCCGGGATGCCGGCTTCGATGGCCAGCTCGACCAGACGGATGGTGGACATCGGGTCCTGCTCGGAGGGCTTCAGCACGAAGGTGTTGCCGGTGGCGATGGCCATGGGGAACATCCACAGCGGGATCATGGCCGGGAAGTTGAACGGCGTGATGCCGGCGCAGACGCCCAGCGGCTGCAGGATGGTGTAGGTGTCGACACCGCCGGCCACGTTGTTGGCGAATTCGCCCATCTGCAGCGTGCCGATGTTGGCAGCGTGCTCGACCACTTCCAGGCCGCGGAACACGTCGCCTTCGGCGTCGGGCAGGGTCTTGCCCTGTTCACGCGTCAGGATGGCGGCGACTTCCTTGATGTTTTCGCGGATCAGCTGCTGGTACTTCAGGAAGATGCGGGCGCGGGTGCCGATGGGGGTGTAGCGCCAGGTCTTGAAGGCTTCCTTGGCGGCAGCTACTGCGGCATCCAGTTCTTCCTGGGTAGCCATCGGCACGCGAGCGATGACTTCCTGCGTGGCAGGGTTGACAACGTCGCGCCACTCGGTGGTCTTGGACTGGACAAATTCGCCGTTGATCAGCAGCGGAACCTGGGGGATGCTCATGGGGTGTCTCCTCGACTCTGGGGAAAAAGAATTTACAGGAATGGTATTTACAGCTTTCACAATCCTTTTGCGGGTTTCTACCAAGTTATGGAGAGTTCGTGTGTTCTTGTGTTGGCTTTCACAGATAATGGTCCGGTCTTGTAAATGTTGTGAAAGAACCGGAGTGCCTGCATGAGCCGCAAGCTGCTGATGGGGCCGGCCTTGCGCCGGCTGCGTGAAAAGAACCAGATGTCGCAGACGGCGTTTGCCGAGCGGCTCGGGTTGTCGTTCAGCTATATCTGCCAGCTGGAGAACAACCAGCGGCCGGTGACGGCCTCGGTGCTGCTGAAGCTGGCGCAGGTATTCCAGGTGGACCTGAGCGATTTCTCGGAAGACCGCAGCCGGCGTCTGCTGGGCGAGCTGGATAGCATCTTCCGCGACCAGCGGTTGGCCGGCGAGCAGCACGTGACGCCGGCCGACCTGGACCGCATGGTGCACACGGTGCCGGTCATGGCCGAGGTGCTGGTGCGCTTGTACCAGGAGCAGCTGCACCTGCAGGATGAACTGCAGCAGCTGGTGGAGCGCTTTTATGGCGATTCGCGCCAGATGCCGACGGCGCCGTTTCCGCACGAGGCGGCACGCGAGTTCTTCAACCGCAACGATAACTATTTTGACGGGCTGGATCGGCTGGCCGAACAGCTGGCGCAGGAGTGGGGCGTGGAGCCGGGACGGCGCGCGCTGGTGTTGCGCGCGCGCCTGAAGGAGGCGCATGGCGTGGAGGTGGTGGCGAGCGAACAGGGCTCGCACGAGCTGCGCCGCTACGATGCGCGGCGCAAGCGGCTGGAGCTGAACCCGGCGCTCAGCGATGCGCAGCAGGCATTCCAGATGGCGACGCAGCTGGTGTTCCTGGCTTACGGCGATGTGTTGCAGCAGGCCTGTATCGAGGATCCGGCGTTGCGCGATGCACAGACGCTGACGCTGGCGCGGCAGGGGCTGGCGCATTATTTTGCCGGTGCCATGCTGTTGCCGTATACGCCGTTCCTGGAGGCGGCGCGTGCCTCGCGCTACGACGTGGAATCATTGCAGCGGCGCTTTGCCGTGAGTTTCGAAAGCATCTGCCACCGGCTCAGCACGCTGCAGCGCAGTGGTGCGCGCGGCGTACCGATCTACCTGATCCGGGTCGATCAGGCCGGCAACGTGTCCAAGCGACAGAGTGCCAACTCGCTGCATTTTGCGCGCCATGGCGGCACCTGTCCGCTGTGGCATGTGTTCGAGGCCTTTGTGCAGCCGGGACGCATTCTGACGCAGGTGGCGGAAATGCCGGATGGCACGCGCTACTTTGGTATTGCGCGCAGCGTGCAGCGCGGCGGTGGCAGCTTCCATGCGCCGCGCAAGCGCTTTGCCTTTGGCATCGGCTGCGAACTGTCGCAGGCGCATGAGCTGGTCTATGCCGACGGCTGGGATTTGCAGCAGCCGCGCGAGATCACGCCGATCGGGCCGGGTTGCCGCGTCTGTCCGCGTACCGACTGCATGCAGCGCGCCTTTCCGCCAGCAGGCAAGCCGCTGCACAACAACGACTTCAGTGAATCGCTGGTGTCGTACCGCTTGTGACGACCGGCGCTGGGTGTAGCACAATGTA
Organism: Allobrachymonas wangyanguii; assembly: GCF_045055315.1. Lineage (GTDB taxonomy): Bacteria > Pseudomonadota > Gammaproteobacteria > Burkholderiales > Burkholderiaceae_C > Brachymonas > Brachymonas wangyanguii. The sequence goes on from NZ_CP173677.1 coordinate 168,204, forward strand.
ACCGGGATCTGCGGGCGCATGGCGTCAGCAGGCATTTGGGCTTGGACGGGAGGTGGGCATGCAGCAGGGGTGCAAGGCGACAAGAACAGGTTGGGAGCGCTGGCTGCTGACCTGTCTGCTGGCCTGTGTGGCCGTTTTCCTGCCCTTGTCACTGCAGGCCGATGACGGTTTGCCGGACCATATTTCCAGTCGCGGTTATCTGATGGATCCGGATGGCAACCTGACGCTGGGGCAGGTGGAGCAATTGCCGTTCCGGCCGATGCCGCAGGTGCTGGCGCTGGGGCATACCAGTGCGGTGATCTGGCTGCGGGTGGATGTGGAGCCGATGGCGGCACGCGATCTGGTGCTGACGCTGCAGCCTCCCTATCTGGAAGATGTGCGGGTGTTCCTGCCCGGGACCGGGGTGGATGACTGGCAGCATGTGAGGCTGGGCACGCACGTGCCGTATACCGAACGTGGACGCAGCGAGGGGCATATCGTCGTGAATCTGCCGGATCGGGCCACGCCGGCGAATCTGCGGGCCTATATCCGGGTGCAGAGCGTGCAGCACCTGGTGCTCAAGGTGCAGGTCATGCATGCGCAAAAGAGTCTGCAGCAGGGCATGCAGCGCAGCCTGCTGGTCAGTTTTGGTGTCGGGCTGTTGCTGACGCTGGCCGTGCTGGGCCTGCTGCACTGGGGCTCTTCGCGGGATCGGCAGTGGCTGATTGCGGCCGCCACCATGGCCTGCATGCTGCTGGTGGTGTCCGGGACGGCAGGCTTGCTGGACAAGTACCTGTTTCCGCAGCAGCCCCTGCTGGCGACGGGGCTGAAGGACGTGGCCAGCATCGGGTACATGGCCCTGATGCAGTGGTATTTTCTGCGGCTGTTTCGTCTCTATCAGGCACCAGGCTGGACGGTCTTGCCGAACCGGATGTACCTGGCCATGGCCCCGTTGCTGTTGCTGGCCGTGTGGCTGGGATATGCGCGCGAAGCCTGGCTGCTGCATGTCGCAGTGATCATCATGTATGGCTTCTGGGGGCTGTTCAGCCTCTGGTTTGTGCGCTTCGGCGATGGCTATATCCGCGTGTTGCTGGCCCTGCTGTTCCTGGCCCAGGTCATGATGGTGCTCTACCTCGAACTGAGTTGGCTCGGCTTGTTGCCGCTGACGGATGTCAGCCTGTCGGTGCTGTATCCGGAGCTGGCGATTGGTCTGCTGGTGGGCGTTGCGCAGTTTCTGGTGCAATGGCGGCGTGACCATCTGGCCCTGCGTTCCGCGCTGATGGTGCGCATGCGGGCGGAACGCATGCAACAGGAGCTGTACTGGGAGACTTCGCGCCGGGAGGAAATGGATGGCCTGCTGGGCATGCTGCTGCACGAGCTCAAGACACCGCTATCGGCCATCCGGCTGGGCGCGCTGGCGGTAGCCAAGGGGTGGGAGGACATGCCGCCGCTGGTGACCGGACGGCTGCAGCGCATCCATCAGTCGGTGGATGCCATGAACATGGTGCTAGACAAGGTACGCCATACCGACCGGATGGAAACCGGGGCCTGGCAGATCAGCCGGGAGTCGTGTGATGTGCAGGTGCTGGTGCAGCAACTGGTGGCGGAATGTTCGCAACCCTTGCGAGTGCGACTGGAGTCGGGGCTGGAGCAGCCGGTGCAGACCGATCCGGACCTGCTGCGCCTGATGATCGGCAATTTGCTGGAGAACGCCCTGGCGTACAGCGAGCCGGAGAGCGAGGTCTGCATTCATTTGCAGCCATGGTCGCAGGGGGGTGGGAAGGAAGGCTTCCGGTTGCGGGTCTGCAACCGGGTGGCCGAGGGACACCAGCCGGATGCATCACGACTGTTCACCAAGTACTACCGTGCCGAGCACTCGCACCAGCACACGGGGACCGGGTTGGGCCTGTACTGGGTGCGCCATATGGCGCTGGCCATGGGCGGAGACATCGTCTACCAGGGAGAGCTGGATGAAGTCGTGTTCGAGCTGACCTTGCCAGGGTGAGCAGGCTGGCAGATGCGAGGCAATTACAGTATCAAGAGTGCTCCGTCAAGCATGCAGCGCGCCGCGAATGTAATAAAGAGGAAAATATCACCATATCCGGGGATAACCTTTTCCGACAATATATTGTATAATGTAAGGCTGACATCAGGCTTCAATCACCTCGAGGCAGGGCTTTGCATGAAAGTCTTGATGCGTCATGGCTGGGTGCCAGATATCTGCACTGCCATTTTGTGGGGCCCGAAAGCTGGTATCGGGTGCGTGACACGGGTTTTCCCCGGGGCGTTCCGGAGCATGAATGCGCGTTATGCATGCTCCGGCCTAGCGGACAATCTCAAATGGTAGGGTCATGCCTGGCGTACTGGAAATCATTGTTGTGGAAGATCACCGCTTGCTGCGCGACGAGCTGGTGGATTATCTGAGCAGTCCTGACTGGCATGTGCGTGGTGTCAGCAGCGGACGCGAGCTGGATGTGGCCATGACAGAAACCCCTGCCGATGTGCTGGTGCTGGATCTGAACCTGCCGCAGGAAGATGGCATCAGCATCACCCGTCGCATTCGCAAGGCTTTCCCGGAAATCGGTATCGTGATGCTGACTGCGCGCGGCGACCAGGCTGACCGTGCCCTGGGCTATGGCAGTGGGGCTGACGTCTATCTGACCAAGCCGACGCACGTGGGCGAGCTGGAATCGGTGCTGTTCAACTTGTCCTGCCGCATACGCCCGCGGGATGATGTCCAGCTGATGCTGAGCGAGCACCTGCTGCGGCTGACCCATGCCAATGGTCGTTCCGCGAGCCTGACCAACAGTGAATACCGGGTGCTGCGCCTGCTGGTGGGTACGCCGGGGCAGGAACTCGGCTATGCCCCCCTGTGTGAACTGCTTTATCCGGATGATGATGCCGTCTCGCAATCCCGCCAGCGTCTGGCGGTGCTGATGACCCGTCTGCGCCAGAAGATGCAGGAAGAAATGGGCGTGGAGCAGTGCGTGAAATCGGTGCGCGGGCAAGGCTACCGTCTGACCGTGCCGATACGCCTGGTGCCCTGAACTGCTTGCGGGAACGATCTGCCGGATAACCTGGGCAGCCTTGTGCGGCTGCCCAATTTATTGCATGATCCCGCATTATCTAACAATCGTTCGTTATTGATGGGCGTCGTACATCCTGGTTTGTCCAGATGCGCAGCATTTTGCGGCTGCAAGATTCGTGAAATATTACTGGATTTCAGGGATACATAGCGTAACGCATCTGATGTGTAATAGCCGTTGTGTCATCAGGTGGAATGGAGCATGTCTTTTCTGCGCGTCAGATGCGTGTGGGAACAGAGGCTGGCAACTGACTCTCCTGAATGACGTTTATTACCCATGATGCTGTTCGGCTTGGCGCCGGGTGGTGCGACTGAAGGAGATGGTCATGAAGCAGGCAAGCCGTGTGAACAACTGGGTTCCGGTACTCGGAATGGTGGCAGCGGTCGCGCTATCCGGCTGTGTGGCAACAGGCGGTGACCGGTATCCCAAGCCGCTGGCAGAAGGCAAGGTGGAGACGCCGGTAGCGCAGGAGATCGCCAGCGCGGTCTTCATTCGTGAGCCGGGTGCGGTGCAGACCCAGGCTGTCAATATCTTTGTCAATGGCGAGTACATGACTTCACTGCAGGACGGCGCGTTCAAGCAGCAGAAGGTGTGCGTGGGCCAGAACACGCTGGTGGCGCACCCCAGCGATGTGGGTACACGCTACCAGGAAAAGCGGCTGAACCTGCCCAAGTTTCAGGTGGCGGCGGGTGAGGTGGCCTATTTCCGCGTGGCGGCAGGCGCTGACGGCAAGCCGGTGTTGCAGCAGCTGGATGCCGAGACCGGCCAGCAGTTGGCACGCGCCCAGAAGGAGCAGATGCACGCGCTGTCGCGGGTAGAGCCCAAGTGCGTGGTGCCGCTCAAGACCTACACGCTGGAAACCTCGGCACTGTTCCCGTTTGACCGCCACGACTACGGCAGCATGCTGGAGCAGGGCAAGCAGGACATCGCGCGTGTGGCGCGTGACATTGCCGCCAGCGATGCCAGGGTGGATCGCATCGAGATTGTTGGTCACACCGATCCGGAGGGCAGCGACGCCTATAACCAGACGCTGTCGGAGCGTCGTGCTGCCACAGTGCAGCAGGCCCTGCAGCAGCACCAACTGCCCACGCGCAACCTCAAGGCTGAAGGCCGTGGCGAAAGCCAGTTGGTGGTGAGCGACTGTCGCGCGCGTTACCCGAACCAGAAGGCACAGCGCACCCAGTGCGACCAGCCGAACCGTCGCGTCGAGATCGTGCTGTATGGCACCACTGCTGGAAATATTCCGGGCCAGTAAGCAGCCCGCATCCATCCATTCTTCATCTTGAGTAGTAACGCCTGCGCAACCCCCATACATCCAGGGGAGCGCGGGCAGGGGAGAGAGACATGAGCATCCAGAACATTACCCTTCGCATCTTGGCCCAATCCGAGACGCCGGAACAAGAGCTGCAGATCGCCGGTGGCGAGGGAGGTATCGGTGCCAAGGGGCAGCCGGTGCGCATCCAGGCCGTGGCCGATGTGAAGTACCACCTGACCGATGACGGCACCGGTTTTGCACCGGAGAACGTGGCGACCAAGCGCGTGGGCAGTGATCTGTACGTGGCGTTATGATGTGTTCACGGCCAAGACGATCACGACGCCCCTGGGCAACGAGCTGAAGATCACGGGCTACGATGCGGCCACGGGTGTGGTGACGTACACGTACACGCTGCAGGACAACGAGACGCACCCGACTGCCAATGGCAAGAACGATCTGTTCGAGGACTTTGCGGTGGTGCTGACGGACATGGATGATGATCCGGCCAGCAGCACGTTGACGGTGAAGATCGTGGACGATGTGCCGACGGCGGTGGATGACGTGGACAGCGTGGCGGCGGGTCAGACGGGTCCGGCCACGGGCAACGTGCTGACGGGCGTGGATGTGGCCACGGGCAACGATGCGAACACGACCGATGGTGAGAAGGATACGGCGGGAGCCGATGGCGTGACGGTGACGGCGGTGACGGCGGTGACGGGAGTTGCTGCGGGCACGGTGGGCCAGGCAACGGCAGGCTTGTACGGCGTGCTGACACTGAACGCGGACGGCAGCTACAGCTATGTGCGCAATGCCAACGCGCCGGGTGATGTGAGCGATGTGTTCACGTACACGATCACGGATGGTGATGGAGATACGGATACGGCGAAGCTGACGATCACGCTGGACAACTCGACGCCGACGATCACGGACCTGACGCCCAAGGCGAATGGCGGTGATGTGACGGTGAAGGAGGAGGCGCTGGCCGACGGCAGCAATCCGACAAGTACGGAGGAGTCGGCCACGGGCACGTTCAAGGTGACGTCGGTGGACGGCATCAAGAGCCTGACGGTGCATGGCGAGGCAGTGATCACGAATGATGTGTTCACGGCCAAGACGATCACGACGCCCCTGGGCAACGAGCTGAAGATCACGGGCTACGATGCGGCCACGGGTGTGGTGACGTACACGTACACGCTGCAGGACAACGAGACGCACCCGACTGCCAATGGCAAGAACGATCTGTTCGAGGACTTTGCGGTGGTGCTGACGGACATGGATGATGATCCGGCCAGCAGCACGTTGACGGTGAAGATCGTGGACGATGTGCCGACGGCGGTGGATGACGTGGACAGCGTGGCGGCGGGTCAGACGGGTCCGGCCACGGGCAACGTGCTGACGGGCGTGGATGTGGCCACGGGCAACGATGCGAACACGACCGATGGTGAGAAGGATACGGCGGGAGCCGATGGCGTGACGGTGACGGCGGTGACGGCGGTGACGGGAGTTGCTGCGGGCACGGTGGGCCAGGCAACGGCAGGCTTGTACGGCGTGCTGACACTGAACGCGGACGGCAGCTACAGCTATGTGCGCAATGCCAACGCGCCGGGTGATGTGAGCGATGTGTTCACGTACACGATCACGGATGGTGATGGAGATACGGATACGGCGAAGCTGACGATCACGCTGGACAACTCGACGCCGACGATCACGGACCTGACGCCCAAGGCGAATGGCGGTGATGTGACGGTGAAGGAGGAGGCGCTGGCCGACGGCAGCAATCCGACAAGTACGGAGGAGTCGGCCACGGGCACGTTCAAGGTGACGTCGGTGGACGGCATCAAGAGCCTGACGGTGCATGGCGAGGCAGTGATCACGAATGATGTGTTCACGGCCAAGACGATCACGACGCCCCTGGGCAACGAGCTGAAGATCACGGGCTACGATGCGGCCACGGGTGTGGTGACGTACACGTACACGCTGCAGGACAACGAGACGCACCCGACTGCCAATGGCAAGAACGATCTGTTCGAGGACTTTGCGGTGGTGCTGACGGACATGGATGATGATCCGGCCAGCAGCACGTTGACGGTGAAGATCGTGGACGATGTGCCGACGGCGGTGGATGACGTGGACAGCGTGGCGGCGGGTCAGACGGGTCCGGCCACGGGCAACGTGCTGACGGGCGTGGATGTGGCCACGGGCAACGATGCGAACACGACCGATGGTGAGAAGGATACGGCGGGAGCCGATGGCGTGACGGTGACGGCGGTGACGGCGGTGACGGGAGTTGCTGCGGGCACGGTGGGCCAGGCAACGGCAGGCTTGTACGGCGTGCTGACACTGAACGCGGACGGCAGCTACAGCTATGTGCGCAATGCCAACGCGCCGGGTGATGTGAGCGATGTGTTCACGTACACGATCACGGATGGTGATGGAGATACGGATACGGCGAAGCTGACGATCACGCTGGACAACTCGACGCCGACGATCACGGACCTGACGCCCAAGGCGAATGGCGGTGATGTGACGGTGAAGGAGGAGGCGCTGGCCGACGGCAGCAATCCGACAAGTACGGAGGAGTCGGCCACGGGCACGTTCAAGGTGACGTCGGTGGACGGCATCAAGAGCCTGACGGTGCATGGCGAGGCAGTGATCACGAATGATGTGTTCACGGCCAAGACGATCACGACGCCCCTGGGCAACGAGCTGAAGATCACGGGCTACGATGCGGCCACGGGTGTGGTGACGTACACGTACACGCTGCAGGACAACGAGACGCACCCGACTGCTGCCAATGGCAAGAACGATCTGTTCGAGGACTTTGCGGTGGTGCTGACGGACATGGATGATGATCCGGCCAGCAGCACGTTGACGGTGAAGATCGTGGACGATGTGCCGACGGCGGTGGATGACGTGGACAGCGTGGCGGCGGGTCAGACGGGTCCGGCCACGGGCAACGTGCTGACGGGCGTGGATGTGGCCACGGGCAACGATGCGAACACGACCGATGGTGAGAAGGATACGGCGGGAGCCGATGGCGTGACGGTGACGGCGGTGACGGCGGTGACGGGAGTTGCTGCGGGCACGGTGGGCCAGGCAACGGCAGGCTTGTACGGCGTGCTGACACTGAACGCGGACGGCAGCTACAGCTATGTGCGCAATGCCAACGCGCCGGGTGATGTGAGCGATGTGTTCACGTACACGATCACGGATGGTGATGGAGATACGGATACGGCGAAGCTGACGATCACGCTGGACAACTCGACGCCGACGATCACGGACCTGACGCCCAAGGCGAATGGCGGTGATGTGACGGTGAAGGAGGAGGCGCTGGCCGACGGCAGCAATCCGACAAGTACGGAGGAGTCGGCCACGGGCACGTTCAAGGTGACGTCGGTGGACGGCATCAAGAGCCTGACGGTGCATGGCGAGGCAGTGATCACGAATGATGTGTTCACGGCCAAGACGATCACGACGCCCCTGGGCAACGAGCTGAAGATCACGGGCTACGATGCGGCCACGGGTGTGGTGACGTACACGTACACGCTGCAGGACAACGAGACGCACCCGACTGCCAATGGCAAGAACGATCTGTTCGAGGACTTTGCGGTGGTGCTGACGGACATGGATGATGATCCGGCCAGCAGCACGTTGACGGTGAAGATCGTGGACGATGTGCCGACGGCGGTGGATGACGTGGACAGCGTGGCGGCGGGTCAGACGGGTCCGGCCACGGGCAACGTGCTGACGGGCGTGGATGTGGCCACGGGCAACGATGCGAACACACGCGATGGTGAGAAGGATACGGCGGGAGCCGATGGCGTGACGGTGACGGCGGTGACGGCGGTGACGGGAGTTGCTGCGGGCACGGTGGGCCAGGCAACGGCAGGCTTGTACGGCGTGCTGACACTGAACGCGGACGGCAGCTACAGCTATGTGCGCAATGCCAACGCGCCGGGTGATGTGAGCGATGTGTTCACGTACACGATCACGGATGGTGATGGAGATACGGATACGGCGAAGCTGACGATCACGCTGGACAACTCGACGCCGACGATCACGGACCTGACGCCCAAGGCGAATGGCGGTGATGTGACGGTGAAGGAGGAGGCGCTGGCCGACGGCAGCAATCCGACAAGTACGGAGGAGTCGGCCACGGGCACGTTCAAGGTGACGTCGGTGGACGGCATCAAGAGCCTGACGGTGCATGGCGAGGCAGTGATCACGAATGATGTGTTCACGGCCAAGACGATCACGACGCCCCTGGGCAACGAGCTGAAGATCACGGGCTACGATGCGGCCACGGGTGTGGTGACGTACACGTACACGCTGCAGGACAACGAGACGCACCCGACTGCCAATGGCAAGAACGATCTGTTCGAGGACTTTGCGGTGGTGCTGACGGACATGGATGATGATCCGGCCAGCAGCACGTTGACGGTGAAGATCGTGGACGATGTGCCGACGGCGGTGGATGACGTGGACAGCGTGGCGGCGGGTCAGACGGGTCCGGCCACGGGCAACGTGCTGACGGGCGTGGATGTGGCCACGGGCAACGATGCGAACACGACCGATGGTGAGAAGGATACGGCGGGAGCCGATGGCGTGACGGTGACGGCGGTGACGGCGGTGACGGGAGTTGCTGCGGGCACGGTGGGCCAGGCAACGGCAGGCTTGTACGGCGTGCTGACACTGAACGCGGACGGCAGCTACAGCTATGTGCGCAATGCCAACGCGCCGGGTGATGTGAGCGATGTGTTCACGTACACGATCACGGATGGTGATGAGATACGGATACGGCGAAGCTGACGATCACGCTGGACAACTCGACGCCGACGATCACGGACCTGACGCCCAAGGCGAATGGCGGTGATGTGACGGTGAAGGAGGAGGCGCTGGCCGACGGCAGCAATCCGACAAGTACGGAGGAGTCGGCCACGGGCACGTTCAAGGTGACGTCGGTGGACGGCATCAAGAGCCTGACGGTGCATGGCGAGGCAGTGATCACGAATGATGTGTTCACGGCCAAGACGATCACGACGCCCCTGGGCAACGAGCTGAAGATCACGGGCTACGATGCGGCCACGGGTGTGGTGACGTACACGTACACGCTGCAGGACAACGAGACGCACCCGACTGCCAATGGCAAGAACGATCTGTTCGAGGACTTTGCGGTGGTGCTGACGGACATGGATGATGATCCGGCCAGCAGCACGTTGACGGTGAAGATCGTGGACGATGTGCCGACGGCGGTGGATGACGTGGACAGCGTGGCGGCGGGTCAGAGGGGGTCCGGCCACGGGCAACGTGCTGACGGGCGTGGATGTGGCCACGGGCAACGATGCGAACACGACCGATGGTGAGAAGGATACGGCGGGAGCCGATGGCGTGACGGTGACGGCGGTGACGGCGGTGACGGGAGTTGCTGCGGGCACGGTGGGCCAGGCAACGGCAGGCTTGTACGGCGTGCTGACACTGAACGCGGACGGCAGCTACAGCTATGTGCGCAATGCCAACGCGCCGGGTGATGTGAGCGATGTGTTCACGTACACGATCACGGATGGTGATGGAGATACGGATACGGCGAAGCTGACGATCACGCTGGACAACTCGACGCCGACGATCACGGACCTGACGCCCAAGGCGAATGGCGGTGATGTGACGGTGAAGGAGGAGGCGCTGGCCGACGGCAGCAATCCGACAAGTACGGAGGAGTCGGCCACGGGCACGTTCAAGGTGACGTCGGTGGACGGCATCAAGAGCCTGACGGTGCATGGCGAGGCAGTGATCACGAATGATGTGTTCACGGCCAAGACGATCACGACGCCCCTGGGCAACGAGCTGAAGATCACGGGCTACGATGCGGCCACGGGTGTGGTGACGTACACGTACACGCTGCAGGACAACGAGACGCACCCGACTGCCAATGGCAAGAACGATCTGTTCGAGGACTTTGCGGTGGTGCTGACGGACATGGATGATGATCCGGCCAGCAGCACGTTGACGGTGAAGATCGTGGACGATGTGCCGACGGCGGTGGATGACGTGGACAGCGTGGCGGCGGGTCAGACGGGTCCGGCCACGGGCAACGTGCTGACGGGCGTGGATGTGGCCACGGGCAACGATGCGAACACGACCGATGGTGAGAAGGATACGGCGGGAGCCGATGGCGTGACGGTGACGGCGGTGACGGCGGTGACGGGAGTTGCTGCGGGCACGGTGGGCCAGGCAACGGCAGGCTTGTACGGCGTGCTGACACTGAACGCGGACGGCAGCTACTACAGCTATGTGCGCAATGCCAACGCGCCGGGTGATGTGAGCGATGTGTTCACGTACACGATCACGGATGGTGATGGAGATACGGATACGGCGAAGCTGACGATCACGCTGGACAACTCGACGCCGACGATCACGGACCTGACGCCCAAGGCGAATGGCGGTGATGTGACGGTGAAGGAGGAGGCGCTGGCCGACGGCAGCAATCCGACAAGTACGGAGGAGTCGGCCACGGGCACGTTCAAGGTGACGTCGGTGGACGGCATCAAGAGCCTGACGGTGCATGGCGAGGCAGTGATCACGAATGATGTGTTCACGGCCAAGACGATCACGACGCCCCTGGGCAACGAGCTGAAGATCACGGGCTACGATGCGGCCACGGGTGTGGTGACGTACACGTACACGCTGCAGGACAACGAGACGCACCCGACTGCCAATGGCAAGAACGATCTGTTCGAGGACTTTGCGGTGGTGCTGACGGACATGGATGATGATCCGGCCAGCAGCACGTTGACGGTGAAGATCGTGGACGATGTGCCGACGGCGGTGGATGACGTGGACAGCGTGGCGGCGGGTCAGACGGGTCCGGCCACGGGCAACGTGCTGACGGGCGTGGATGTGGCCACGGGCAACGATGCGAACACGACCGATGGTGAGAAGGATACGGCGGGAGCCGATGGCGTGACGGTGACGGCGGTGACGGCGGTGACGGGAGTTGCTGCGGGCACGGTGGGCCAGGCAACGGCAGGCTTGTACGGCGTGCTGACACTGAACGCGGACGGCAGCTACAGCTATGTGCGCAATGCCAACGCGCCGGGTGATGTGAGCGATGTGTTCACGTACACGATCACGGATGGTGATGGAGATACGGATACGGCGAAGCTGACGATCACGCTGGACAACTCGACGCCGACGATCACGGACCTGACGCCCAAGGCGAATGGCGGTGATGTGACGGTGAAGGAGGAGGCGCTGGCCGACGGCAGCAATCCGACAAGTACGGAGGAGTCGGCCACGGGCACGTTCAAGGTGACGTCGGTGGACGGCATCAAGAGCCTGACGGTGCATGGCGAGGCAGTGATCACGAATGATGTGTTCACGGCCAAGACGATCACGACGCCCCTGGGCAACGAGCTGAAGATCACGGGCTACGATGCGGCCACGGGTGTGGTGACGTACACGTACACGCTGCAGGACAACGAGACGCACCCGACTGCCAATGGCAAGAACGATCTGTTCGAGGACTTTGCGGTGGTGCTGACGGACATGGATGATGATCCGGCCAGCAGCACGTTGACGGTGAAGATCGTGGACGATGTGCCGACGGCGGTGGATGACGTGGACAGCGTGGCGGCGGGTCAGACGGGTCCGGCCACGGGCAACGTGCTGACGGGCGTGGATGTGGCCACGGGCAACGATGCGAACACGACCGATGGTGAGAAGGATACGGCGGGAGCCGATGGCGTGACGGTGACGGCGGTGACGGCGGTGACGGGAGTTGCTGCGGGCACGGTGGGCCAGGCAACGGCAGGCTTGTACGGCGTGCTGACACTGAACGCGGACGGCAGCTACAGCTATGTGCGCAATGCCAACGCGCCGGGTGATGTGAGCGATGTGTTCACGTACACGATCACGGATGGTGATGGAGATACGGATACGGCGAAGCTGACGATCACGCTGGACAACTCGACGCCGACGATCACGGACCTGACGCCCAAGGCGAATGGCGGTGATGTGACGGTGAAGGAGGAGGCGCTGGCCGACGGCAGCAATCCGACAAGTACGGAGGAGTCGGCCACGGGCACGTTCAAGGTGACGTCGGTGGACGGCATCAAGAGCCTGACGGTGCATGGCGAGGCAGTGATCACGAATGATGTGTTCACGGCCAAGACGATCACGACGCCCCTGGGCAACGAGCTGAAGATCACGGGCTACGATGCGGCCACGGGTGTGGTGACGTACACGTACACGCTGCAGGACAACGAGACGCACCCGACTGCCAAATGGCAAGAACGATCTGTTCGAGGACTTTGCGGTGGTGCTGACGGACATGGATGATGATCCGGCCAGCAGCACGTTGACGGTGAAGATCGTGGACGATGTGCCGACGGCGGTGGATGACGTGGACAGCGTGGCGGCGGGTCAGACGGGTCCGGCCACGGGCAACGTGCTGACGGGCGTGGATGTGGCCACGGGCAACGATGCGAACACGACCGATGGTGAGAAGGATACGGCGGGAGCCGATGGCGTGACGGTGACGGCGGTGACGGCGGTGACGGGAGTTGCTGCGGGCACGGTGGGCCAGGCAACGGCAGGCTTGTACGGCGTGCTGACACTGAACGCGGACGGCAGCTACAGCTATGTGCGCAATGCCAACGCGCCGGGTGATGTGAGCGATGTGTTCACGTACACGATCACGGATGGTGATGGAGATACGGATACGGCGAAGCTGACGATCACGCTGGACAACTCGACGCCGACGATCACGGACCTGACGCCCAAGGCGAAATGGGGGTGATGTGACGGTGAAGGAGGAGGCGCTGGCCGACGGCAGCAATCCGACAAGTACGGAGGAGTCGGCCACGGGCACGTTCAAGGTGACGTCGGTGGACGGCATCAAGAGCCTGACGGTGCATGGCGAGGCAGTGATCACGAATGATGTGTTCACGGCCAAGACGATCACGACGCCCCTGGGCAACGAGCTGAAGATCACGGGCTACGATGCGGCCACGGGTGTGGTGACGTACACGTACACGCTGCAGGACAACGAGACGCACCCGACTGCCAATGGCAAGAACGATCTGTTCGAGGACTTTGCGGTGGTGCTGACGGACATGGATGATGATCCGGCCAGCAGCACGTTGACGGTGAAGATCGTGGACGATGTGCCGACGGCGGTGGATGACGTGGACAGCGTGGCGGCGGGTCAGACGGGTCCGGCCACGGGCAACGTGCTGACGGGCGTGGATGTGGCCACGGGCAACGATGCGAACACGACCGATGGTGAGAAGGATACGGCGGGAGCCGATGGCGTGACGGTGACGGCGGTGACGGCGGTGACGGGAGTTGCTGCGGGCACGGTGGGCCAGGCAACGGCAGGCTTGTACGGCGTGCTGACACTGAACGCGGACGGCAGCTACAGCTATGTGCGCAATGCCAACGCGCCGGGTGATGTGAGCGATGTGTTCACGTACACGATCACGGATGGTGATGGAGATACGGATACGGCGAAGCTGACGATCACGCTGGACAACTCGACGCCGACGATCACGGACCTGACGCCCAAGGCGAATGGCGGTGATGTGACGGTGAAGGAGGAGGCGCTGGCCGACGGCAGCAATCCGACAAGTACGGAGGAGTCGGCCACGGGCACGTTCAAGGTGACGTCGGTGGACGGCATCAAGAGCCTGACGGTGCATGGCGAGGCAGTGATCACGAATGATGTGTTCACGGCCAAGACGATCACGACGCCCCTGGGCAACGAGCTGAAGATCACGGGCTACGATGCGGCCCACGGGTGTGGTGACGTACACGTACACGCTGCAGGACAACGAGACGCACCCGACTGCCAATGGCAAGAACGATCTGTTCGAGGACTTTGCGGTGGTGCTGACGGACATGGATGATGATCCGGCCAGCAGCACGTTGACGGTGAAGATCGTGGACGATGTGCCGACGGCGGTGGATGACGTGGACAGCGTGGCGGCGGGTCAGACGGGTCCGGCCACGGGCAACGTGCTGACGGGCGTGGATGTGGCCACGGGCAACGATGCGAACACGACCGATGGTGAGAAGGATACGGCGGGAGCCGATGGCGTGACGGTGACGGCGGTGACGGCGGTGACGGGAGTTGCTGCGGGCACGGTGGGCCAGGCAACGGCAGGCTTGTACGGCGTGCTGACACTGAACGCGGACGGCAGCTACAGCTATGTGCGCAATGCCAACGCGCCGGGTGATGTGAGCGATGTGTTCACGTACACGATCACGGATGGTGATGGAGATACGGATACGGCGAAGCTGACGATCACGCTGGACAACTCGACGCCGACGATCACGGACCTGACGCCCAAGGCGAATGGCGGTGATGTGACGGTGAAGGAGGAGGCGCTGGCCGACGGCAGCAATCCGACAAGTACGGAGGAGTCGGCCACGGGCACGTTCAAGGTGACGTCGGTGGACGGCATCAAGAGCCTGACGGTGCATGGCGAGGCAGTGATCACGAATGATGTGTTCACGGCCAAGACGATCACGACGCCCCTGGGCAACGAGCTGAAGATCACGGGCTACGATGCGGCCACGGGTGTGGTGACGTACACGTACACGCTGCAGGACAACGAGACGCACCCGACTGCCAATGGCAAGAACGATCTGTTCGAGGACTTTGCGGTGGTGCTGACGGACATGGATGATGATCCGGCCAGCAGCACGTTGACGGTGAAGATCGTGGACGATGTGCCGACGGCGGTGGATGACGTGGACAGCGTGGCGGCGGGTCAGACGGGTCCGGCCACGGGCAACGTGCTGACGGGCGTGGATGTGGCCACGGGCAACGATGCGAACACGACCGATGGTGAGAAGGATACGGCGGGAGCCGATGGCGTGACGGTGACGGCGGTGACGGCGGTGACGGGAGTTGCTGCGGGCACGGTGGGCCAGGCAACGGCAGGCTTGTACGGCGTGCTGACACTGAACGCGGACGGCAGCTACAGCTATGTGCGCAATGCCAACGCGCCGGGTGATGTGAGCGATGTGTTCACGTACACGATCACGGATGGTGATGGAGATACGGATACGGCGAAGCTGACGATCACGCTGGACAACTCGACGCCGACGATCACGGACCTGACGCCCAAGGCGAATGGCGGTGATGTGACGGTGAAGGAGGAGGCGCTGGCCGACGGCAGCAATCCGACAAGTACGGAGGAGTCGGCCACGGGCACGTTCAAGGTGACGTCGGTGGACGGCATCAAGAGCCTGACGGTGCATGGCGAGGCAGTGATCACGAATGATGTGTTCACGGCCAAGACGATCACGACGCCCCTGGGCAACGAGCTGAAGATCACGGGCTACGATGCGGCCACGGGTGTGGTGACGTACACGTACACGCTGCAGGACAACGAGACGCACCCGACTGCCAATGGCAAGAACGATCTGTTCGAGGACTTTGCGGTGGTGCTGACGGACATGGATGATGATCCGGCCAGCAGCACGTTGACGGTGAAGATCGTGGACGATGTGCCGACGGCGCTGGCAGACACGCGCACCATCACGGAAGATCAGGAAATCACTGACGGCACGGTGATGACCAACGACATCCAGGGCGCAGATGGCGCGACGGTGGTTGGAGTTCGTCTGGCCGGTACAGATGAAACGACGGCTGTGGTTGGTAATGTAGGAACTGCGTTTGGAGGTGCGTACGGTACCTTGACGCTGCAGGCCAACGGCACGTATACCTACAAGCCGAATGCAGTCGCCCAGACCATGAGAGAGGGAGATAGCGCAGTTGACAGCTTTGTCTACACGATTCGGGATGGCGACGGGGATCTGTCAACCACGACCCTGAAAATCACCATTACAGGGGAGAATGACTCGCCCGAGTTGGATCCGGGTACACCGGTTAAGATGGTGGTTTCAGAAGAAGGCCTGACCGGTGGTATTCCGGATAGTGCCGGAACCTCTGACCAGACGGATGCTGCGAATGCCCAGGCCTTGGGTGTGATCAAGTTCGTGGACGTGGACAGCTTGACGTATACCTTCAAGTTCACGGCACCCACCTTGACACCGCCATTTACCTCTGGTGGCAAGTTGGTCCAATGGGATGACACCACGGATAACGTCCTGATCGGTTACACCGGTACCAAGGGGCAGCCGGATTATGTCGAGGTCATCAAGGTAGAAAGTACCCCGGCGCTGGCTACAGGAGCGACCAATGCGTACGAGGCAGGGGTTAATGTCACCCTTACCAAGCCGCTGGACCATCCGAACAAGACTGTCGAAGACGTGCTGGATTTCGCCTTTGATGTACAGGTCAGAGATGGGCATGGCGACTTGAGTGTCGACAAGCAAGAATTTGTTGTCAGCGTGGAAGATGACAGCCCGTATGCCTCACCGGTGTATTCGACTGTGGGTGTGGCCAGCAAGTTCTACGCCAACGTCATGATCAGTCTGGACTTGTCTGGCAGCATGGATGACATTGTGACAATTACCAGGGCCAACGGCACAACCTACAACACGACCCGTCTGGGTGCGGCCAAGGATGCCCTGAACATCATGCTGGATCAGTACCAGGCCAACCTGAATGCGGCGCAGGAAGGGGAGGTCAGGGTCAGCCTGTCCAGCTTCAACTACAGCGCCACGCAGCAGACTGCGGGCTGGGTGACCATTGCGCAGGCCAAGGCGATCATTAATGCCTGGAACAATTACTATGGTTCTGGTGCCACCAACTATGATGCTGCCCTGCAGGAATTGATCGACTCCTTCAGTGCGGCCAACAATGCGGCGCAGGGCATTTACGGTCACGATACCGTAAACGGGGTGTATGGTCAGCCGGTAGCCAAGGGCAAGGATCCTGCCAATATTTCCTACATGCTGACGGATGGCGCACCCACGGCCAGCAATGGTTCCAATAGTGGCATCAGCAGCGGAAGTATCACCGGCTTCCAGGCTGGTGGCAATACCGATGTGGGCCAGGCCAACTGGGAATCTTTCCTGCGTGGCGAGCTGAACATCAACAAGGACTACAAGATTGTCTCCTATGCCATCGGCATGGGGGCGGGGGCTAACCTGAACCAGTTGTTTCCGATTGCCTACAACGGTGTGACCGGAGCAGATGACAATGCCAATCTGGCCAAGGTCGTGACCAACATGAGTGATCTGGCAGCTTTCCTGACCGGAACTACGCCAGTACCTCAGGCGATCAACAGCACACTGCTGGCAGGTAGCATCCCCGGCTCGGGCTTTGGTGGAGATGGCGGTTATGTGGCCAGGGTGGAAATCGGCGGCCATATCTACACTTGGGATGGTCAGGCGATGACTGGCAACGGCGGAACGTGGCAGCATCTGGGCAACGGCAAACTGCAAGTTACCACGGCCAAGGGTGGCGTGCTGACCATTGCCATGGCACAAGGCACAGAGTCCGGGAACTACACCTACGATCCGCCTGCGAGCGTTGTCAATTACGACCCGGAAGTGGCCCTGTTCAGGTTTGTGGATGGAGATGGTGACGTGGTTGAAAGCCACCTGATCATCAACCTGACTGCCTTGCCGATCAGCAATGCCACCCTGTCTGGCGATGTGACTGCCGACACCCTGACGGGTACGGCGGGAGTCGACACCATTGATGGCCGTGACGGTATTGACACACTGAACGGCATGGGCGGCAATGACACCCTGTACGGCGGTGCTGGTGACGATACGCTCAATGGGGGTGATGGCGATGATCGGCTGTACGGTGGTATCGGCAATGACACGCTGAATGGCGGCAACGGTAACGATATCCTGATTGGCGGAGCCGGCGTTGACACCCTCACAGGTGGTGCAGGTGCGGATCGCTTCGTGTTCACTGCGCCCTTGCTTGCAGCCAACGCTGATGTGGTGAAGGATTTCAATGCTGCCCAAGGCGACAAGCTGGTACTGGATTCCCGCTATTTCCCTGGTCTGGAAGGCACTTCACCGGCATGGACGTTGGAGTTTGGCAGCAGCGCTACCACGCAAAATCCGACGGTGCTGTATGACAGCGCAACCGGCAATTTGTCCTACGATGCAGATGGCACGAACACGGTGTATGCGCCGACGGTCTTTGCCACTCTGGAAAACAAGCCCGCCAGCTTGCTGACCAGCGACTTCGTGGTGATTTGATCCACGGGGTATCCCGGGCATGCTTGCATGCCCGGGACCAGTCCAATGCCGACCAGTCATGGTCGGCATTGGGCATTCAGGGGGAGCCGGCACTGTTGTACTTGGCTCGGGTTTTACGGATTCGCGTGATGGCCTCGGAGACTGACTGACCTTTACCCCAGCAACCCCACCCCCATCACCACCGCAATCAGCACCGGCGTAATCCGCGTCAGCACCCAGTACACCCGGCGCAGCAGAGCCTGATTGGATAGGGCACCCTGGTTGCTGTTGGCCTGCACAAAGGCATCGCGGCCCCAGCGGCGGGCGATGAAGATGCAGGTGAGCAGGCCGCACAGCGGCATCAGCAGCTTGCTGGAGAGAAAATCGAACAGGTCAAACAGCGACATGCCGGCCAGCTGCACCTGGCTCAGGCTGCTGGCCGAGAGGGCGCTGAGGCTGCCGAGCAGCGCCAGCACGACGATCACGCACCAGGTGGCGCGGGTGCGCGGCTGGCGGTAGTGTTCGTGCAGAAAGGCCACCGGCACTTCCACCAGCGACAGCATGGCGCCAATGGCGGCCAGCGCCGTCAGGATGAAAAACACCACCAGCAGCCCATGCCCCAGCGGCATGCTGGCAAACACGGCCGGAATCGTCTGGAACAGCAGCGCCGGGCCGCCGGAAGGGTTGAAGCCCAGCGCAAATACCGCCGGGAAAATCGCCAGCCCGGCCAACAGCGATACGCTCAAATCGGCCAGCATCACGGTCAGCGCCGTGCGCGGAATGTTCTGCTCCCGGCGGAAATAGCTGCCGTAAATCATCATGCTGCCGACTGCCAGCGACAGCTTGAAAAAGGCCAGCCCCAGCGCCATCAACACCACCTGGCCGTTGAGCCGGGAAAAATCCGGCAGAAACAGAAAACGCACCCCTTCCATCGCTCCGGGCAAGGACAGCGAGGCCACCGCCACCGCGATCAGCAGCACGAACAACAGCGGCATCAGGCGTTTGGTCACGGCCTCGATGCCGCGGCTGACGCCAAAAGTGATGATGCTGCCCACCACCAGCAGCACCGCCCATTGCCAGCCCAGCGCCTGCAGCGGCGACTGGATCAGCTGGCCAAAACTGCCTTCCAGCAGTGCGCGGTCCTGCGTCAGGATGCTGCCGCCCAGGCTCTTGCCGACATAGGCAAACACCCAGCCCACCACGCTGGAGTAGAAAGACATGATCAGCAGCACCGACAGCAGGCCCATGGCGCCAATCAGCCACCATCCGCTGCCGGGAGCCAGCTTGCGGTAGGCGCTGATCGGGTTGCTGCGGGCGCTGCGGCCCAGGCTGATTTCGCCAATCATCAGCGGCAGGCCCACCACCAGCGTGGCCAGCAGATAGATCAGCAGAAAGCCGGCGCCGCCATTCATGCCCACCTGGTAGGGAAACATCCAGATATTGCCCAGCCCCACGGCCGAGCCCAGGGTGGCGGCGATAACGCCAAAACCGGAACTGAAACCATCACGCGAAGCACTGTTGCCGCTCATCTCTGCCGCCTGTCTGCCGAAGGAAAACGCGCATTGTAGGGCGGCGCAGGCAAGCCGTCGCGTATTGCCACCAGCTGCTGCAGTGCTGCCCCGGCCAAGGGTCTTCCCCGCTGGCCGGAACCACCGCGGGCTGGTAAGCTCAAGAGGTTTTGCCATTTCCCGGAAAGGCTGTCTGGCTGCGTGCTGGTCGCGCAGTGTCCACTACAAGGAGTATCCGCATGAGCACCCCCCTGATGCAAGCCATCGACACCTGCAGCGCCAGCGCGCTGGCCTCCGGTGATCTGGTCCCGGTTCAATCCGAACAGGTCACGGTCGAAGACGGCGGCATGCAGTTCCGCGTGCTCTGGGTCTCCTCGCTGGCGGCCAAGGACGCCACCGCCAAGGTGGCGGTGCCAGGTGGCCCGCGCGATCCCAATTTCAACCCCTTCCTCAATCCCGATCCGGCCCTGACCGTCGGCCCGATCGGCGAGCACCACACCATCATCCTCAACAAGTTCCCGCTCACGCCGCGCCACCTGGTGCTGGCACGCCGCGTGTTTGCCGAACAGCTGGAGCCGCTCAGCCTGGAAGACTTTACCGCGCTGGCGCTGGTGATGACCGAAGCCGGCGGCCTGGGCCTGTACAACGGCGGCACCGCTGCCGGTGCCAGCCAGCGCCACAAGCACGTGCAGTGGATTCCCGGCACCGATGAGCAGGCGCATCTGCGTCTTTACCAGCCGGGCCTGCCAGCCGAGGCGGAGGCGCAGACCGTGGCACGCCACCCGGGCCTGGCCATGCAGCACGTATTCGTGCGCACCGGCGAGATCCAGGGCATGCCGGTAGAGCAGGCCGCCAAGACCCTGCACCAGGCCTTCCAGCGCGGCTGCAGCGAACTCGGCCTGGCCCCGGCCAGCGACGGCCTGATGCCGTCCTTCAACCTGCTCGCCGGTGACGGCTGGCTGCTGCTGATTCCGCGCACCCAGGAAATGTACGAAGGCATCTCCTTCAGCGCGATCTGCTTTGGCGGTGCCCTGTTCACGCGCCAGCCGGAGCAGATGGAGCTGATCCGCAGCGTGGGTCCGCTGGCGGCACTGGCCGGCGTCGGCTACCCGCTCTGAGCCTCAGAACGGCCTGCGTCTGAACAAGCGGCCATCTGGCCGGTATTGCAGGTCCAGATTCTCCCGGCTGCCATGCAGCACCGCCTGGAAATGCGGCTGCTGACGGAGCATGCTGAAGTTGATGAAGCGTATCGGACCAGAACCTTCCAGTTTGGCCGCCTCCGCCAGCACCTGCTGGTAGACCTGTGCCGCGATGCGCCAGGGCACGCGTGACGCCGGCATCTGGTCCGGGCGACTGGCTTTTGCTACCTGGTCTGGTCCCCGGTGTTGCCAACGACCATCCTGCCAGCGGTATTTTTCGTAATGACTGGACTGTTTCGGGTCCTGCACCACCACATCGATCCACTCCGGGTAGAAATTCACATGCCGCACCAGCCGGACCGGCTGCCCTTCAAATTCTGGCAGCTGCTGCAGTTGCTGCCCGATCTGCTCCAGCAAGTCTGGTTGCAGCAGCAGCGATACCGGTGGCCGTGGCGGCTCCGGAGCGGCCACGGCCAGGGGCTCGGCTTGCGGCGCAGCCGGAATCTCCTGATAGGCGCGCTTTTCTGCCTCGGACGCCGCGGATACGGGTGGTGGCACGGAGCCGAAGGCGTCGAAACAGCCGGCCAGCGGCAACAGCAGCAGCCAGGGCAGGGTACGGGTCAGCAATGGCCTCATCGCGATTGATCCACCCCTTCAAGGCGGCCGTCAGGGTAGTAGAACACGGTGTGGGTGCGGCGGTCATCCACCAGTCGCACGATCCACAAGGTCGGATCGCCCGTGCCGACATGGGTGGTGCCAACAATGCGCGTGATGCTGCGCTTGGTGCCGGCCTGGAACACCACCCGGTGGATGCGCTCCTGGTACAGGCCGGCGTTGTGCTGGCGCGCATCGGCATACAGCGCGGGCACCAGCACAAAACTGATGGAAGACAGCGGCACGCGCCGGTCCTGGTCGGCATCGCGGCGCAGGCGTTCAGGCTGCTTGAATTTCCAGCCGGTATCGGCTTGCCAGCGGTAGGTGTCGCGTACCGTCGGGTTGTCCGCAGCTTCCAGCGTGATCTCCACCTGCTGCTCGCTGAAGTTGATCTGCTGCACCACCTGCAGTTGCTGGCCACGGTAGGCGGGGATCTGGTAGAGCGAGTTCTGGATCGCGTGCAGCAGCGGTGCGCTGTCTGCAGCAAACAGGTTGATGGCGGCCTGAGGCTGCTGCTGGCGCCAGGCGGCATAGGTCTGGCCGTGGTTGGGCGGTAGCGCAAGGGCGGTGCTGACTTCGGTCTGCCCCGGCGTGCTGCGAGCGGCACGCTGCTGCTGGTAGAACTCGCTCACATCCGGCCAGAGCAGCACGCCGGCCAGCAGGGCAGGCAATGCCAGCCAGGGCAGGACTGTCTTCAGTGACATGGCCGGAAACAACGGGTCAGCGTCAACATGCGTCCATGATGGCGAGCGCATGTGACGACCCGGTGACATCGCCGTGGCGGCGATGCCGGTCCGGCCGCTCAGGCAGGCGGCTTACAGTGCTGCCTGCAGGATCTCGCGGCTGATCTCCAGCGTGATGTCCTGCTTCTCGCCCAGCTGCGTCATCTCGTGCTTTTCCAGCGCGGCGATGATCGGGTCGATCGCCTCGGTGCCGAGCTGGTAGTCGGCCAGGCGCGTCGGCACGCCGAGCGATTCGAAGAATGCGCGCGTCTTGGCGATGGCGGCATCGATGCGCTCCTCTTCGCTGCCTTCGCGGATGTCCCAGACGCGATCGGCGTATTGCAGCAGCTTGGCGCGCTTGGCCTCGCGGCGTACCTGCATCACGGCGGGCAGCACGATCGCCAGCGTGCGGCCATGGTCAATGCCGTGCAGCGCGGTCAGCTCGTGGCCGATCATGTGGGTGGCCCAGTCCTGCGGCACGCCGGCACCGATCAGCCCATTGAGAGCCATGGTGGCGCTCCAGACCAGGTTGGCGCGGGTGTCGTAATCGTCGGTCTTGTGCACCGCATCAGGGCCGATTTCCACCAGGGTACGCAGAATGCCTTCGGCCCAGCGGTCCTGCACGCGGGCATCGACCGGGTAGGTCAGGTACTGTTCCATGGTGTGGACAAAGGCATCGACCACGCCGTTGGCGACCTGGCGCTCCGGCAGCGAGTAGGTGCGCACCGGATCCAGCACCGAGAACTGCGGATACAGCAGGCGGCTGCTGAAGGACAGCTTGTCCTGCGTGGCCGCGCGCGTGACCACGCCGCCGGCGTTCATTTCCGAGCCGGTCGCCGGCAGCGTCAGCACGGCGCCAAACGGCATCGCGGCCTGCACCACGCGGCCATGCGTCTCCAGGATGCTCCAGGGATCTTCGTGGTCCTGCAGGCGTGCCGCGGCGGCGACGAACTTGGTGCCGTCAATCACCGAGCCGCCACCCACGGCGAGCAGGAAATCGATCTGTTCCTGGCGCACCTGCTGCACCGCCTTCATCAGCGTCTCGAAGGTCGGGTTCGGCTCGATGCCGGCAAACTCGGCCACGTAGCGCTGGCCGTTCTGCTTCAGCGCGTCCAGCACATCGGCCAGCGTGCCATTGCTGCGCACGCTGCCACCACCATAGAGCACCAGCACGCGGGCGCGCTGCGGCACCATGCGTGCCAGCTTGGCGGTGCTGCCCTGGCCAAACACGATGCGGGTGGGGTTCTGGTAGTCGAAATTCAGCATGGGGGAGTCTCCTGTGGCTTCTGTGTAATGGGAACTGATCCCCACATGGTAACGCGCCACGCCGGACCGCGTACTGGCGTCCGGTTTGGCAGCGTCATGCGGCTGGGCTATCATGCTCTGTTGACCATTTTTTCCTGCAGCCGTGTCAAGCGGCTGCCTCCTGCATGGCAAAACCGATTTCCCCCGCGCGCGCTACCAGCGCGCATACCCACATCAGCATCCGCGGTGCGCGCACGCACAACCTGAAGAACCTGGATCTGGATATTCCGCGTGATGCGCTGGTGGTGATCACCGGCCTGTCCGGTTCGGGCAAGTCCAGCCTGGCTTTCGACACCCTGTATGCCGAAGGCCAGCGTCGCTATGTCGAAAGCCTGTCCACCTATGCGCGCCAGTTCCTGCAGGTGATGGACAAGCCGGACGTGGACCTGATCGAGGGCCTGTCGCCAGCGATCAGCATCGAGCAGAAGGCGACCAGCCACAACCCGCGTTCCACCGTGGGCACGGTGACCGAAATCCACGACTACCTGCGCCTGCTCTATGCCCGCGCCGGTACGCCGTACTGCCCGGAGCACGACCTGCCGCTGCAGGCGCAGACCGTGAGCCAGATGGTGGATGCGGTGCTGGCGCTGCCCGAAGGCACGCGCGTGATGCTGCTGGCGCCGCTGGCGCGCGAGAAGAAGGGCGAGTTCCACGAGCAGCTGGCGCAGATGCAGGCGCTCGGCTACGTGCGCTTCCGCATCGATGGCGCGGTGGTGGACGTGGACAGCCTGCCGGAGCTGGCCAAGCAGGAAAAGCACAGCATCGACGTGGTGATTGACCGCCTGAAGGTGCGCGCTGATGTGCGCCAGCGCCTGGCGGAAAGCTTCGAGGCCGCGCTGCGCCTGGGCGAGCAGCGCGCCATCCTGCTGGAAATGGACAGCGGCACGGAGCACTGGTTCAATGCCAAATACGCCTGCCCGGTCTGCAACTACAGCATTGCCGGGCTGGAGCCGCGCCTGTTCTCGTTCAACTCGCCGACCGGTGCCTGTCCGACCTGCGAGGGTATCGGCCATGTGGACGTGATCGATGCGCAGCGCGTGGTGGCGTTTCCGGGCCTGAGCCTGTCCAGCGGTGCCATCAAGGGCTGGGATCGCCGCAATGGCTACTATTTTTCGCTGCTGGAATCGGTCTGCCAGCATTACCAGGTGGATGTGGACACGCCATTCGAGCAGCTGCCGGAAGCGGTGCGCCAGGTGATCCTGCATGGCTCCGGTGAGGAGAAGATCCGCTTCCGCTACGTGATGGAAAGTGGCGCGCGCAAGGGCGAGGAAGTGGTCAAGCAGCATCCGTTTGAGGGCGTGATCCCGAACATGGAACGGCGTTACCGCGATACCGAATCGGCCGTGGTGCGCGAGGATCTGGCGCGCTATCGCAGCGTGCAGCCCTGCCATAGCTGCCACGGCACGCGCCTGCGCAGCGAGGCACGCCATGTGTTTGTTGGCGAAGGTGAGCAGCGCCGCGCCATCTACCAGATCGGCCAGGTCACGCTGGGTGACGCCCAGGCCTATTTCGATACCCTGGAGCTGCAGGGCGCCAAGGCCGAGATCGCCGACAAGGTGATCCGCGAGATTGCCAACCGGCTGCGCTTCCTCAACGATGTCGGCCTGAACTACCTGAGCCTGGAGCGCAGCGCCGAGACGCTGAGCGGTGGCGAGGCACAGCGCATCCGCCTGGCCAGCCAGATCGGTTCCGGCCTGACTGGCGTGATGTACGTGCTGGACGAGCCCAGCATCGGCCTGCATCAGCGCGACAACGACCGCCTGATCGGTACCCTGGTGCATTTGCGCAACCTGGGTAACAGCGTACTGGTGGTGGAGCACGACGAGGACATGATTCGCGCCGCCGACCACGTGATCGACATGGGGCCGGGCGCCGGCCTGCATGGCGGCGAGGTGATGGCGCAGGGCACATGCGCGGAGGTGATGGCCGCGCCGGAATCGCTCACCGGGCAGTACCTGAGCGGCACGCGCCAGATCGCCGTGCCGGCAAGGCGCACCGCCTGGCTGCCGGCGCCGGTGCAGGAAGTGGCCAAGCCGCGCCGCAGCGCTGCGCTGGCGCGCGCGCAGGGCGAGGCGCCGGTGGCTGCAGCCGAACATCCGGGCCTGCAGCGCATCACCGTGCGTGGCGCACGTGGCCACAACCTGAAAGGCGTGACGGTGGAGATTCCGGTTGGCCTGATGACCTGTGTCACCGGCGTGTCGGGATCGGGCAAGTCCACGCTGGTGAACGACACGCTCTACACCGCTGCCGCGCAGCAGATCCACCGCGCCCATGCCGAACCGGCGGCGCACGATGGCATCGACGGGCTGGAACAGTTTGACAAGGTGATCAACGTCGACCAGTCGCCGATCGGCCGTACGCCGCGCAGCAACCCGGCCACCTACACCGGCCTGTTCACGCATATCCGCGAGCTGATGGCCGAGATGCCGGCAGCGCGCGAGCGCGGCTACAGCCCGGGCCGCTTCAGCTTCAATGTGGCCGGCGGCCGCTGCGAGGCCTGCCAGGGCGATGGCGTGAAGCGCGTGGAGATGCACTTCTTGCCCGATGTCTACGTGCCCTGTGACGTCTGCCACGGCCAGCGCTACAACCGCGAGACGCTGGAGGTGCAGTACAAGGGCAAGAATATCGCGCAGATCCTGGAAATGACGGTGCTGGAGGCCTACCAGTTCATGGGCGCGGTCCCGACGATTGCGCGCAAGCTGCAGACCCTGCTCGATGTCGGCCTGAGCTATATCCAGCTCGGCCAGAGCGCGACCACGCTGTCGGGCGGCGAGGCGCAGCGCGTCAAGCTGGCGCTGGAGCTGTCACGCCGCGATACCGGTCGCACGCTCTACATCCTGGACGAGCCGACTACTGGCCTGCACTTTGGCGATATCGAGTTGCTGCTGAAGGTGCTGCACCACCTGCGCGATGCCGGCAACACCATCGTCATCATCGAGCACAACCTGGACGTGATCAAGACGGCGGACTGGCTGATCGACATGGGGCCGGAAGGCGGCGATGGCGGTGGCAGCGTGGTGGTGCAGGGCACGCCGGAGCAGGTCGCGGCCGAACCGGCCAGCCATACCGGCCGCTATCTGGCGCAGGTGCTGGCACGCGCTCGGTGATTACCCGGGGGTGGCCTGCAGGCCGCCCCGGCTGCGGCACACTCGGAAGATTCCGATCCGAATCTGAACCAGCATGCCCAAGTTTGTCGATACCTCCCCGCCCGGACAATGCATTTTCTGCCGCCTCGTGTCCGGCGAGATTCCCTCTGCCAGGGTGCATGAGGACGATCTGACGATCGCCTTCATGGACCTGGGCCAGGTCAATCCCGGCCATGTGCTGGTGGCCAGCAAGCGCCATGCGGCCAACCTGCTGGAACTCACGCCCGAGGAAGCAGCGGCGGTCATGCAGGCGGCGCAAAATATCGCCCGGGCCATCGTCGAAGAGTTTGACCCGCCCGGCATCACGCTGTTGCAGGCGAATGGTGTTGAAGCCGACCAGACCGTGTTCCACTTCCACCTGCACGTGGTGCCGCGCCATGCCGATGACGGCATCGCGCTGAGCTGGCCGCGCAAGGAGCCGGGCTTCGAGGTGCTGCAGGGCTACGCCGAGCGGCTGCGCGCGCGGCTGGGTTGAGGCTCAGTCCGGCTGCGGCCAGTGCGCCAGCAGCTGTTCCAGCACCGCCGCGCTGTAGTGGCTCGCCACCTGTTCGGTAAAGCGCGGGAAATCTACATGCGCCTGGTCGTCGGCGCGGTCTGAAATCGTGCGCATGGCGGCAAAGGGCACGCCATAGTCGTGGCAGACCTGCGCCACGGCAGCGCCTTCCATTTCCACGGCCAGTGCATCAGGCACCTCGGCCAGCAGGCGCGCGCTGTCCTGCGCGGTGTTGATGAACTGGTCGCCACTCAGGATCAGGCCTTCGTGCACCTGCGGCGCGTGCAGGCCAAAGTCCTGCATCGCCTGTTCGCTCAGCAGGCCAGCCGGCTCCGACAGCGCCTGGCGTGCGGCGCTGGCCAGGGCATCGCTCAGATCGGTGTCGGTGCGGAAGCGCGTCAGGCCGTAGAGCGGCACCTCGTGGCGCGCAAACAGCGGTGAGGCGTTCAGGTCGTGCTGCAGAAAGCTGCGCGCCACCACCAGATCGCCCACGTTCACACCATTGCCCAGCCCGCCGGCGACGCCGGTAAACACGATGGCGCGCACGCCGTAGCGCTCGATCATCGCCGTGGCGGTGGTAGCAGCGGCCACCTTGCCAATGCGCGACAGTACCGCCACCACCTGCTGGTCGTGCCAGTGGCACTGGCGGAAGCTGCGGTTGGCAATGCGCTGCTGGCTTTCAGGCGGCATGCGCAGCAGCACGGCCGACAGTTCGTCACGCAGCGCGCTGATGATGCCGATGGGGGCGGGAGAAGTGCTCATGGTCATGGGGAAATCGTAACAGGACTTGTCGGATCGCGGGAGTTGCCGGCAGATAGGGGTACATTCGATGCCATTACCTCGCCTTGCATGCCGCCAGCCGGCGCATGCCCGCAACAGGATACCCCTCATGAAGCAGATTTTCAGCCTTTCCTCCTGGTCGCGCCTGGCGCTGGCCGCCCTGGCCACGACCGGTGCCGTGATCGTGGCCGGCTGTGCCGGTGGCCCCAGCACCGGTTCCGGTGTCACCCAGGTCGCTCCCACCCCGGTACAGGGTGCGCGCTACAGCGTGAACTGGCCCGGCCGCTATATCGGCAGCAGCAGCTGCCCGAGCAATGCACCAGCCGGCTGCACCAGCATCGACCAGGTGCTGACGCTCAACAGCGGCAACACCTACACGCTGTCCACTACCGTCAAGCGCCGTGGTCAGCCCTACAGCTTTACCAGCAATGGCCGCTTCCGCTGGGATGCCAGCAACAGCGTGATCCAGCTGGCGTCCAAGGACGAGAACATGCGCCTGAACGTCGGCCGTGCCGGCCTGACACGCATCAGCACCGACATCATGAGCGAGGCCGAAGCGCAGCGCAATCTGCTGGTGTTCCGCAAGTTCTGATCGCGCCGTAGCGCCTGGTGTGCTCAGGCTGGCAGCGTCGGCTCCGGCCAGGTCGGGGCTGGCTGTGCGTCATGCTGCGCCTGACCGACGGCAATCGCCTGATCCAGCGCCTGCACCGCGGCGGCCGGATCGGCGGCGCCGGTAATGTCGCTCACCACCGCCACCATGTCTGCGCCGGCGGCAGCAGCCGCTTGTGCGCGCGCCGGCGTCATGCCGCCAATGGCGACCAGCGGCAGTGGCGGATGGTCGCTGCCGGCATCGGCATGCAGCAGCTGCGCCCACCAGCCGACGTTGCTGTCGCCCAGCGGGATCCAGGGCATGTCCTTGGTGGTGGTGGCGTGCACCGGGCCGCAGGCCAGGTGGCTGGGGCGTGTGCGCAACGCGCGTGACAGTTCCCACAGGCTGTGCGTGCTCAGGCCCAGGCGCAGCCCGGCCAGCTGGATGCGGTCCAGATCGGCATCGGACAGCTGCTGCAGGTCTTCCTGCCCCAGGTGGATGCCATAAATGCCATGGCTGTTGCGGTGCAGCGTGTGGCGCAGTGCAGCTTCCCAGTGGTCATTGATGATGAGCAGCGCGCCGTGGCGGCTGGCAGCCTCGGCGCAGCGTGCGATCTGCGCGTCTAGTTCGCCGGGTGTTGGGTTTTTCAGGCGTAGCTGCACCAGCTTCACGCCCAGCTCCAGGCAGCGGATCACCCAGTCGGCATCGCCCATCACCGCGTACAGCCGATGCGGGTGTGCCGGCTGGCGCAGGCTGCGCGGCATGCTGGCAAAGGGCAGGGCGCGCGGCGTGCC
The DNA here is from genome assembly GCF_045055315.1 of Allobrachymonas wangyanguii. Lineage (GTDB taxonomy): Bacteria > Pseudomonadota > Gammaproteobacteria > Burkholderiales > Burkholderiaceae_C > Brachymonas > Brachymonas wangyanguii. The sequence continues at coordinate 197,766 of NZ_CP173677.1, forward strand.
AAGCAGCGGGAAATGGCGGCGCTGGCGCGTGAAATCCTCCGGCAGGGTGTTGCTGCGCGCATCGATGGCGGCAAGCGCGCCCATCAGGCCGAGCACGGCGGCATCGGCGGCGCAAAAGCCGCGGCCCAGCGCCAGTCGTGCCGCTTCATCGGCCAGCGCGGCGCTGTCGGCGTTCCAGTGCGGTGCCTCGGGCGTGCCGTGCAGCGGCGAGTGCAGCCAGCCGCTGGCGGCTTCGCCGGCGTACAGGTAGCAGCGTGCGGCGGTCTGCAGATTGCCCGGGTGCGCCAGCACGGCGTGGTGCTGGTGCGGCAGCACGACGGCCAGATCCAGCCAGCAGCGCTGTGCCCAGTCGGCAATCGCGGCGTCCTGGGCGGCTTCGGACAGGCCATCAGGCTGGCTGGCCAGGGCGGCCTGCCAGTCCAGCAGATGCACCACGGCGGGGGAAACAGGAGAGTGGTTCATGGCAATTCCGTGCGCCGGAAGGCTCCGGCTGTTGCTGGCATGGTAGCGGATTCAGCCGCCGGCCGGACGCACACTGACTTCCTGGCTCAGCACCTCGTGCAGCTGGCCGTCGGCCTGGCGGATCAGCAGGCCGCCCTGGGCGTTGACGCCGCTGGCCAGTCCCTCGCTGCCATCCGACAGCCGGACCAGCTGGCCGGCGAGGGCATCGCGCCGGGCAAACTCGGCCTGCCAGGGGGCAAAACCCTGCACGGCAAACTGCTTCAGCGCCAGTGCCAGCGGCATGGCCACCTGCAGCAGCACCTCGGGTGCGAGCACGTCTGGCGCAAACTGCTGCACCCAGGCCGGTGGCGTGACGCTGGTCTGGCCGGCGGCGGCTGGCGGCAGCACCGGCGGCGGCGCCACATTGATGCCGCAGCCGATCACCGCGTAGCGCTGCCGGCCAAGGATGCAGACTTCGACCAGGATGCCGCCGAGCTTGCGCTGCTGCAGCCACAGGTCATTCGGCCACTTGAGCTGGATGCCGTGGCGCTGCAGCGGGTCCAGTCCCTGTGCCAGCGCGCAGCCGGCCACCAGCGACAGGCCGGACAGGTCGGCCTCGTCCATCGGCACGCCCAGCGAGAAGGTGAGCGACTGCCCCACGGCCTGCTCGCTGACCCAGCTGCGGCCCATGCGGCCGCGGCCGGCGGTCTGCTGTTCGGCCACCAGCAGCACCGGCCAGGCCTGGCCGGCGCGGGCGCGCTCCATCAGCGTGCTGTTGGTCGAGTCCAGCCGGGGCAGGACTTCCACACTGAAGCCGGGCCAGTGCGGTTCGATCTGGCTCCAGAGGGTTTCGGCGGGCCAGTTCAGGGTCAGGGAGGCGGACATGCGGAAATCGGTTTGTCAGGGCAGGCCGGCAGCGGGCTGCCAGCTTGTGGTAGCTTATAAAAAGGAAATGTTGCTGCGCATTGTGCGTCAGCTGCGGTATGCTGCCGCCACTGGCAGCGTACCGGCTGGCCGCAGCACGAGATATATACAGGAATCCCATCATCCCATGAGCAAGTCACTGGTCATCGCGGAAAAACCTTCGGTCGCGCAAGATATTGTGCGCGCCCTGACGCCGGTTGCCGGCGCTTTCAGCAAGCATGACGACTATTTCGAGAACGATCGCTACATTGTCACCAGCGCCGTCGGCCACCTGGTCGAGATCCAGGCGCCCGAAGAATACGACGTCAAGCGTGGCAAGTGGAGCTTTACCCACCTGCCGGTGATCCCGCCGCACTTCGACCTGAAGCCGGTGGAAAAGACCAAGTCGCGCCTGAATGCCGTGACCCGCCTGGTCAAGCGCAAGGAAGTGAGCGAGCTGATCAACGCCTGTGACGCGGGCCGCGAGGGCGAGCTGATCTTCCGCCTGATCGAGCAGTATGCCGGCGGCGCCAAGCCGCTGGGCAAGCCGGTCAAGCGCCTCTGGCTGCAGAGCATGACGCCGCAGGCGATCCGCGACGGCTTCGACAAGCTGCGCAGCAATGCCGACATGCAGGGCCTGGCCGATGCCGCACGCAGCCGCAGCGAGGCCGACTGGCTGGTCGGCATCAACGGCACGCGTGCCATGACGGCGTTTAACTCGCGCGATGGCGGCTTCTTCCTGACCACCGTCGGCCGCGTGCAGACGCCGACGCTGGCGATCGTGGTCGAGCGCGAGGAAAAGATCCGCAAGTTCGTCAGCCGCGACTACTGGGAGGTGCATGCCGAGTTTGCCGCGCAGGCTGGCCTGTACCCGGGCAAGTGGTTTGATCCGGCCTGGAAGAAGAGCGATGACGCCGAGGCCAAGGCGGATCGCCTGTGGAACCAGCAGCAGGCGCAGGAGATTGTCGATGCCGTGCGCGGCCAGACCGGCAGCGTCACCGAAGAGAAAAAGCCCAGCACCCAGGCCTCTCCGCAGCTGTTTGACCTGACCAGCCTGCAGCGCGAGGCCAACGGCAAGTTCGGCTTCAGCGCCAAGACCACGCTGAGCCTGGCGCAAAGCCTGTACGAGCGCCACAAGGCGCTGACCTATCCGCGTACCGATGCGCGCTACCTGCCAGAGGACTATCTGGGCGTGGCGCACCAGACCTTTGCCATGCTGGCCGACAGCGGCATGAGCCACTTGGCGCCGTTTGCGCGCCAGGCGATCGACAAGGGCTATATCAAGCCGAGCCGTCGCATTTTCGACAACAGCAAGGTAAGCGATCACTTCGCCATCATCCCGACGCTGCAGGCGCCCGGCAACCTGAGCGAGGCCGAGCGCAAGCTCTACGACCTGGTGGTGCGCCGCTTCATGGCGGTGTTCTTCCCGAGCGCCGAGTTCATGGTCACCACCCGCATCACGAAAGTGCAGCAGCACCATTTCCGCAGCGACGGCAAGGTGCTGGTGAATCCGGGCTGGCTGGCGATTTACGGCAAGGAAGCCGCCAGCGAAACCGCTGACGACAAGGATGGCAAGGACAGCAAGCATCTGGTGCCGGTGCAGCCGAACGAGCAGGTGCTGACCGAATCGGCCCAGGCCAAGGGCCTGAAGACGCGCCCGCCGGCACGCTTCAGCGAAGCCACGCTGCTCGGAGCCATGGAAGGCGCTGGCAAGTGGATCGAGGACGACGAGCTGCGCGAGGCGATGCAGGACAAGGGTCTGGGCACGCCGGCCACGCGCGCCGCCATCATCGAAGGCCTGATCGGCGAAAAATACATGCTGCGCGAAGGCCGTGAGCTGATCCCCACCGCCAAGGCGTTCCAGCTGATGACGCTGCTGCGCGGCCTGGAAGTGGAAGAGCTGAGCAAGCCGGCCCTGACCGGCAACTGGGAAAGCAAGCTGGCGCAGATCGAGCAGGGCGCACTGAGCCGGGCTGAATTCATGCAGGACATTGCCGCCATGACCGAGCGCATCGTGCGCAAGGCCAAGGAATACGATCGTGATACCGTGCCGGGTGATTACGTCACGCTGCAGACGCCGTGCCCGACCTGTGGCGGCGTGGTCAAGGAAAACTACCGCCGCTACAGCTGCACCGGTGCCAACGGCGCGGGCGAAGGATGCGGCTTCTCCATCAGCAAGATCCCCGGCGGCCGCACCTTTGAAGATGCCGAAGTCGAGCAGCTGCTGCGCGACAAGCAGGTTGGCCCGCTGGAAGGCTTCCGCAGCAAGGCCGGCTGGCCGTTCACCGCCGAACTCAAGCTCACCTTTGACGAGGAGTCGCAGAACCATAAGCTGGAATTCGACTTTGGCGACAAGGGCGATGAGGATAGCGGCGAGCTGCTGGACCTGAGTCAGGCGCAGTCGCTCGGCAAGTGCCCGTCCTGCGGCAGCCGCGTGGTCGAATATGGCAGCAACTACGTCTGCGAAAAAGCCGTGCCCACGCTGGAGCAGACAACGCCCACTTGCAAGTTCAAGACCGGCAGCATCATCCTGCAGCAGCCGATCACGCACGAGCAGCTGAGCAAGCTGCTGGAAACCGGCAAGACCGACTTGCTGGACAAGTTCATTTCCAACCGCACGCGCCGCGCCTTCAAGGCCTTCCTGGTCTGGGATGCGGATGCAGGCAAGGTCGGCTTCGAATTCGAGCCGCGTGCCGGCAAGGCGGGCGCTGCGCGTGGCAGTGCCGCGGCAAAGACGACTGGCGCCAAGGCGGCGAAGGCCGTGAAAGCGGTGAAATCAACCGCAGCCAAGGCACCCAAGGCTGCCAAGTCCGCTGCCGAGAAAAAGAAACGCGCTCCGGCTGCCGGCACACTCAAGCCCAGCGCCGAGCTGGCCGCCGTGATCGGCGACGAGCTGATCTCGCGTCCGCAGGCCATGAAGAAGATCTGGGACTACATCAAGACCCACAACCTGCAGGATCCAAAGGACAAGCGCACCATCGTTGCCGATGCAAAGCTGCGCCCGGTGCTGGGCGCGGATAGCGTCAACATGTTCGCGCTGGCGGGGTTGATTGGCAAGCATGTGAGTTGAGTGGCAGGGCTGACGTGGCCCTTGACGTCCGAACGTTCAGGGGCAGGAAGTCAGCCAGTTTGCTCGACTTGCGCCACCAGCCGTATGCCCAGGGCGCGCATGACGCGTGCCACAGTGGAAAATTGGGGCCGTGACGTGGGCCGCAAGGCCTTGTAGAGTGCTTCGCGTGTCAGGCCGGATTGTTCGGCCACTTGTGTCATGCCGCGTGCGCGGGCTGCGTCACCGAGGACGGCCAGCAGCAGGGCCGGGTCACCATCCTCCAGCGCCAAGTTGATATAGGCGGTGATGTCGGCTTCGTCCTTGAGGTAGTCGGCTGCATCGAAAGGTGTCAGTTCCAGCGCAGGCTCAGTTGAGGTAGTGGACATGGTTTACTCCTGAACGCGGGCAGCCAGTTGCCTGGCCTTGACGATATCGCTGGACTGGCTGGCCTTGTTGCCGCCTCCGAGCATCACGATCAGCCTGGAGCCGCGCTGGAGGTAGTACATGCGCCAACCCGGGCCGAAATGTTCCCGCATCTCCATGACGCCTTCGCCAACAGGGGCAGTGTCCCCGAGATTGCCGAGGCTGGCTTTTCGCAGCCGCAATAGCAGGCGTCTCCGCGTGACATCATCTTTCAGGTGCTTCAGCCAGAAGGAAAATTCATGCGTTTGTTCGATCGAGAATATGGACACAGTGTAATCACCTGTTCACGGCTGTCAAGCATTTGGAGCAGGGATTTTAAGTGATAAATTAATTCCAATGTATTAATTTTGTGTCCTATCTGGAGCTGGCGCCACCATCTCAAGTCTGCAGCGGAACCTCGGCTAGCGCGGCCCCGCTGCATCGCTTACTTCTTCCGCGCAGCCACCTTCTTCGCCGGCGAGGTGTTCTCGGCCACGTCCTGCACGATAAAGGTCACTTTCATGTTGACGCGGTATTCGGTGATCTTGCCGGCGTCGACCACGACTTTCTGTTCCTGGATCCAGGCACCCTGCACCTGATCGACGCTGGTGTTGACGCGGTTGATGCCAGTCTGGATCGCATCTTCAAAGCTCTTGGTGCTGGACGCGCTGATTTCGAGGACTTTGGCTACGGACATGGGAATCTCCTGTGAGTGGATATGGAGACTCCAGCGTACGCGCGCCGGTATGCAGCGCGCTACGGAACGGCGCTTGTGCCGGTGTAGGAGAAGCGCTCAGGTGCGGCGCTGTGTCAGCACTTGCTGCAGCCAGGCGTGACCGCTGACCAGCACGATGCCGACCAGCACCATGGCGGCGCCGATCATGAAGTTGCGCTCGATTGGCTCGTCCAGCAGCCAGGCGCCCAGCACCACGCCGAGCAGCGGCGACAGGAAGGACAGCACGCCCAGGCGCGAGGCCAGGTAGAAGCGCAGCAGCCAGAACCAGACCAGGTAGCTGAAGAAGGAGACTGCCAGCGCCTGGAACGCCAGCGCAGCCCAGACCATGGGCACATCGATGTGGAGGGTGGTGTGGCCGATCAGCCAGGCACCGGGCAGCAGCAGCACGAAGGCCGCAGCCAGCTGGTAGAACAGCACCTGGGTCGCCGGCAGCGTGGCCAGGCGCGTGGTGCGCACGGTGACCGTGGTGGCCGCCCAGAGGATGGCCGCGCCCACGGCCAGCAGGTCGCCGATCAGCATCTCCAGGTTGGTATCGGTGCCGTGGCCGAGAAAGGCGACGGCGATGCCGGCAAAGGCGAGCAGGATGCCCAGCCACTGCAGGGGCGACAGCCGCTCGGACGGCAGCTTCCAGTGCAGGCCGAGCGCGGCAAAGATGGGTGCCGAATACAGCAGCACGATCATGTGGCCGGCGGTGGTGTATTGCAGCCCCTTGCCGATCAGCAGGAATTCGAAGGCAAACAGCGCACCGACGGCGAGGCCGGGCTTCCAGATGCCATCGCGCACCGTGAGCTGCTCGCCGCGCCAGCGCATCATGCCCCAGACCAGCAGCGCGGCAATGCCGGAGCGCAGCGCCAGTTGCAGCGTGGGCGAAAAGTCGGCGGCGGTGGCCTTGAGCGTGATCTGTTGCAGGCTCCAGATGGTGCACAGCAGCAGCATCAGCAGGTAGGCGCGGGTATCCAGGGGTTGGCGCAGGTCCATGGTGTGGGGAAACTCGGGTCAGAGGTTGCGGTGCCGGCGCAGCAGGCTGGCGACCGGGGTTTGTCGGGATCCGGGGACCAGCGTACCGTGCTGACCGGCGCGCAGGCTACCCGCCTGTTCCACGGCCAGATACCAGCCGCAGCGTTCGTGCTGCACCATGTCGCGCGCGGCCTGCGGATAGCCCATGACGTGCACCAGCTTGTCGCAGGGCTGACGCGGTTCGCTCACGCGCAGCACGCAATCGGGAAAGTGCAGCTGGTCGCCCACATGGATATCGGCTTCGGTCAGTCCCTGCAGGGTGAGATTCTCGCCCAGAAAGCCCCAGGGCAGGATTTGTTCGGGATCAGGCGCGCCGCGTGCCGCGCGCTGCTGCTGCCACCAGGGGTAGTGTTCGGACGGGAAGGCGTAGACGGCCTTGCGCAGGCCACCGTGCACATCCAGGTCGGCCTGTTCATCGCCCTGCAGGCCGAGTTTGCCAACGGCCAGGGTATCGGGCGTGCCGCGCTTGCGGATGCCGGACAGCACGCTGCGTCCCTGCATCAGCAGCGGACTGGCAAGCGCGACATTGAGGCTGAGCAGTACAAAAGACAAGTGGCGGCACCGGGTTACGATGCCGCCACTGTATCACTCCTGACCATGGCTGCCTGGTGGGCGGCTGATCTCCTTGCGGCTTGCCCCGGATCGGGTGGGCCACAAGCCCTGACTGGGAGTCTGCACCTGTGGGTGGGGTGTCAGACCGGGGTCGCTGTTGCTTGTTGCATGGGTGTTATCTTAGTTGTGCAGGTGCAGCAGAAACTTGCGATTTTTATGCTGCAGCGCCACAATATTGGCAGGAAATTGCGCAATAACACATAGGGGTGGAAGATATGGAGCTGGATCGCTACGATCGCGCCATTCTCAAGGCCTTGCAGGCCGATGGCCGCATGTCCAACCAGGAGCTGGCCGATGCCATCGGGCTGTCGCCTTCGCCCTGTCTGCGGCGCGTGCGTGCGCTGGAGGAGGCCGGCCTGATTACCGGCTACCGCGCGCTGGTCGATGCGCGCCGGCTCGGCCTGAGCCTGATGGCGCTGATCAGCATTTCCATGGACAAGCACACGCCCGAGCGCTTTGCCAACTTCGAGGCGCTGGTCGGCGATATTCCCGAGGTGCTGGAATGCCTGCTGATCACCGGCCAGCAGTCGGATTACCAGCTCAAGGTGGTGGTGCGCGACATGGACCACTACCAGCACCTGCTGCTCAACAAGCTCACCCGCATCGAGGGGGTGACCGGCGTGCATTCCAGCTTTGTCATGCGGCGCGTGCTGGACGAGCGGCCAGTGCCGATCGGGTGAACCTGGCGGTCATCAGCCGCGCATCAATGCCTCGATCTCGTCGGCATCGACTGGCACGCCGCGCGTGATCAGCTCGCAGCCGCTGTCGGTCAGCACCGCATCGTCCTCGATGCGGATGCCGATGTGCCAGAAGCGTTCCGGCACCGTATCGGACGGGCGGATGTACAGGCCGGGCTCTATGGTGGTGACCATGCCCGGCTGCAGGATGCGGCTCGGGCGCTCCAGCACGGTCTTGCCGCTGACCGGATCGAATCGCTCCTGCGTCTGATCGGCCTCGGACGGTTCCACATAACTGCCGCAATCGTGCACATCCATGCCCAGCCAGTGGCCGGTGCGGTGCATGTAGAAAGGCTGGTAGGCGCGCTGCTCCAGCACGTCCTGCAGGCCGCCGACCTTGCTGCGATCCAGGATGCCCAGATCCAGCAGGCCTTGCGCCAGCACTTCCAGCGCGGCCTGGTGCGCGTCATTGAAGCGGCGGCCCGGTGCGGTGGCGTCTACCGCAGCCTGTTGTGCCGCCAGCACCACGTCATACACGGCGCGCTGTTCGGCGCTGAAGCGACCATCGGCCGGGAAGGTGCGCGTGATGTCGCTGGCGTAGCCGTCCAGCTCGCAGCCGGCATCGATCAGCACCAGCTCGCCGGGGCGCAGCGGCGCGGTATCGGCGCGGTAGTGCAGCACGCAGGCATTGGCACCGGCGGCAACGATGCTGGTATAGGCGGGGAACTGCGAGCCGTGGCGACGGAATTCGTGCAGCAGCTCGGCTTCCAGATGGTATTCACGCGCATCGGCGCCCATGCGCAGCAGGCGTGCACTTTCCTGCATGGCGCGCACATGGGCCTGGGCGCTGATCTGCGCGGCACGGCGCATGATGGCCAGTTCGTGCGCGTCCTTGACCAGCCGCATCTCGTCCAGCAGCGTGCAGGCATCGAGCTGGCGTGAGGGCGTCACGGCCCCAAGCCGGGTACGCGCACGTACGCCGTCCAGCCAGCCGGCAATGCGGCCTTCCAGGCCGGCATGGGTGGCAAACGGGTAGGCAACGACGTCGGCACCATCCAGCAGGGCCGGCATTTCCTGGTCGATCAGCGCCTGGCTGAAGGCGGCGTCGATGCCGAGCGTGGCCACGGCCGCCTCCGGGCCGAGTCGGTAGCCGTCCCAGATCTCGCGCTCCAGGTCTTTCGGCTGGCAGAACAGCGTGCCGTGGGGCTGGCCGTGCGCATCGGTACGCAGCACCAGCGTGGCGTTGGGTTCGGTGAAGCCGGTCAGGTAATAGAAGTAGCTGTCGTGCCGGTACGGAAAATCGCTGTCGCGGTTGCGAGCGCGCTCGGGTGCAGTCGGGATCACGGCCACGGCGCGCGGGCCGAGCTGTTGCGCCAGCCGGGCGCGGCGCGCGGCGTACGGGGAGGAGGAGGCGGAATCGTGCATGGAGCTATTGTGCATGGAGCGGCCAGGCTGCGGCGGCCTGCTTGGTTACAGCTGGTTGCAAGAAGCCGTTGCGGAAACATACAATCTACAAAGTAATCAGGTATTTTCGGGGGTAACCCTGATGGACGCGCGGGATTGCGGCGTGTCCGGATTGGGCGTGGCCTGCAGTTGCGGCCGCTTCCCGGCGCACCTGCCGCCTGCATTCCTGAGACATTCCATGAAAGATACCCTGCAAAAACTCTCCACCACCACGGTATTCCTGCACTGGATCGTGGCCCTGTTCATGATCGTGCTGATGGGCGTCGGCTGGTACATGGCCGAAACCAAGACCTATGCGCTGTACGGCCTGCACAAGTCCTTTGGCGTGGTGATTGCGGTGTTCGTGCTGTGGCGCGTCATCCACCGTCTGATCAACGGCATGCCCAAGCCGCTGGGCCAGCAGGGCGCCGGCCTGAATGCGCTGGCCAGTTTGGTGCACTGGGTGCTGCTGATCGGTACCGTGCTGTTCCCGCTGTCCGGCATGGTGATGTCGATCATGGGCGGCAACGGCCTGCAGCTGTTCGGCCTGGAACTGGTGGCCAACAACCCGGATCTGGCTAATCCCGGCAAGAACCTGCCGCTGGACGGTGCCATGGCGCGCAATGCCCGCCAGGTGCACGGCCTGCTGCTGTGGGTGATGCTGGGCGCCATCGTGCTGCACGTGGCGGGTGCGTTCAAGCACCACCTGATGGACCAGGACGGCACGCTGAAGCGCATGCTGGGCAAGCCGCTGCAGTAATCCTTGCAGCCTGATCCTGCCAGGGCCCGCTGATCGATCCGGTCAGCGGGCCTGGCTGTTGATGGCTGCCAGGCGCTCCGGCGTGCCGACATCGACCCAGCTGCCGTGGTACAGGCTGCCGGTGACGCGGCCCTGCGCCATGGCGGCGCGCAGCAGCGGTGCCAGCGCCGCCACCACGCCAGCCGGATTGCCCGGTGGAATCTCGCACCAGGGCGGCTGGAACAGCTCGCGGCGCAGCAGGGCGATGGTGCTGTAGGTGTAGCGCGGCAGGCTGCTGTTATCCCGCGCGGTATCGTGCAGCACGCCATGCGCATCCAGCGCAAAGTCGCCGGCCGGGTTGTGTTCCGGATTCGGCACCAGCCACAGGTGCGCCAGCGCGTCACTGGCCTTGAAATGGGCGTATGCGCTGCGGCTGAAGACAAAATCCGGCGCGAAGACATCGCCGGCGGCCAGCCAGAAGGTATCGGCCAGCTGCGGCAGCGCGCGCACAATGCCGCCGGCGGTTTCCAGCGCCTGGCCAAAATCGATCTCTTCGCGCGAGTAGCGCAGTGTGCTGGCGGGTAGCGGCTGGCCGTGCGCATAGTGCGCGCCAAACCAGGCCGGAATCTGCTCGCCCAGCCAGCCGGTATTGACCAGCAACTCGGTAAAGCCCTGGCTGGCCAGCGCGCGCATCGGCCACTCCAGCAAGGGCCGGCCCTGCACCTGCAGCAGTGGCTTGGGCGTGTGGTCGGTCAGCGGGCGCATGCGGTTGCCGCGGCCGGCAGCCAGCAGCATGGCCTGGGCCGGGGAACGGGGGGTACTCGGGGTGACAGCGTCAGACATGGGCAGGAGTGGGGCTGGCCGGCGCCGGGTGCGTCCGGGTCTGGCGGGATTGTAATTCCCTGCCTGCGTCTGTGCCTTGTATCCATTTGCTGCAATTGCGCTTGACAAGGTTAAAATGGAGGGTATTTCCCATTTCATCCACACCCCGGAGTCCACCCGCATGACCTCCACCGTATCGGCCACCACCATGGCCAATGCCATTCGCGCGCTGTCCATGGATGCCGTACAGCAGGCCAATTCCGGTCACCCCGGTGCCCCGATGGGCATGGCCGACATGGCTGTCGCCCTGTGGGGCCAGCACCTGCGTCACAACCCGTCCAACCCGCAGTGGCACGATCGTGACCGTTTCGTGCTCAGCAATGGCCATGCGTCGATGCTGATCTACTCGCTGCTGCACCTGACCGGCTACGAGCTGCCGCTGGACGAGTTGAAAAACTTCCGCAAGCTGCACAGCAAGACGCCGGGCCACCCGGAAGTCGACATCACCCCGGGCGTGGAAACCACGACCGGCCCGCTGGGCCAGGGCATCACCAACGCGGTGGGCATGGCACTGGCAGAAAAACTGCTGGCGGCCGAATTCAACCGTCCGGGCCACGACATCGTCAACCACCACACCTATGTGTTCCTGGGTGACGGCTGCCTGATGGAGGGCATCAGCCACGAGGCCTGTGCCCTGGCTGGCGCCTGGAAGCTGGACAAGCTGATCGCGCTGTACGACGACAACGGCATCAGCATTGACGGCCAGGTGCAGCCCTGGTTCGTGGACGATACCGCCAAGCGCTTCGAGGCCTACCAGTGGAACGTGATCGGTCCGGTCGACGGCCACGATGCCGCTGCCGTGAGCGCCGCCATCGCCCAGGCCAAGGTCGGCAACGGCAAGCCCACGCTGATCATCTGCAAGACGCATATCGGCAAGGGCAGCCCGAACCGTGTCGATACCGCCAAGGCGCACGGCGAACCGCTGGGCGCCGAGGAAATCGCGCTGACGCGCCAGGCGCTGGGCTGGGAACATGGCCCGTTCGAGATTCCGCAGGAGGTCTACGCCGCCTGGGACGCACGCGACGCCGGCCAGAAGACCGAAGCTGCCTGGGACAGCGTGTTTGCCGGCTACGCCATGGCACACCCGATTCTGGCCGCCGAATTCCTGCGCCGCATGAACGGCCAGCTGAGCGATGACTTCGCCCGCATCTGCATCCAGGCTACGCAGCAGGCTGCCGAAAAGGCCGAGACCGTGGCATCGCGCAAGGCTAGCCAGATCGCGCTGAACGCCTTTACCGCCGCCATGCCCGAGCTGCTGGGCGGCAGTGCCGACCTGACCGGCTCCAACCTGACCAACACCCCGTCCACGCCGGCCTTCCGCGTCGATGCCGCCGGTGCCGTGGTCAAGACCGAAGACGGTCAGATCGGCCGCCACATCAACTACGGCGTGCGCGAGTTTGGCATGGCGGCCATCATGAACGGCGTGGCGCTGCATGGCGGCTACATCCCCTACGCTGGTACCTTCCTGACCTTCAGCGACTACAGCCGCAACGCGATCCGCATGGCGGCGCTGATGAAGCAGCGCGTGGTGCACGTGTTCACGCACGATTCCATCGGCCTGGGTGAAGACGGCCCGACGCACCAGTCGATCGAGCACGCCGCCAGCCTGCGCCTGATTCCGGGCCTGGATGTCTGGCGCCCGTGCGATACCGCCGAAACGGCGGTCGCCTGGTCGGTGGCATTGCAGAACCGCGAGCGTCCCACGGCACTGCTGCTGAGCCGCCAGAACCTGCCCTATCTGCCCAAGCATGACCTGAGCATCATCCACAAGGGCGGCTACGTGCTGTCCGATCCGGCTGACGGCCAGTCGCCGCAGGCGGTGCTGATCGCTACCGGCAGCGAAGTGCAGCTGGCGGTCGAGGCGCAGAAGCAGCTGGCCGAACAGGGCGTGGCAGTGCGCGTGGTCAGCATGCCCAGCAGCACCACCTTCGACCGCCAGGACGAGGCCTACCGCCAGACCGTGCTGCCGGCCGGCCTGCCGCGCGTGGCGGTGGAAATGGGCGTGACTGCCTTCTGGTACAAGTACGGCTGTGCGGCCGTGGTCGGTATCGATACCTATGGCGAATCTGCTCCGGCAGGCGCGCTGTTCAAGCATTTCGGATTCACTGCCGATAACGTGGCTGCCCAGGTGCAGGCCGTGCTCGGTAACTGAACTTTTTTTCCGGTTTCCAGTTTCATATATCAAGGAGAAAATCCCATGGCAATCAAAGTAGGCATCAACGGCTTCGGCCGCATCGGTCGTTGCGTGTTCCGCGCTGCTGTCGAGAACTTCGGTGACGAGATCGAAGTGGTTGGCATCAACGACCTGCTGGAGCCCGACTACCTGGCTTACATGCTGCAGTACGACAGCGTGCACGGCCGCTTCAAGGGCGACGTGAAGGTCGAGGGCAACAACCTGGTGGTGAACGGCAAGACCATCCGCCTGACCGCCGAAAAGGATCCGGCCAACCTGAAGTGGGGCGAGATCGGCGTGGACGTGGTGATCGAGTCCACCGGCATCTTCCTGACCAAGGAAGGCGCACAGAAGCACATCGACGCCGGCGCCAAGAAGGTGATCATGTCGGCCCCGTCCAAGGACGACACCCCGATGTTCGTGCACGGCGTGAACTGCGCCAGCTACGCCGGCGAGCCGATCATCTCCAACGCGTCCTGCACCACCAACTGCCTGGCACCCGTGGCCAAGGTGCTGAACGACAAGTGGGGCATCAAGCGCGGCCTGATGACCACCGTGCACGCTGCTACCGCCACCCAGAAGACCGTGGACGGCCCGTCCAACAAGGACTGGCGCGGTGGCCGCGGCATCCTGGAAAACATCATCCCGTCCAGCACTGGCGCTGCCAAGGCCGTGGGCGTGGTGCTGCCGGCCCTGAAGGGCAAGCTGACCGGCATGTCCTTCCGCGTGCCGACCTCTGACGTGTCCGTGGTTGACCTGACCGTGGAACTGGAAAACTCTGCCAGCTACGAAGAGATCTGCGCCGAAATGAAGGCCCAGTCCGAAGGCAAGATGAAGGGCGTGCTGGGCTACACCGAAGACAAGGTGGTGGCTACCGACTTCCGTGGCGATGCCCGCAGCAGCATTTTTGACGCCGAAGCCGGCATCGCGCTGGACGGCAACTTCGTCAAGTTGGTGAGCTGGTACGACAACGAGTGGGGCTACTCCAACCGTTGCCTGGACATGGTCAAGGTCGTGAACGCCAAGTAAGCGTCTCCGCCTGACCTGAGTCACGAGCCGGCCTGATGCAGATCAGGCCGGCTTTTTCATATCCGTCGTCTGGCGGAGCGGCAAGCGCCGGCGCGTGGCTTATCATCAGGCTATCCCCCCTTCAGAAATCCGGTAGCACGGGTGCTGCCCAGTCAGGAGCTGTTGCATGAAAGTTTCCGCCATCCAGATGGTGTCCGGCACCTCGGTTGCCACCAACATGATCACTGCCCAGGAGCTGCTGCGCGAGGCCGCCGGCAAGGGTGCCGAGCTGGCGATCCTGCCCGAGTACTTCTGCCAGATGGCGCTGCGCGACGAGCAGAAGCTGGAGCTGGCGGAAGAGCCGGGCCAGGGCCCGCTGCAGAATTTCCTGGCCGAGATGGCGAATGACCTGAACCTGTGGCTGGTGGGCGGCGCAATTCCGCTGCGCAGCGAGGATCCGAATCGTGTCACCAACAGTTCGCTGGTGTACAACCCGGACGGCAAGCAGGTGGCGCGCTACGACAAGATCCACTTGTTCGCCTTTCACCGTGGTGGCGAGAGCTATGACGAGTCGCGTGTGCAAGTGGCGGGAGCCGAGCCGGTGACGTTTGACCTGCCGTCCACGGATGGCCACACCTGGCGTGTTGGCCTGTCGACCTGCTATGACCTGCGCTTCCCGGAGCTGTACCGCCAGCTGGCGGCTGACCTGATCGTGGTGCCGAGCGCGTTTACCTACACCACTGGCCAGTCGCACTGGGAAATCCTGCTGCGCGCACGTGCCATCGAGAACCTGGCCTATGTGGCGGCCCCGGCACAAGGTGGCCGCCATGAAAACGGCCGCCGCACCTGGGGCCAGACCATGATCGTCAACCCCTGGGGCAAGCTGCTGGCCGAACGCGCCAACGATGCCGGCGTGGTGACGGCCAACTGTGACTGGGAGATGATGCAGGAGATGCGCCAGCAGCTGCCGGCGCTGGGGCATCGACGATTGTAAACGCTCTGCGTCTGCCATCTGCCTGATCACCTGCCCCGTACAGCTGGCGCTGGCGGGGCATTGTCATGCTGGCGTCGTGTAGGCTGCCCGGGTAGCCTGGAAATGGCACCATGCGCGAGGCTGGCTATCTGCCTGCTTCTCTTGCCGGTGCACTATCTTTCTGTGACGCTTTTTCATTTAAAGGACCCCCATGCGCGAAGCCCTCATAGCCATGGTCATCATCGCCGGCAGCGCCATGCCGATCCAGGCCGCCATCAACAGCCAGCTGCGCAGTGGCCTGCTCGGCAGCCCGGTGCTGGCCAGCCTGGTCTCGTTTGCCATGGGCACGCTGGCCTTGCTGCTGGTCTACTTTGGCGCGCTGCGCGGTGGCCTGCCCAGCATGGCCGAACTGGGCAAGACGCAGTGGTGGATGTGGCTGGGCGGACCGCTCGGGGCGTTCTTTGTGCTCACCAGCATCCTGGCAGCACCGCGCATTGGCGCGGCCAGCATGATCGTGCTGTTCGTTGCCGGCCAGATCCTGATGGCGCTGGTGCTGGATCACTTTGGCCTGCTCGGCATGCCGCTGCGTGAAGTCAACGCTACGCGCCTGCTCGGTGCCGCGCTGGTGCTGGTTGGCGCGCTGCTCGTCACGCGCGGTTGAGGCATGAAAAAACCGGCTGCGGCACAGGGCCACAGCCGGTTGCATCCGTCAGTCAGGCCAGGCCTGACTTAGGGGATCAATAGGTCAGGATCAGCTGGTAGATCGAGGTCGTACCGCTCACCTCGTTGCCCACCATCAGCAGCGGCTTGCCGTTAGGCGACTGGGCTGCCGGGATAAACGCCAGGCCTTCCGGACCCAGGTCACCCGCCTTCACGGTAGACGGATCCTTGATCGTCCAGTCTTCACGCGTGTTGATGTAATCCACCTGCTCCGGGGCCGTCGGCTTGCTGATGTCATACACCAGCACGCCACCCATGCGCTCCAGGCCGATAAAGGCAAAGGTCTTCTCGCCAATCTTGCCGACAGTCACGCCTTCCGGCTCCGGACCCTTGTTGTCGCTGCGGTTGTCCATCGAGCTGCCAGCTTCGTGGTTGGAGTTGAAGAAGTCCTTGCACGGGATATTGCGTGCCGCACCGGCCTTGCAGCTGTCGCTGGACAGGAACTGCTCCATCGCATCGCCGGAGTCCCATACCAGCTGGCCCTTGTCATTCCAGATCGAGAAGGAGCGCGCACCGTAGGCGTACAGTGCGTCGTACATCAGGCGGTCACCCTTGGGGTCGGCCACGCCGGAGGCGTTGTACATCTTGGGCGAACCGTCGGCGTTGGTCTGGTAGCCCTGCGTCCAGGTCACCGTCAGGCGGCCCAGCTGGTCGTCTTCGCGGCAGTCACCCGGCTTGCCGGCTTCGGCACCGCAGTAGCCAAACACGGCCGGGTTCAGCAGGCCACCCTTGGCCATGGCCGCCAGCTGCGGCGGCAGGTCGTCACCGGCGCGGCCAGACCAGCCCTTGGCGTTGATCAGGTGCTTGGCACGGAACTCCTCGACAAAGCCCTTGCTGGCGTCGCCCGCCCAGTAGGCCTTGTTGTCCTCGCCCCAGGCGCGTGCATCGCCCTCGTTGGCGCTCACCAGATAGGTCTTGCCGTCCACCTCGTAGGCGGCAATCGCATCCGGCAGGAACAGGCCGCGCACGCCAGGCCAGGTGCGGATATCCACCTTCAGGTCGGTATCGCTGGCATCAATGCCATTGCCGTCCTTGCCATGGTCCTTGAAGCCCATCGGCACGATATCGGTCACCTTGGCATTCGCCACATCGATGATGGCGAAGGCATTGTTTTCCTGCAGCGACGCCCAGGCCGTCTTGCCATCGGCCGACACGGCGATGTATTCCGGCTCCAGGTCTTGGGCGGCGGTGGCGTTCGGGCCAAAGACGCGCACGCCCTTCTTCAGCAGCTCGGCCTTGTCAAAGGCCTTGAAATCGGCGGTGCGCACCACCGGCTTGGCCGGATCGCGCACGTCCACCACGCTGATCGAGCCTTCCGGATCGATCTGGTAGTCATCGCTCGGCTCGCCTTCGTTGGCCACCAGCACGGTCTGGCCGTCCGGCGTGAAGGTCAGCATGTCGGGCAGGGCGCCCACTTCGGCCTTGCCCAGCAGGCTCAGGTCGCTGGCCTTGTACAGCGCCAGCAGGCCCTTGTCGGTCTTGGTGGCGGCCTGCACGGCCACGGCCACCAGGCCCTCATGCACGGCCACGCTGTTGATGGAGGCGCCGGGCAGCAGCTTGGTGGCATCGATCGTGCCGATGTGCTCCGGCTTGGCCGGATCCGTCATGTCGATCACGTCCACGGCACCCTTCTGGGCGTTGACGATGAAGCCGCGCTTGCTCTTGGCATCAAACGCCGGGATTTCGGCAGCGCTTTCGCCAAACACGCCGCTGTCATAGGCACCGATCTTTTCCAGCACCACAGTCTTGGGCGTGGCCTCTACCGGGGCAGCGGGAGCAGCAGGCTTGTTGTCATCGCCGCCGCAGGCAGCAAGGGCGGCAGCAGCCACCAGCGACAGCAGCAGGTGGCGGGGGAATGTGGTCAGCTTGGACATGGCAGTTAAAAACAGGTTGAAAGTTCCTGTTTGTAACTGCTCTTTGTTACACATCCGTGAAGCGCCGGAAAACCACCAGGTTCAGGGTGCCGATAGCGGCTCCGCGCCATCCACCTCGGTCGGCACGCGCTGCGCCAGCGCGCACATCAGCTCGTAGCCCAGCGTACCGGCCGCCGCAGCCACTTCGTCAATCGGCAATAGCGCGCCGCCGCTGGAACGGCCCCACAGCGTGATTTCCGTGCCCACACGGGTGTCGAAGTCGGCCGGGATCTGCGTCGTCTCCGGTGTCAGGTCCACCGCCAGCATGTCCATGCTCACGCGCCCCAGCGTGCGGCTGCGGTGGCCGCCCACCAGCACCGGCGTGCCGGTCGGGCAAACGCGCGGGTAGCCATCGGCATAGCCGCAGGCGACGATGCCGACGCGCAGCGGCCGTTCTGTCGTGAAGGTGCCGCCATAGCCGATCGCATCGCCGGGCTGCAGTTCACGCACCGCAATCAGCTCGCTGCGCAGGCTCATCGTCGGCTGCAGCTGCCAGTGCGCGATGCCGTGATCGGGAAAATCCGGGCTACTGCCATACAGCGCGATGCCGGGGCGTACCCAGTCGGTCTGTTCGGCAATCTCCGGGTGGCGCAGCAGGGCGGCGCTGTTGCAGACGCTGCGCTCGCCGGGCAGCTCGTCCGTGGCCTGCTGGAACGCCTGCCAGGCGGTGGCAGTGCCGGGCACGGCCACATCGGCGGTGGCAAAGTGCGTCATCAGGCCGATATCTTCCACCTGCGGCAGTGCCTGCAGCCGTGCATAGGCGGCGCGGAAGCGTTCCGGCGCAAAGCCGAGCCGGTGCATGCCGCTATTGAGCTTGAGAAACACCTTGTGCGGCTGCAGCGTCTTGTGGCCGGCCAGCATGTGGATCTGCTCGTCGCTATGGATCGTGTGCCAGAGCCCGAGGCGCGAGCACAGCTCCAGGTCACGCGGATCAAACACGCCTTCCAGCAGCAGGATCGGGCCGCGCCAGCCGAGCTGGCGGATGCGCTGCGCCTCGGCCAGGTCCAGCAGCGCAAAGCCGTCGGCACCACGCAAGCCCTCGTAGGCGCGCTCGATGCCATGGCCATAGGCGTTGGCCTTGACCACCGCCCAGACGCGTGCCTCGCCGGCGGCCTGGCGGCAGCGTTGCAGGTTGTGGCTCAGGGCATCGGTATGGATCAGGGCGTGGATCGGGCGTGGCATGGCGGACTCGTTCAGAAGCTCCCGATTATGCGCCCGGCAAACAGAATGCGCGGGGATTTTGCCGGCCGTCATCAAACCGCCAGCCAATTGGCGCATACTACGAGGATGTCCTGCCGCAGCGGCAGGCACCCCATTCTGTGTCCGGTCGCCGTGCCGGATGACGTGCCGCATACACTCCCGGCACGCCATATCCGTGAAGGTTTTTCGTTTGATTTTTGCCGATCCCTGCATGTGCGCCGGAGCCGCCGACTCATGAAACGCGGCTTCTACACCATCATGGCCGCGCAGTTTTTCAGCTCGCTGGCCGACAACGCCTTGTTCATTGCCGCCGTCGCGCTGCTGCGTGCCAGCGGCTCGCCCGACTGGCAAATGGCAGCGCTGGTGCCGATGTTTGCGCTGTTCTACGTGCTGCTGGCACCCTTCGTCGGTGCCTTTGCCGATTCGCAGCCCAAGGGCCGCGTCATGTTCTACAGCAACGCCTTCAAGGTGGTCGGCTGCCTGGCCATGCTGTTCGGCTCGCACCCGCTGCTGGCCTATGCGCTGGTCGGCCTGGGCGCGGCCGCCTATTCGCCGGCCAAGTACGGCATCCTGACCGAGCTGTTGCACCCCTCGCAGCTGGTGCGTGCCAACGGCTGGATCGAGGGCCTGACGATTGCCTCCATCATCATGGGCGTGTTGTTCGGCGGCCAGCTCATCGGGCCGCACCTGGCACCGCTGCTGCTGTCGATCAACTTCCCCCTGATCGATACCGGCATCAGCTCGCCGGAAAAGGCCGCCATCTGCGTGATCATGTTGATCTATGCGCTGGCCTCGCTGATCAATACCTGGATCCCGGAAACCGGCGTCATCATGCGTCCGTTGCCGCGCAACCTGCTGAGCCTGGTGCCGGATTTCCGCACCTGCAACCGCCGCCTGTGGGACGACAAGCTGGGCCAAATTTCGCTCGCTACCACCACGCTGTTCTGGGGTGTCAGCGGCAACCTGCGCTACATCGTGTTGGCCTGGGCCGCCGCGGCACTCGGCTACAACGTCACGCAGGCCTCCAGCCTGGTCGGCGTGGTGGCCGTGGGCACGGCTGTCGGTGCCATCTGGGCCTCGATGCGGGTGCGGCTGGACCAGGCGCCGCGCGTGATGCCGCTGGGCATCGTCATGGGCCTGCTGGTGATCATGCTGATCTTCGTGCGTGATGTCTGGGTCGCGGCACCGTTCCTGATCGTGCTCGGCGCCATCGGCGGCTACATGGTGGTGCCCATGAACGCGCTGCTGCAGCACCGGGGCCACAACCTGATGGGTGCCGGCCGCTCGATTGCCGTGCAGAACTTCAACGAGCAGGCCTGTATCCTCGGCATTGGCCTGTTGTACACCCTGTCCACCAAGTGGGGCATGACGGCGTTTGGCGCCATCACCGCCTTTGGCCTGCTGGTGGCCTTCAGCATGTGGCTGATCATGCGCTGGCACGCCGCCAACCTGCGCCGCTACCCGCGTGAAGTGGAATCGCTGCTGGAACTGGCGCGCAGCGACAAGCTGCATTGAGCCACCATGCCGGCCGCCTCCCGCACCAGTCTGCTGCCAGCCTGGGCCATCGCCTATAACGCGCTGGTCTGGGGTCTTTCCTGGCTGCCGTTGCAGCATTTGCAGGGGCAGGGCCTGCACCCGCTTTGGTCCACCGCGCTGATGTACAGCCTGCCGATGCTGTCGCTGCTGCTGTGGCGGCCGCAGTTGCTGCGCGAATTTGCCGGCCAGCGCGATCTCTGGTGGCTGCTGCTGGCTTCCGGCCTGACCAATGCCTGCTTCAACTGGGCCGTCGCTACCGGCGACGTGATCCGCGTCGTGCTGCTGTTCTACCTGATGCCGGTCTGGACCGTGTTCCTGGCCTGGTGGCTGCTGGACGAGCGCCCGACGCGCTCCGCGCTGCTGCGCGTGGTGTTGGCCCTGGCCGGCGTGGTGCTGGTGCTGCAACCCTCTGGCGGCAACTGGCGCGACTGGCAGCTGCCCTTGCCGCAAGGCCAGGCCGATGTGCTGGCGCTGCTGGGCGGCTTCTTCTTTTCCTGCACCAATGTGCTGCTCAACCGCAGCAGCCGCCACAGTTCACCGCCGGCGCGCGTGCTGGCCATGTTCAGCGGCGGCGTGCTGCTCGGCAGCCTGACCGCCTGGAGCATGCTGCAGCTGGGCCGCATGGGCGTGACGCCGATCCCGGCCGTGGAGTGGGTCTGGGTGTTGCAGGTGGTGCTGTTCAGCCTGCTGTTTGTCTCGGGCAATATTGCGCTGCAGTACGGATCGGCGCGGCTGAGTTCGCACACGCTGTCGCTGATCATGCTGCTGGAAGTGCTGTTTGCCAGCATCTCCTCGGCCTGGCTGGGTTCGGCGCAGCTCACGCTGCAGGTGCTGGCCGGTGGCGTGCTGGTGATGGCGGCGGCCCTGCTGGCGATTCCGCGTCAGGAATCAGCCGGGCATTGACACTGCAGCGTCAGAGATCCACTTCGGCCAGCGCCAGGCGCACGGCCACGTCCGGATAGTCGCGTGCGCCTTCGAAATCGATGGCGACCAGGCCGGCGTACATCAGCAGGGCCATGGTGGCCACGCCCAGATAGCGCAGATAGGGATGGGGAGTGCGGGGCTTGCGGGAGGGCATGGTGTTCTCCTGGGTGGCGGGGGACGATCCATGACGTCGTCCATGGCCTGATTGTCCGCGGCAAGCTGCCGCTGGCGTGTCAGACGATGCCGCGTCCTGTGCCCTGCACGCCTACTGGAACAGCCGGAACACCAGCGGTATCAGGAACGATCCCAGAATCGCCTGCATGCCCAGCGCCAGGCCGGCAAAGGCGCCGGCTTCGGCATTGATCTGCAGCGCGCGTGCCGTGCCAAAGCCATGCGCTTGCGTGCCCAGCGCAAAGCCACGCACCGGCCAGGAATCGATCTTGCACCAGTCAAACAGGTACTTGGCGGTAATCGCGCCGAACAGGCCGGTATAGAGCACGAAAATCGCCGCCAGCGCCGGCAGGCCGTGGATTGCTTCGGCCACGCCCATCGCCACCGGTGCCGTCATCGCCTTGGGCGACATGGACACGATCAGCTCCCTGGGCAGGCCAAAGGCCCAGCCCAGCAGCACCGCGCTGAGGGCGCTCACGGCACCGCCGATCAGGGCGGCGGTGAGCAGCGCCTTGAAGTAGCGGCGCACCACCTGTCGTCGTTGCCACAGCGGCCAGGCCAGCGCCACCACCGCCGGGCCCAGCAAGAAGTGGATGAACTGCGCGCCGGAAAAATAGCGCGGGTAGGGCGTGCCGGTCAGCAGCAGCAGCGCGATCAGCATCGCCACCGAGGTCAGCACCGGGTTGGCCCAGGAGGCATAGCCGGAGCGGGCATACAGCAAAAAGCCGAACAGGTAGGCCGCCAGCGTCGCCGTCAGGCCAAACAGCGGCATCTCGGACAGGTAGATCCAGAGCTCGACCACGTCATTCATGGGCGGCATCTCCCTGGTCGGCGGGGGTGCCGCGCAGCAATGCCCGCAGCACCAGCGCCGTTACCACCAGGCCCAGCAGCGTGGACAGCGACAGCACCAGCAGGATGCGGCCGCCGTACTGCTCCAGCAGCGGCAGCTGGGTGATCACGCCAACGCTGATCGGTACGAACAGCAGCGAAAAATGCGACAGCAGGAATTCGGCGCAGACCTGCACCGGGCGGCGCAGCGGCTCCCACAGCAGGGCTGGCAACAGCAGTACCATGCCGAGCACCGGCGCTGGCAGCGGCAGGCCGAGCAGTCGCACGATGCCTTCGCCGGCCAGCTGGAACAGCAGCAGGATGGTGAAACCTTTCAGGCCGTCCATGGGGAAATCAAGGCTTGTCGCGGTTCGGGCAGTCGGTCTTCTTGCAGTGGGCGTACAGGCTCAGCGCGTGGTCGTGCAGCTCAAAGCCGTGATCGCGCGCGATATTGTGCTGGCGCTTCTCGATCTCGGCATCGAAGAACTCCTCGACATGGCCGCAATCGAGGCAGACCAGGTGGTCGTGGTGCTCGCCCTGGTCCAGCTCGTACACGGCCTTGCCGTTGTCAAAGCTGTTGCGGCTGAGCAAGCCGGCCTGTTCGAACTGGGTGAGGACGCGGTACACCGTGGCCAGGCCAATCTCCGAGCCTTCCTGCATCAGGATGCGGAACACGTCTTCCGCGCTCAGGTGGCGCTGCTCGGAGTTCTGGAAGATTTCCAGGATCTTCAGGCGCGGGCCGGTGGCCTTGAGACCGGTGCTCTTGATTTCCTCGATATTGCTCATGGTGCTGCCGCTACAATGTCCTTTCGACCGAATAGTGTTCACATCATATCTTCAGGAAGGCATCCCGATGCAGGATCATTCCCAAGCTACTACTCCGCGCCGCAGTATGGCGCGTGCCATGGCCGCCCTGACCGTGGCGGCGGCGCTGCTGGGCAGCGGCTGTGCCCTGTACAAGCCCGAGGTGGCGCAGGGCAACTTCGTCTCGCGCGAGCAGGCGGCACGTCTGGCGCCGGGCATGACGCGCGAGCAGGTGCGCCAGGTACTCGGCACGCCGCTGCTGCAGGACCTGTTCCGCGCCAATCGCTGGGACTACGTGTTCACGCTCAAGGAGCGCAAGGATGTGGAGCGCCTCAACTACCGCCTGAGCGTGTTCTTCCAGGATGATGTGCTGGCCTCGGTAGAGGGCGCCGATACCCTGCCGACCGAGACCGAGTTCGTGCGCGTGCTGGGCCACGACAAGGAATACAAGCCGCGCAACCTGCAGGCCGATCCCGACAAGCTGCAGAGCTTTGCCGAGAAGAACCGCCCGCGTGAAAGCAGCCTGCCGGAGCAGCCTACGGCTCCTGGTTCCACCAGCTTCCCGCCGCTGCCGCAATAAGATTTCTCCCTGTTTTCCGGTTTTTTCATGCAACACCATATTGCCATTGCCGGCGCCAGCGGGCGCATGGGCCACATGCTGATCGAGGCCATTCAGGCCGCCGACGATTGCACCCTGAGCGGTGCGCTGGATATCGCCGGCGCGGCCGCACTCGGCAGCGATGCGGCGGCCTTTACCGGCAAGCCGGCCGGCGTCGCCATCACGGCGGACCTGGCCCAGGGCCTGCAGGATGCCCATGCCCTGATCGATTTCACCCGCCCCGAAGGCACCATGGCGCATCTGGCGGCCTGCCGCGCCGCTGGCGTCAACCTGGTGATCGGCACCACCGGTTTCAGCGACGCGCAGAAGGCGCAGATCGCCGAGGCTGCGCAAGACATCGCCATCGTCATGGCGCCCAACATGAGCGTGGGCGTGAATGTCACCTTCAAGCTGCTGCAGATGGCGGCCAAGGCCATGGCCACCGGCTACGACATCGAGATCATCGAGGCGCACCATCGCCACAAGGTAGATGCCCCGAGCGGCACCGCACTGCGCATGGGCGAGGTTATCGCCGAAGCCATCGGCCGCGACCTGAAGGAATGCGCAGTCTACGAGCGCTACGGTCATACCGGCGAGCGTGATCCGTCCACCATCGGCTTCTCCACCATCCGTGGCGGTGACATCGTGGGCGACCACACCGTGCTGTTTGCCGGCACCGGCGAGCGCATCGAGATCACGCACAAGTCCTCCAGCCGCGCCACCTATGCCGAAGGCAGCCTGCGTGCGGCGCGCTTCCTGGCTGGCAAGCGCAGCGGCCTGTTCGACATGTTCGACGTGCTCGGCCTGCCCAAGGACTGATGCCTGCGGGCGTGATCCGTTCCGGCTTGCGCCCATTCGCCCCATGGAGCTGTTTGCCCAGCGCCCGGCGCTGACCTTCATTCTGCTGCTGGTGTGCAGCAATGTGTTCATGACCTTTGCGTGGTACGCCCACCTGAAGGAGTTGGCGGCGCGTCCCTGGTATATCGCGGCGGTCGTCAGCTGGGGCATTGCCCTGTTCGAATACCTGCTGCAGGTGCCGGCCAACCGCGCCGGCTACACCGTGTTCAGCCTGGGCCAGCTCAAGGTGATGCAGGAAGTCATCACGCTGGCGATTTTCGTGCCCTTCGCCGTGTTCTACATGAAGGAGCCGCTCAAGCTCGATTACCTCTGGGCCGGACTGTGCCTGGTGGGTGCGGTATATTTCATGTTTCGCAGCAACTGACCCTGTCAGGCTGCTGTTTCCCGATTTTTCGCCTGCCAACCGCCAACCGCCAGCCGGCGAGGCCATTCCATGCAAGAAACCTACCAGCACCAAGCGATCGAGGCAGCCATCCAGGCCGCCTGGGGTCAGGATGACGTCTACCGCGTCGTTGAAACCACCGACAAGCCGCCGTATTACGCCTGCTCCATGCTGCCCTACCCGAGCGGCAAGCTGCACATGGGCCACGTGCGCAACTACACCATCAACGATATGCTCACGCGCCACCTGCGCATGAAGGGCCACAGCGTGCTGATGCCGATGGGCTGGGACGCCTTCGGCCTGCCGGCCGAGAACGCGGCGCTCAAGAATGGCGTGCCGCCGGCCAAGTGGACCTACGACAACATCGCCTACATGAAGAAGCAGATGCAGGCGATGGGTCTGGCGATCGACTGGAGCCGCGAAGTGGCGACCTGCGATCCCGAGTACTACCGCTGGAACCAGTGGCTGTTCCTGAAGATGCTGGAAAAAGGCATCGCCTACCGCAAGACCCAGGTTGTCAACTGGGACCCGGTGGACATGACGGTGCTGGCCAATGAGCAGGTGATCGACGGCCGCGGCTGGCGTACCGGCGCGCTGGTCGAGAAGAAGGAAATCCCCGGCTACTACCTGAAGATCACCGATTACGCGCAGGAGCTGCTGGACCATGTGCAGGTCGGCAACCCCAAGGCCACACTGGACGGCTGGCCCGAGCGTGTGCGCCTGATGCAGGAAAACTGGATCGGCAAGAGCGCCGGCGTGCGCTTTGCCTTCACCCACGATGTCGCCGGTGCCGATGGCAAGCTGATCGGTGATGGCCGCATGTACGTGTTCACCACGCGTGCCGACACCATCATGGGCGTCACCTTCTGCGCCGTGGCGGCCGAGCACCCGCTGGCGCTGCACGCGGCTGCCGGCAACCCGGAGCTGGCCGCCTTCATCGAGAAGTGCAAGCAGGGCGGCACCACCGAAGCCGAGCTGGCGCTCAAGGAAAAAGAGGGCATGCCGACCGGCCTGCACGTGGTGCACCCGATCAGCGGGGAGTCAGTGCCGCTGTGGGTCGGCAACTACGTGCTGATGGGTTATGGCGATGGCGCCGTGATGGGCGTGCCCGGCCATGACGAGCGCGATTTCGCCTTTGCCCTCAAGTACGGCATTCCGATCAAGCAGGTGGTGGATGTGCTCGGTGCCGAGCACTACGATTTCACGCGCTGGCAGGAGTGGTACGCCGACAAGACCAAGGGCATCACCATCAACTCCGACAAGTTCAGCGGCCTGTCCTGCGCCGATGCGGTAGACAAGGTGGCGGCCGAGCTGTCGGCACTGGGCCTGGGCGAGAAAAAGACCACCTGGCGCCTGCGCGACTGGGGCATCAGCCGCCAGCGCTACTGGGGCACGCCGATCCCGATCATCCACTGCGTCAGCTGCGGCCCGGTGCCGGTGCCCGAGAAGGACCTGCCGGTGGTGCTGCCTGATGACTGCATCCCGGACGGTTCCGGCAACCCGCTGCACAAGCACGAAGGCTTCCACGCCGGCGTCACCTGCCCGCAGTGCGGCAAGCCGGCGCGCCGCGAGACCGACACCATGGACACCTTCGTGGACAGTTCCTGGTACTTCATGCGCTACACCTGTGCGCAGAACAACACCGCCATGGTCGATTCGCGCACCAACTACTGGATGCCGATGGACCAGTACATCGGCGGTATCGAACACGCCATCCTGCACCTGCTGTATGCGCGCTTCTGGACCAAGGTGATGCGCGACATGGGCCTGGTGGACTGCGACGAGCCGTTCAAGCGCCTGCTGACGCAGGGCATGGTGCTCAACCACATCTACAGCCGCCGCACCGCCAAGGGCGCCAAGGAATACTTCTGGCCGAGCGATGTCGACCATGTGCTGGATGAGGAAGGCAAGGTCATCGGCGCGAAGCTGAACAAGGCAGTGCCTAGCGCTGACGGCGAGCTGCCGGCGGGCACCGCGATTGACTACGAGGGCGTGGGCACCATGTCCAAGTCCAAGAACAACGGCGTGGATCCGCAGGCGCTGATCGACAAGTACGGTGCCGACACCGCGCGCCTGTACACCATGTTCACCGCACCGCCCGAGCTGACGCTGGAGTGGAACGATGCCGCGGTCGAAGGCAGCTACCGCTTCCTGCGCCGCGTCTGGAACTTTGCCGTCAAGCACCAGGCCGCCCTGCGCGCCGGCATTGCGGCACCGGAACTGGCCGCCATCAGCGCGGCCGGCAAGCAGCTGCGCTTCGAGATCCACACCACGCTGGGCCAGGCCAACTACGACTACGAGCGCATGCAGTACAACACGGTGGTGTCTGCCGTGATGAAGATGCTGAATACGCTGGAAGCGGCCAAGTTGACGGAGAGCGCCGACGACCAGGCTGCGCTGGCCGAGAGTTTCTCGATCCTGCTGCGCGTGCTCTACCCGGTGTGTCCGCACGCCACCTGCCACCTGTGGAACGAGCTCGGCTACGCGGCTGTCAGCGGCCCGCTGCTGGACGCGCCCTGGCCGGCAGTCGACCCGGCAGCGCTGGTGCAGGACGAGATCGAGCTGATGCTGCAGATCAACGGCAAGCTGCGCGGCAGCATCCGTGTGCCGGCCGATGCCGACAAGGACGCGATCGAGGCGGTTGCGCTGGCGACCGAGGCCTTTGCCAAGTTTGCCGAGGGTGCCAAGCCGAAGAAGGTGGTAGTGGTGCCCAAGCGCCTGGTCAACATCGTGGTCTGAGGAGAACGGCATGCAGCGCAGACAGATTCTGGCCATCACGGCACTGGGCGCCAGCAGCCTGCTGGGCGCCTGCGGCTTCCGTCTGCGCGGCAAGGCCGATTACGCTTTTGGTGCCATCTACGTGGCACCGGCCGAGCGCGATACGGTCAACCACTTCGTGCGGCGCATGCTGGGCCACCAGCAGGCGCAACTGGCCAGCAGTGCCGAGAGCGCCGATGTGGTGCTGCGCATCCTGCAGGACCAGCCGAGCCAGAGCACCGAAGTGATTACCTCCAGCGGTCTGGCGCAGGAAGTGACGCTGGGGCTGGCCGTCACCTTTGATGCCGTGGATCGCCAGGGCCGCACGCTGATGGCACCGGCCACCATCCGCCTGGTACGTGATATCAACTACAGCGAAACCTACCAGCTGTCCAAGGTCGCCGAGATCCAGGGCCTGTACCGAGACATGCGTATCGACGCCGCGCGCCAGATCCTGCGCCGCCTCGACGCCGTACAAGAACCCCGCTGATTGCTGCATGCAGATTTACGCTGACCATCTGGCCGCCCACCTGAAACAGGGCTTGCGTTCGCTTTACACCGTGCACGGCAATGAGCCCTTGCTGGTGCAGGAGGCGGTCGATGCCATCCGCGCCACGGCGCGCCAGTCCGGTTACACCGAGCGCACCTCGCACACGGTGCAGGGCGCGAACTACGACTGGGGCGAAGTGGTGGCGGCGACGCAATCGCTGTCGCTGTTTGCCGATCGCCAGATCGTCGAGATCCATGTGCCTGGCGGCAAGCCCGGCAAGGAGGGCTCGCAGGCGCTGCAGCAGGTCGCCGAATCGGCGCAGGGCAATGACGGCACGTTGGTGATCGTGACGCTGCCGCGGCTGGACAAGCAGACGAAGGCATCGGCCTGGTTTGTCGCGCTGGAAAACCAGGGCGTCACCGTGCCGGTGGAAAGCGTGGAGCGCAATGCGCTGCCGCAATGGATTGCCCAGCGCCTGCGCCTGCAAGGCCAGCATGTGGCGGCCGGCGCCGAGGGCGAGCATGCGCTGCGCTTCTTTGCCGACCGCGTCGAGGGCAACCTGCTGGCGGCGCACCAGGAGGTGCAGAAACTCGGCTTGCTCTATCCGCATGGCGAGCTCAGCGCGCAGCAGATCGAGGCGGCCGTGCTCAACGTGGCGCGTTACGACGTGTTCAAGCTGAGCGAGGCAGTGCTGGCTGGCCAGTTCGAGCGCGTGCAGCGCATGATGGACGGGCTGCAGGCCGAAGGTGAAAGCGAGGTGCTGGTGCACTACGCGCTGGCCGAGGACATCCGCGCGCTCGAGCGTGTGCGCGAGGCGCTGGACCAGGGCAAGCCGCTGCCGATGGCGCTGCGCGAACAGCGCATCTGGGGCATGCGCGAGCGCCTGTTCGAGCGCGTGGCGCCGCGCATGACGGCGACTTCGTTGGCCGGCCTGCTGCATGCCGCCCACGTGGTGGACGGCATCGTGAAAGGGATCAAGAGCCCGGATTGGCCGGTGGATAGCTGGCAGGCGCTGCAGCGCCTGGCCTTGCAGCTGTGCCGTCAGGCGGCCGAGGCGCGTCCGCGCTGAACATCCAGGCCTCTGGTCGCAGCTGGCGCATGTCAAAGCCGGTCGGCTGCTGGTACAGGCGCAGGCCGAACTCCGGCAGCTGCGCCAGCACATGGTCGAACAGGTCGCCCTGGATGCGCTCGTACTCGGTCCAGACAATGGTGTTGGTAAAGCAGTAGATCTCCACCGGAATGCCATGCGGCGACGGGTCCATGATGCGCACCATGCGCAGCATGTCCTGGCGGATTTCCGGGTGGTTTTCCAGATAGCTCAGCACATAGGCGCGGAAGGTGCCGAGGTTGGTCAGCCGGCGCAGGTTGGCCGGGTCGCCGGCGGCCTCCTTGGGCAGCTGCTCCAGCCGACGCTGGTTCTCGTCGGCAATCGCCACTTCCTTTTCGTGCAGGTAGCCGCGTAGCAGGTGCAAGCGGTGCAGCCGGGTGCGCTGCTCGTCGTTCAGGAACTGCACCGAGGTGGCATCGACCGGAATCGTGCGCTTGATGCGGCGGCCGCCCGAATCGCGCATGCCGCGCCAGTTGCGGTAGCTTTCCGACATCAGGCGCCAGGTCGGGATCGTGATGATGGTCTTGTCCCAGTTCTGCACCTTGACCGTGTGCAGCATCATGTCCACCACCTCGCCATCGGCACCGGCCTGCGGCATGTCGATCCAGTCGCCCACGCGCAGCAGGTCGTTGTTGGCCAGCTGCATGCCGGCGATGAAGGACAGGATGGTGTCCTTGAACACCAGCATCAGCACGGCGGACAAGGCACCCAGACCGGAGAGCAGCAGCAGCGGCGAGCGGTCGATCAGCACCGCCACCACCACGATCAGGCCGCCCATGGTCAGCAGCAGCTTGGCCAGCTGCACATAGCTCTTGAGCGACAGCTGCTGGCGCGGCGAAGTCATGGTGTGCAGCGACTGATAGGCCAGCAGCGCATCCAGCAGGGCGAGTAGCACGCGCACCACGTACCAGACCGCCAGCGCGGACAGCACGCTGGACATCAGCGTGAATACGGTGCCACTGGAAAACGGCGACAGCTGCATGCCGATCTGCACCAGCAGCGGCCCTGGCACACGGGCGGCGCGGCGCAGCACGCGCTCGTCCAGCACCACATGCACGCCGGCGGACAGGTTCTGCAGCCGGCCCATGACCTGGCGGCGCAAGGTCAGCAGAGCGAACTCCAGCAACAGGCGCAGCCCGATGGCCAGCGTCATCAGGCCGGCAAACAGCGTGAACATGCGCAGGCCGGGTGGCCAGGAGGCCGGCAGGGCCAGGGTGAGCTGTTGCAGCAGGACCTGCAGGCTGTCCTGCAGGTTGAGGTCGATGCGTTCAGGCATGGGCAAACAGGTGCGACAGCCGGGGCTGCCGGCCGGGATCGTTAACGGAAATGCGTCATGCAGCTTATCATGGAGGGATGGGCCCCTGTGGCCAGGTTGCCGGATGGGCTGGCAGCCTCCCTGTTATTCCGGATTCCAAGCGTCATGAGTACCGATGTGCATGTCCTGATGCAGCAGATGGGCGAACGCGCCCGCGCTGCCTCCACCCTGATGGCGCGCGCCAGCGCCGCCCACAAGAACACCGCCTTGCGCGAACTGGCACGCCTGCTGGGCGAGGCCGGCGCGCAACTGGCCGATGCGAATGCAAAAGACATCGCGCGCGCCGAGCAGAACGGCCTGAGCGCGCCGATGGTGGACCGCCTGCGCCTGACGCCGAAAGTGATCGAGACCCTGCAGGAAGGCTGCCTGCAGCTGGCCGCCATGCCGGACGCGATTGGCACCATCAGCGGCATGCAGGAGCAGCCCAGCGGCATCCGCGTTGGCCAGATGCGCGTGCCGATTGGCGTGTTCGGAATGATTTTCGAGAGCCGTCCCAACGTCACCATCGAGGCTGCCAGCCTGAGCATCAAGAGCGGCAACGCCTGCATCCTGCGCGGCGGCAGCGAGGCGATCGATTCCAACCTGGCACTGGCGGCGCTGGTGGCACAGGCGCTGCAGGCGGCTGGCCTGCCGGCTGATGCGGTGCAGATGGTGCCGACTACCGATCGAGTCGCGGTGGGCCGCCTGATCGCCATGCCCGAGTACGTGGACGTGATCATCCCGCGTGGCGGCAAGAGCCTGATCGAACGCATCAGCGCCGAGGCCAAGGTGCCAGTGATCAAGCACCTGGATGGCAACTGCCACACTTACGTGGATGATCCCTGCGATCTGGACATGGCGGTCAAGGTGGCCGATAACGCCAAGACGCAGAAATACAGCCCCTGCAACGCGACCGAAAGCCTGCTGGTGGCCGAGGCCGTGGCAGCTGATTTCCTCCCGCGCATTGGCCGCATCTATCAGGACAAGGGCGTGGAAATGCGCTGCGATGCCGCATCGCGCGCGATTCTGGCAGCCGCGCTGCCGCAGGCGCAACTGGTGGACGCCAGCGAAGAGGACTGGGGCACCGAGTATCTGGCAGCAGTGATCAGCATCAAGGTCGTGGGCGGGCTGGACGAGGCGATTGCGCATATCAACCGCTATTCCTCGCAGCACACCGAAGCGATCCTCACCACCGATCACATCCACGCCCAGCGCTTCCTGCGCGAGGTGGACTCCAGCAGCGTGATGGTCAACGCCAGTACGCGTTTTGCTGACGGCTTCGAATACGGTCTGGGTGCCGAAATCGGCATCAGCACCGACAAGTTCCACGCGCGTGGCCCGGTCGGCATCGAAGGCCTGACCTCGCTCAAGTACGTGGTGCTGGGGCAGGGCGAAGTGCGGAACTGAGTGCTGCCAGCGGCAGCCGGGGCCTAGTCCTCGCTGCCGCGCAGCACCTGCCGCACCACATCGCCGCCAAAGCCGCGGCTGGCGAGAAAGCGCATCTGCTTCGCACGTTCCTGCGGCGTGGCGGGCGGCTGGCTGAACTTGCGCTGCCAGACTTCGCGCGCACGTTCCAGTTCCGTGCCTTCGAGCGTGTCCAGCGCCTGTTCAATGGTGCTGTCGTCCAGGCCCTTGCGGCGCAGCTCCTGCGCGATGCGTGCCGTACCGAGCTTGCCGGCACGGCGATAGACCAGCGATTGCGCGGCGCGCTCGTCGGACTGGAACTGCTTGTGCTGCATCTCGTCCAGCACGGCGTGGATGGCGGCCAGACGCTCTGCCGGCTCCAGGCCGGCTTCCGGGGGCTGGAGTTCGGCTTCGGTCAACGCGTCGGCATGGGCGCGGGCGCGCAGTTCCAGCCAGTGCAGCAGCTTGCGCTCCATCTCGGCACGCGAATAATCGCGCGCTGCCAGCAGCGCCAGCGCCTTGCCCTTGAGCGAGAGGGTGACGGGGCGCATGTCAGCAGCGCTCCCGCCACGACTGGCTGCGATCAGGCCTCGACATCGTCGGTGATGTCGCCATCCACGGTGTCGCTGCTCGTAGCGACGGACGCCATGCCGCTGATGCCCAGGTGTTCGCGCACCTTGTTCTCGATCTCGCGTGCCAGCGCCGGGTTCTCGCGCAGGAACTCGCGCGTGTTGTCGCGGCCCTGGCCGATCTTCTCGTCGTTGTAGGAATACCAGGCACCGGCCTTGTTGACGATGCGTGCCTCGACCGCCATGTCGATGATCTCGCCTTCGCGGCTGATGCCGGTGCCGTACAGGATGTCGAAACGGGCTTCCTTGAATGGCGGCGCGACCTTGTTCTTGACCACCTTGACCTTGGTTTCGCTGCCGACGACTTCGTCCCCCTTCTTGATGGTGCCGACGCGGCGGATGTCCATGCGCACGCTGGAGTAGAACTTGAGCGCGTTGCCGCCGGTGGTGGTTTCCGGGCTGCCGAACATGACGCCGATCTTCATGCGGATCTGGTTGATGAAGATGACCATGCAGTTGGTCTTCTTGATGGTGGCGGTGAGCTTGCGCAGCGCCTGGCTCATCAGGCGTGCCTGCAGGCCGGGCAGCTGGTCGCCCATGTCGCCTTCGATTTCGGCCTTGGGCGTGAGGGCGGCGACCGAGTCGATCACGATCAGGTCGACCGCGCCGCTGCGCACCAGGCTGTCCACGATCTCGAGCGCCTGCTCGCCGGTATCGGGCTGGCTGATCAGCAGCTCATGCAGCTGCACGCCGAGCTTTTGCGCGTATTGCACGTCCAGCGCGTGTTCGGCATCGACGAAGGCGCAGGTGCCACCGACCTTCTGCATTTCGGCGATGACCTGCAGGGTGAGCGTGGTCTTGCCGGAAGATTCCGGGCCGTAGACCTCGATCACGCGGCCGCGCGGCAGGCCGCCGACACCCAGCGCCACGTCCAGGCCGAGCGAACCGGTGCTGACAGTCTGGATGTCCTGCACGGGCTCGCCTTCGCCCAGGCGCATGATGGTGCCCTTGCCGAACTGCTTTTCGATCTGCGCCAGTGCGGCTTGCAGTGCTTTTGCCTTTTCTGCCTGATCAATCGTGCTCATGGAATGCTCCTGGTTAAATGAGGTGAAAAGTATTATATGTCAAAACATACAGCATGTATGCATGAGCAGGAGTATAGGCGAGGGTAGAATCAAAAAATCATGATTAAAGGGCAGTTTGCATGACTAACTATCTGCAGGAACCACGCTATACCACGGGCGATTGGCGCGCCAGCCATCTGGGCCGCCTGCTCGGCGAAGCCTTGCGCCGCTTTGATGCACGCGTGCTGCAGCTGATGGCACACGATCCCGAAGTGCCGCTGGCGCTGTCCAACTTGGCAGCGCGGCAGCAGGTGAGTGCGGCACATGTGCACATCACGCGGCATTTGTCCTTGCAAGGCAACCGGCTGACCGAGCTGGCCGAGGCTGCCGGCATGCGCAAGCAGGCCATGGCGGCCCTGGTGGACCAGTGCGAGGCCTGGGGCATCGTGCAGCGCGGGCCCGATCCGCGCGATGCGCGTGCGCGCCTGATCGTGTTCACGCCGCAGGGTCTGGCCTGGTTGGGTGGTTTTGAGCGCGCCGTGGCGCAGGCAGAGCGTGAATTTCGTGAGGCGGTGGGGACGGAGGTGGCGACGGTGGTGGCGCTGGGGCTGGAGGTGTACAACCAGTAAGCTAGGCCTGTCAGGGACTGTTGTTCAGGAGAATGGGGAGATCAGAATGAGATAACTGTCTGTACTGTGACATTTTTCACACTTGAGACTTAACCGACTAGCTTGGTTAAGAGATGCAAAAGATTGCAGGGGTTATATAACTTTTTTATGTAAATAGATGCATGCAACATGCTGCATTGGTTGCTTTGTCAATGATGAGGTGGAGACATGAACAAGTCGTATAAATCGGTCTGGAATGAGGCGCTGGGCGCTTGGGTCGCAGTTTCGGAAATAGAGTCGGCGCGTGGCAAGAAGAGCCACAAGGCGGTCCGGTCGGTCTTGGGCTTGTCGACGCCGGAAGACACAGGTGGTGGGCGCAAGTGGATGCTGCTGTCGGCAATGGTTGTGGCTTTGTCGGCTGTGCTGCCGTTGACGGTGCAAGCGCAACCGGTCGTCAAGTGCGAGATCGGTACCGGCGCGAGCAGCCTGCTATGTGATCCAGACAGGACCAATGGCGGCACGACATCGGCTTCCGGTGCCAGCGCGATCGCCATTGGCAAGGCGGCGAATGCGGCTGGTGATAGTGCCGTGGCGACCAACCAGGCGATTGCTGCAGGGCAGACGCACTACTACAGCGTCAACGATGGCGGCGTGCCTCAGGGCAACTACAACAACGATGGTGCCAGTGGCGTGAACTCGGTAGCCGCCGGCGTCAATGCGATGGCTTCCGGCGGCACTGCAGTCGCCATAGGCGACGGGGCATCCGCAAACACGAACGGCTCGCTCGCGTTGGGACGAGGTGCCGAGACCCAGCTGGCGTTTCCGTCCAACCCGAGTTCTGTCGGTAATGGCGAGAAATCGGTTGCGATCGGCTTTGGGGCAATCACCGCAGCAACCAGTTCGACGGCAATTGGCTATGGTGCAAAGACCTATGCGATCGACAACCTCCAGCCGCATAGCAGCGTGGCGATCGGTACCAGCTCGCTAGCCGGCGGCGTTGGTTCGACGACAGTGGGGTCGCAGTCCGGCATGGACACACATTCCCATGTCAACCTGGCGCTTGGCTGGAAAGTGGGTAACACGATCTATGGGACGGGGACCAACGTTGCCATCGGCAGCAACGGGACAGGCAGCAATTTGTTTGCCGATACCACCAATGTCCGAAACCAGGTGGCTGGAGAGAGCGTCGCAATCGGCATGAACGCCGGTTCGAACGTCAATGCGGCTCCTACCGGGTACTCCCACTACATGCCAGGACCAGGCCATAGCATTTTCATTGGAAATGGCGCAGGGAGCCCATCCACCGGCGACGTCAATGTGTTTGTCGGTCAACTTGCCGGCAGAAGTACAGTCGGCAGTTCGAACGTCGGCCTGGGTTTGTTCAGTGGTTGGTTTGTTAAGGGAGATCGCAACGTTGGTGTAGGCGAATTCGCAGGCGAAGGCGCAATTGGCAACAACAATTCATCGTATGGCTTCAATGCGGGCTCGCACCTGACTGGCGACGGCAATATTGCCATTGGTGAAAACTCCGCACGAAACACGACTGGCAATTACAACACCGCAATTGGCAAGGGTGCGGGTGCCAACACTATTGGCAGCGACAACCTTGCGTTGGGTAGCGGTGCAAATATGGCGGCGGGGACCGCACCGTTGACCGTTGATCGGGCAGTGGCGCTAGGCCAGAAAGCGGTGGCGGTCGGCAACGACTCAATCGCCCTGGGCACCATGTCCGTGGCAGGCACCACTAGCGGTCGCCATTGGCAAGGGCGCGCAGGCGCTGGGCAACCAGTCGATCAGCATTGGCACGGGTAACGTGGTCACTGGCCACAACTCCGGTGCCATCGGCGACCCGACCTACATCGACGCTGACAGCAGCTACGGGATCGGCAATAACAACGCGATCACCAGTGCGGCACCGAACGCGTTCATCCTGGGCAACAATAACGTTGTCAACTCCAGCAACACATATGTTCTTGGCAGCAACGTCAATAACTCGGCTACTGCTGGCGCGACACCCGTTCCCTACGGCAAGACGGCCGAGAACTCGGTCTATCTGGGTGACAACAGCACGGCCAGTACGGCCAGCGGCATAGGTACGGCCAACCTTACCCGTACCTATACGGCTGGCACCACCACGACAGGGGGCCTGACCGGGACCGTGGATACGGCCACGGTGCAAGGCATCACCTACGGCGGCTTTGCCGGTAAGACCAGCGTGGGTGCGGTGTCGGTTGGCGCAGCCGGCGAGGAGCGCCGCATCCAGAACGTCGCTGCGGGTGAAATCAGTGCCACCAGCACCGATGCCATCAACGGCAGCCAGCTGTATGCGACGGCCGACAAGCTGGTCACGACTGGCCTGAACTTCACTGATGCCGCCGGCACCAATATCGTGCACAAGGATCTGGGTGGCACGCTGCCCATCATTGGCGCGACGACTCAGGTGGCGGCAGGCCTGTCGGCTGATGCCGCAGTAGCCGGACCGTACACGGCCAAGAACGTGCAGACGTTTGCCGATAAGGCGACTGGCCAGATTCAGGTGCAGATGGCAGATAACCCGGTGTTCTCGAACGTGCAGGCCACGACGCTGACCACCACGGGAGCGGTGAATGTCGGTGGTCCGTTGACAGTGACGGGCGGCACAACGCTGAACGGCCCGCTGGTGGTGAACAACACGGCAACTTTCAACCAGGGTGCCGACATGGCCGGCAACAAGATCGTCAACGTAGCCAAGGGCACCGATGATACCGATGCCGTGAACGTCAGCCAGCTGAACCAGCTGAAGACAGATGGCCTGAACTTCAGTGGCAACGAGGGCAGCACGGAGCACCGTGATCTGGGCCAGACGCTGGCGATCCGCGGCCTGGCATCGGCGGCAGGCAGCTATAGCGGCACCAACCTGAAGACGGTGACCGATTCTGCAACGGGCGCGATCCAGCTGCAAATGGCGGATTCGCCCAAGTTTGGCAATGTGACCATCAACGCCGACGGCGGTGGCAAGATCACTGGCGTGACGGCCGGCACGGCGGCGACCGATGCGGTCAACGTCAGCCAGCTCAACAGCGTGCAGCAGATCGCCAACAAGGGCTGGAACCTGGCCACTGACACGGGTACCGCCAGCAACGTCAAGCCCGGCGATACCGTGCAGCTGACCAACATCGATGGCAACATCCTGATCAGCAATATCGGCAACACGGCGACCTTCAATCTGGCCAACAACCTGAACGTTGACAGCGTGAATGCCGGCGGCACCGTCATCAACAACGAGGGCCTGACCGCAGGCAACACCAAGGTCACCAGCAACGGCCTGGAGATCAATGGTGGCCCGAGCGTGACCCAGGGCGGCATCAATGCAGCCGGCACCACCATCAGCAACGTCAAGGCCGGCGTGGCAGATACCGATGCCGTCAACTACGGCCAGCTGAAGGACGTGGCGGCTGTGGCCAATGCCGGCTGGGACATCGGCAATGCCGCTGGCAAGGTCGGCAACGTGGCCCCAGGCAAGCGCGTGGACTTTGTTGCAGGTAACACCAGCACGCGTGTGGATGTAACGCAGGATGCCACCGGCACGTCCAAGGTGACGGTCTCGGCTGCTCCGTCTGCGCTGCAGTACACCACGACCAACACCGCAGCCGGTGGCAACACGCCCGCGGCAGATCCGTTCACCAGCACCAGCCAGGTGACGCTGGTCGGCCCGAATGGCGATACCAGCAGCGGCGTCACGATCAACAACGTGGCACCGGCGACCCTGTCGGCTGACAGCAAGCAGGCCGTGAATGGCAGCCAGCTGCACCAGACTGGCCAGAACATCGCCAACGTGCTAGCACCTACAACGCCACGACCAACACCGTGAATGCGGGCCTGAATGTGGGAGGCAAGACCTACACCACGGTCAACGACGCGCTGCAGGCAGTGGACCTGACTGTCAATCCGGGCTGGAACCTGCAGGCCAATGGTGGTACCAGCAGCCATATCGCTGGCAATGACACTGTCAACGTGATCGATGGCAAGAACACCACGGTGTCGCTGCGCGACAAGCAGCTGCAGGTGAACGTGGTGGACAACCCGACCTTTACCGGCGAAGTGACCTTGCAGGGCGGAACTACCGTGGGCGATCA
The DNA here is from genome assembly GCF_045055315.1 of Allobrachymonas wangyanguii. Classification (GTDB taxonomy): domain Bacteria; phylum Pseudomonadota; class Gammaproteobacteria; order Burkholderiales; family Burkholderiaceae_C; genus Brachymonas; species Brachymonas wangyanguii. Next base: position 236,164 of record NZ_CP173677.1, read on the forward strand.
CCTGACGGTGCAGAAAGGTGCCACGGTGAACATGGGCGGCAACACGATCAACAACGTGGCTCCAGGCGAAGTCAGCGCGACCAGCACGCAGGCCGTCAATGGCTCCCAGTTGTTTGCCGTCGATCAGAAGATCAGCAATCTGGGTGACCAGATCAACGGCGTCGCCAAGGATACCTATGCCGGCGTCGCCAATGCCATTGCTACGGCCTCGATCCCGCAGGTGACGATGCCGGGTGCCAAGGGCGTGGCTGTAGCCGGTGGTACCTACCATGGCCAGTCCAGCATGGCGGTGGGTGTCTCCGGCATGTCGGACAACGGCAAGTGGATCTTCAAGGGCAACCTGTCGACCAACACGCAAGGGCACCTGGGTGCCGGCGTAGGTGCGCTCTACCAGTGGCGCTGACGGGATCCGGCGTCACGCCTGCCGCGTGACGCCGACCCGGATCATGGATTCAATACATTCAATCTGGAGCAAAGAACATGAACAAGCACACACTGGGCCGCCTGACGGGCGCACTGCTGACCGTGGTAGCGGCCGCCGGACTGGCCGCCTGTACCTCCACCGTGAGCCGTGGCGTGAATGACCAGGGCCAGGCCGACGAGATTATCTTCCCTGACATCGACAAGACCTCGGGCATCCACGAAGGCATCTTCCCGAACGTGGAAAACCTGCGCAAGATCAGCAATGGCGTCACCAAGGATGACCTGTACTACCTGATCGGGCGTCCGCACTTCCGCGAGACCCTGGGCGCGCGCGAATGGGACTACGTGATGAAGTTCCGCGAAGTGCCGCATGGTCCAGTCACGATCTGCCAGTACAAGGTGATCTTCGACAAGGACATGAAGGGCCAGTCCTTCTACTGGGCCCCGGAGGATTGCGCACGCTTCGTGAATGGCCAGCCGCTGGCAGCGCCGGCCAAGTCGCACGTGATCAGCCTGAAGGGCGATACGCTGTTCCGTTTTGACGGTTCGGCACTGGCTGACATGCTGCCGGGTGGCCGCTCCGAACTGGACCGCCTGGCCGGTGAGCTGCGCCAGCTGGACAGCAACTCGCACATGCGCGTGGTGGGCCATACCGACCGACTGGGCAGCGATGCCTACAACCTGGCGCTGTCGCAGCGTCGTGCAGAAACCGTGCGTCGCTATCTGGTCGATCAGGGCGTGCCCGCGGCCAACATCTCTGCCGCAGGCATGGGCGAAAGCCAGCCGGTGGTGCAGTGTACCGATACCGCGCGCGCAGCACTGGTCGCCTGCCTGCAGTCGAACCGCCGCGTTGATGTGGAGATCAGTGGCGCGCGCTGATCGTTATCCCCTCGCCGGATGAAGGGAAACCGCATGCATGTACTGCATGCGGTTTTTTCATGGGCGAGGAGCCGGGCGGGCGCTGCTGCGCCCGATGATCAGCTGTTGTCTTCGCCGCGCTTGTCAGAATGCGCCTGATACGCCTTGCCACGTCCGCGTGCCGAGGCGTGGATCTTCATGTTGACCGGATCCTGCTTCAGCACGTTCTGGCGCAAGGCTGCCGGCTGGATGTCGGTCGGCATCGCGCCATGCGCCTGGGCACTGGCCTTGCCGCTGATATCGGTGTGCTGCTCCATGGCATCGTGCAGCGGGTTGTCGTGCGCCTCGCGTGAGGCCGCCAGGGCATCGCGCACATCCTGCTTCAGGGTTTCGATGTCCATGGCCGGACTGTCATCGGCAGCGGCCTGGCGGGTCTGCTTGCGTTTGGCTCCGGACTTCTTGCCCATCACCTTGCCAGCGGTTTCGGTCACCTTGTCCAGGCGCAGCTGGAAACGCTGCAGCACATCGGCCAGCACGTCGGACTTGAGTTGTGTGCGGGCGTTTTCACCACCGTGCTGGGAGCGTGCCGTCTTGCCTTCGGCGGTGCGGCTGGTCCGGGTTTCCACCGTCTGGCGGCGATACAGGTCACGGTACTTGTCGCGCAGGCTGCGGCTACGGTCAATCGCCTTGCGCAGCTGCTGGACACTCAGCTGGCCGATCGACTGGCGGCGGCTGTCCTGGAACAGGCTCAGTTCATCAGGGGTCAGCAGCGGGCGGACTTGGCGCAGGGTATAGGTCGTCATGGCGTGTCTCCTTCTCGTGTTGAACCATGACTTCAGCCTAAATGGCCAGGGCGCATGCCGGTGTCAGACAAGGGCGGACATGGCTGTAGTGCCAAGCGTGCAATCTGTCTGCAGGATGGGCGCATCAGTGGCAAATATCACGACCGTTCACAAATTGCTGCGGCGCGTCATCCTTCCGTAACGTCATAGGGAGTAAGATTGCTGCGTTGCAACAAAATTGAAGAAGAACACCATGAACCTCCACGACCTGCCCACCTCCCTCGAAGAGACCCTGTTCAACCCGGCCGCCGTGCGTCTGGATGGCAAGCGCATCCTGATCCTGGGCGTGGCCAATGCCAGCTCCATCGCCTACGGCTGTGCCGCTGCCATGCGCAGCCTGGGTGCCGAGCTGGCGCTGACCTACCTGAATGACAAGGCCAAGCCGCATGTGCAGCCGCTGGCCGAGCAGCTGGGCGTGGCGCCCGAGCTGTTCATGCCGATGGACCTGCGCCAGGAAGGCTCGCTGGAGGCGGTGTTCGAGACCGTGCGCCAGCAGTGGGGCAAGCTGGATGCCGTGGTGCACTCGATTGCCTTTGCCCCGGCACAGGACCTGCACGGTCCGCTGGTGGACAGTTCGGCCGACGGCTTCCTGCAGGCCATGGACATTTCCTGCCACTCCTTCATCCGCACCGCCAAGCTGGCGGTCCCGCTGATGACAGATGGTGGCCAGCTGATTTCCATGAGCTACCATGGTGCCCAGGAAGTGGTGGACAACTACGGCCTGATGGGCCCGGTCAAGGCGGCGCTGGAGTGCACCGTGCGCTACTTGGCCAACGAGCTGGGCGAGCAGAACATCCGCGTCAACGCCGTGTCTCCCGGCCCGATGCGTACCCGCGCCTCCTCCGGCATCAACGAGTTTGACGCCCTGATCGAGGACGCCGTGACGCGCGCCCCGCTGGGTCGCCTGGTGACGCTGGAAGAAGTCGGTTATGCCGCTGCCCAGCTGTGCACCCTGGCCGGTAGCGGCCAGACCGGCAGCGTGGTCTATGTGGACGGTGGCCACAACATCAAGGCCTGATTCCCGTCGGCTTGCATGACAAGGGCGCGCTGGCAACAGCGCGCCCTTGTTGTTTCCGGAAGGCCGGATTCAGCGCCGCGTGGCGGGGCTGGTCGGTGATTGCGGTGTGCTGGCGGCAGCCGCGCCGGAAGCGGCGCTCGCTGGCGGACGTGGCTGGAAGATCTGGTACAGCGCACCCGCCGGTGCCGGCAGGTAGGGACTGCTGGCCGGTGCTAGGGTTGCCGCGGCAGAAGCCGGCGACGAAGCCGCAGAGGCCGGCGTAGTGGCCGCTGCCGGGGCGACATTGGCAACGGTAGCGGCTGGCAACGGCGCGCTCGCCATGGCCTCGGTGCTGCGCACCGCCATCGGCAGGCCGTTGCCGTTCTGCGTCAGCATCGCCGTGCCCTTGGGGGGCCAGGGCATGTCGGCCACGCGCAGCGGCGTGCCCATCGGGCGGCTGCTGCGGCCGACCGAGGTGGCGGCGATATCGGCTTCGTTCGGGTATTGGCCCATCAGCCAGTAGTCGAGCACGCGGCGCGCGATCGGGGCTGCGGCGGTGGCACCAAAACCGGCGTTTTCCACGATCACGGCCACGGCAATCGTCGGATTGTCGGCCGGCGCAAACGCCACGTAGAGCGAGTGGTCACGCTTGCGCTCGGCCAGTGCGGCCGCGTTGTAGCGCTGGCCCTGCGCAATCGATACCGCCTGGGCAGTACCGGTCTTGCCGCCGCTCAGGTAGCCGGCACCGGCAAACACGCCGCGGCCGGTACCTTCCAGCGTCACGCCCACCATGCCGTTCTTGACCATGGTGATGTGCTCGGGCTGGTAGCCCAGGTCCTGCGCCGGGTCCCGCTCCGGCGTGTGCAGCTGGCGCGTTTCCGGATCCTGCAGCGATTGCACCACGCGCGGCTCGTACTTGTGGCCGCCGTTCACCAGCGTCGCCAGCGCATTCGCCAGCTGCAGCATGGTGAAGCTGTTGTAGCCCTGGCCAATGCCGAGCGAAATCGTCTCGCCGGCCAACCACTTCTGCTGGGCCGCGCGCTTGTAGGTGTTGCGCTTCCACTCGGGGCTGGGCAGGATGCCGCGCGTCTCGCCGCGTATGTCGATGCCGGAGGACTGGCCAAAGCCGAGCGGTGCCATGAAATCATGGATCTTCTGCACGCCCATCTCGTGCGCCAGCGAGTAATAGTAGACGTTGCTCGACTTGACGATGCTGCGGTGCAGGTTGACGCTGCCCAGCGCATGGCCGCTGCGGAAGCGGTGGCTGCCGAACATGTAGTAGCCGGGATCGTGGATCGTGGTGCCGGCGGTGCGGGTGCCGGTTTCCAGTGCCGCCAGCGCCATGAAGGGCTTGTAGGTGGAGCCGGGCGGGTAGGTGCCGCGGATCGCGCGGTTCAGCAAGGGCGTGTCCGGCGAATTGTTCAGCGCATTCCAGCTCTCGTGGTCGATGCCGTCGACAAACAGGTTGGGATCGAAGGTCGGGGCGCTGACCAGTGCCAGCACCTGGCCGTCACGCGGATCGATCGCCACCAGCGCGCCACGGCGCTTGCCGAACAGCTGCTCCACCATCATCTGCAGCTTGATGTCGACCGACAGGATCACGTTCTGTCCCGGCGTGGACGGGGTGCTGGCGAGCCGGCGCACGACAAAGCCGCCGGCGGTGGTTTCCATCTGCTCGCGGCCGGAGGTGCCGTGCAGCTGCTCCTCGTAGGCCTGCTCCACGCCGAGCTTGCCGATATGCTCGGTGCCCTTGTAGTTGTCGGCCAGGTCGCTGTCCTCGATGCGTTCCTTCTCGCGCTGGTTGATGCGGCCGATATAGCCGATCAGATGGCTGCCGGCTTCGGTGTACGGGTAGTAGCGGTAGAGCCGGGCATTGATGGCCACGCCCGGAAAACGGTAGCGCTGTGCCGAGAAGCGCGCGATTTCTTCCTCGCTCAGGCGGCTGCGCAGCGGCACTGCCTCGAAGCTGCGGCTGTCCTGGCGCAAGCGCTTGAAGCGGCGCCGATCGGCATCGGAAATCGGGATGATCTCGGCCAGCGCATCAATCGTCTCGTCCACGTCATCGATCTTGCTGGGCGTCAGCTCCAGCGTGTAGGCCGAGTAGTTGGTCGCCAGCACGATGCCGTTGCGGTCCATGATCTGGCCGCGGCTGGGCACGATCGGCAGCAGGGCGGTGCGGTTGCGTTCGGCCTGTTCCAGGTAGGTGTCGTGGCGCGCGATCTGCAGCACGCTCCAGCGCCAGACCAGCAGGCTGAAGCAGATCAGCACCAGCGCGCCCATGGCCAGCAGGCGCAGCCGGAAGGCGCTCTGCTGCGCCTCGGCGTTGCGGATATCACTGGCGGAATGCAGTCCGGACATCATGGCCACAGGCGGCTCACAGTGGACGCGTCAGGTCGCGGTCGGGCGCGAGGCGCTGCGGTGCCAGCAGCAGCAGGCTGATGAAGGGCCACAGCACGGCCTCGATCACCGGCGCCAGCAACAGCGACCAGCCGGGAAAATCGCCACCGGCAATCAGGCGCAGCAGCCACAGGCAGCCATGGCCCAGCAGCAGGATGCCGAACACCTGCAGCATCTGCGACCAGGGCGAGAACCATTGCAGGTGGCGGCGCGACAGGTGCATCAGGCAGGCCACGATGCTGTAGGCCAGCGCGTGCATGCCGAGCAAGGTCGTGTGGTGCACGTCCATCACCAGCCCGCACAGGAAGGCGATCGTCACGCCGACGAACAGCGGCTGCTGCAATACCCAGAAGGCCAGCACCAGCAGCAGGATGTCGGGCACCCAGGGCGTGCGGCCAAACGGCAGCAGGTTCAGCAGCAGCGCCACGAACAGGCTGCCGACGATGAACCAGGGCTTGACGGGCAGCAGCAGCTGCTCGGTGCGGTGCAGGCTCATGGCGCGCTCCCTGTCGATGCCGGCTGGCTGGCGGCATCAGCCGCGGCTGCGGCGGCCTCCTGCTGCACCACCGGTTGCGGATCCAGCACCAGCACATAGCCGAGCGCCAGCGGGCGTGCCGAAGGCTGCACCTGCACGCGCGAGAACGAGGTGCTGCTCTGGCGTTCGACCACGGTCACGGTACCGACCGGCAGGCCGGCCGGGTAGATGCCGCCGCTGCCGCTGGTGGTGAGCACGTCACCGACCTGGAAATCGGCATTGTGCGAGACAAAGCGCACTTCCAGCATGCCGGCTTGGGAAGCTTCGCCATCGCCAAAGGCCAGGCCACGCTGGCCGCTGCGCGTGTTGAGGATGGGCACGGAATACTCGGGGTTGTCGATCAGCGAGACTTCGCTGCTGAGCGGGAACACGCGGATCGTCTGGCCGAGCAGGCCGGTGGAGTCGATCACCGGCGAGCCCAGTGCCACGCCCTGGGCGCTGCCCTTGTTGATGACGACCTTGCGCGTGAACGGATCGGGCGCGATATAGACGATCTCGGCGGCGCGTGCCTGGATCGGCAGCGCCTGCTGCAGGCTGAGCATCTGGCGCAGTTGTTCGTTTTCACGCTGCAGCAGCTCGGCGCGCTGGGCCTTGAGTGCCTGCTGTGCAATCAGCAGGGCGGCCTGCTCCTGGCTCTGGCGCGCGCTGTCCAGCGTGGTGACGTAATCGCCCATCAGGTTGACCGATTTCACCGGTTGCGCGCTCAGCCACTGCAGCGGCGCCAGCACGGTGGCCAGCACCGATCGCGCCGAATTGCCCACCTGAAAGCGGCTGTCGGCCAGCATCAGGAACACCGCCACGATGGCGGCGATGCCCAGTTGGGTCAGGGGAGACGGCCCGCGATGGAACAGGCGGGGCGTGCTGCGTTCCAGGGTGTCCAGGGCCATGGCAGGCGTATCTGGCAGAACCGGCGTGCAGCCGGCTCCGACAGAACTCAGTCGTCGGTGAAGATGCTGCCGAGGCGGTCCATGCGCTCCAGCGCGATGCCGCAGCCGCGCACCACGCAGGACAGCGGGTCTTCGGCCACCAGCACCGGCAGGCCGGTTTCTTCGGCCAGCAGGCGATCCAGGTCACGCAGCAGGGCGCCACCGCCGGTCAGCATCATGCCGCGGTCGGCAATGTCGGCACCCAGTTCGGGCGGGGTCTGCTCCAGCGCGGTCTTGACGGCGCTGACGATCTGGTTGAGCGGCTCGCTCAGCGCCTCGAGGATCTCGTTGCTGCTGATGGTGAAGCTGCGCGGCACGCCTTCGGACAGGTTACGGCCCTTGACTTCCATCTCCTTGACTTCGGAGCCGGGGAAGGCAGAACCGATTTCCTTCTTGATCGCCTCGGCGGTCTGCTCGCCGATCAGCATGCCGTAGTTGCGGCGGATGTAGTTGATGATGGCGTCGTCGAAACGGTCGCCACCGACGCGCACGCTGCCCTTGTAGACCATGCCGCCCAGGCTGATCACGCCGACTTCGGTGGTACCGCCGCCGATGTCGACCACCATCGAGCCGCTGGCTTCGGACACCGGCAGGCCGGCACCGATGGCGGCGGCCATGGGCTCCTCGATCAGGAACACGTCGCTGGCGCCGGCGCCAAGGGCCGCGTCACGGATGGCGCGCTTCTCGACCTGGGTCGAGCCGCAGGGCACGCAGACAATGATGCGCGGGCTGGGGCGCAGCACCGAGCGCGGATGCACCATCTTGATGAACTGCTTGATCATCTGCTCGGTGACGACGAAATCGGCGATCACGCCGTCCTTCATCGGGCGGATCGCGTCGATGTTGCCGGGCACCTTGCCAAGCATCGCCTTGGCGTCACGGCCGACGGCCTGGATCACCTTGCGGCCGTTGGGGCCGCCTTCGTGGCGGATCGCCACGACGGAGGGCTCGTCCAGGACGATGCCCTTGTCACGGGTGCAGATCAGGGTGTTGGCGGTGCCGAGGTCGATGGCCAGGTCAGTCGAGAAGTACCGGCGGAAACCAGAAAACATGGGTAGGATCCTTCAAGCCCGTCGCAAGAGATGCCTGCGGCGGCGCTGCATATGGGGGAAGTGTCTGTTTCGGGAAGGGGATGCGGGCGCTGCGGGCACCATGGCGATCGTCTTGGACAGGACGTTGGCAACGGCATTGCGCACGGCCATTCGCAGACCGGTTCCAAACCTAGGATAATACCTTATCCGCCGTATTGCGTCAGTATCCGAACGTCACTTTTGGCGTCCGGTCAAGCCCTTTTGTTGCATTGCACCATCAGCCCTGCAGCAGCTGCCCGGCACTGGCGTGGCGTTCATCCGACAAGAGATTGCTCCATGTCCCTTACCGCAGAAAATATCGCCTCCATTGCCAAGCTGTCCCGGCTGTCGCTGACCGCCGAGGAAAGCCCGCGCCTGCAGGATCATCTCAACCAGTTTTTCGACACCGTGGTCGGTGCCATGCAGGAGGTGGACACCACCGGCGTGCAGCCGCTGGCACACCCGACTGACGTGATGCAGGAAGTGGCCCTGCGCCTGCGCGACGACGTCGCCAGCGAACCCAACCAGCGCGAAGCCAACCAGCGCAGCGCCCCGGCGGTCGAGAACGGCCTGTTCCTGGTGCCCAAGGTGATCGAGTAAGGCCGCGTGCCTCCCACAGACCCGCAACAGATTTCCACCATGAGCGAATTCCACACCCAAACCGTGGCCGGACTGGGCCGCCTGCTGCAGAGCGGCCAGGCCAGTGCCACCGAACTGGCGCAGCATTTCCTGGCCCGTAGCCAGGCCCGCGCCGATATCAACGCCTACCTGAGCATCGATGCCGATGCCACGCTGCAGCAGGCAGCCCAGGCCGATGCGCGCATCGCCGCCGGCCAGGCCACGCCGCTGACCGGCGTGCCGATCGCGCACAAGGACGTGTTCGTCACGCGCGAGTGGCCGACTACCGCCGCCAGCAAGATGCTGGAAGGCTACCGCAGCCCGTTTGACGCCACCGTGGTGGCACGCCTGGGCTTTGGCAACCAGGACCAGGGCGGTCAGGATGCCGGTGCCGGCATGGTCACGCTGGGCAAGCTGAACATGGACGAATTTGCCATGGGCGCGGGCACCGAAAACTCCGCCTTCGGCAAGACGCTCAACCCCTGGGACCTGACGCGTGTGCCGGGTGGCTCCTCGGGCGGCAGCTCGGCGGCGCTGGCGGCGCAGCTGGCCCCCTGTGCCACCGGCTCCGATACCGGCGGCTCGATCCGCCAGCCGTCCTCGTTCTGTGGCGTCACCGGCATCAAGCCGACCTATGGCCGCGTCAGCCGCTACGGCATGATTGCCTACGCCAGCAGCCTGGACCAGGCCGGCCCGATGGCACACACGGCCGAGGACTGCGCGCTGCTGCTGAGCGCCATGAGCGGTGTGGATGCCGACCGTGATGCCACGTCGCTTGATGTGCCGGTCGAGGATTACAGCCTGAAGCTGAACGACAGCATCGACGGCCTGCGTATCGGCGTGCCGCGCGAGTTCATGGACGAAGGCCTGAGCGACGACGTGCGCGCCGCCGTGCAGGAGGCGCTGAAGGAATACGAAAAGCTGGGCGCGAAGCTGGTGGACATTTCCCTGCCGCTGGTGCCGGTGAGCATTCCGGTCTACTACATCATTGCCCCGGCCGAAGCCAGCAGCAATTTGAGCCGTTTCGATGGCGTGCGTTACGGCCATCGTGCTGCCCGGTACGGTGATTTGACCGACATGTACGAGAAGACACGCGAAGAAGGTTTTGGTGAAGAGGTCAAGCGCCGCATCCTGACCGGCACCTATGTGCTGAGCCATGGCTACTACGATGCCTACTACCTGAAGGCACAGCAGATCCGCCGCTTGCTGGCCGAGCAGTTGCAGCAGGCGTTTGCCCAGTGCGACCTGATCGCCGGCCCGGTGGCCCCGCGTGTGGCCGGCAAGCTGGGTGCCGAGAAGAGCCCGCTGGATGATTACCTGGCCGACATCTACACGCTGTCGGCATCGCTGGCCGGCCTGCCGGCGATGAGCGTGCCGGCCGGTTTCGGCGAGGCCGGCATGCCGGTTGGTCTGCAGTTGATTGGCAACTACCTGCAGGAAGGCCGCCTGCTGAACGCCGCCCACCGCTTCCAGCAAGCCACCGACTGGCATCAGCGCGCGCCGCAAGGAATCTGAGCACCATGAGCAAGAGCACAACGCAACTCGTCCAGGGCTATGAAGTCGTGATCGGCTTCGAGACGCATGCCCAGCTGTCGACCCAGAGCAAGATTTTCAGTCGCACCAGCATCGCCTTTGGTGCCGAACCCAACACCCAGGCCAGCGCCGTCTGCCTGGCGCTGCCGGGCACGCTGCCGGTGATGAACCGTGCCGTGGTTGATCGCGCCATCCGCTTCGGTCTGGCAGTGGGTTCGCATATCGCGCCGCGCAGCATTTTTGCGCGCAAGAACTATTTCTACCCGGACCTGCCCAAGGGCTACCAGATCAGCCAGTTCGAGATTCCGGTGGTGCAGGGCGGCGAGGTATCGTTCTACGTTGGTGACGAGAAGAAGACGGTGCGCCTGGTGCGTGCCCACCTGGAAGAAGATGCCGGCAAGTCGCTGCACGAGGATTTCATCGGCCAGAGCGGCATCGACCTGAACCGCGCCGGCACGCCGCTGCTGGAAATCGTGACCGAGCCCGACATGCGCAGCACCGAGGAGGCCGTGGCCTATGCCAAGGAGCTGCACAAGATCGTGACCTGGATCGGCATCTGTGACGGCAACATGCAGGAAGGCTCGTTTCGCTGCGATGCCAACGTCAGCGTGCGCAAGCCGGGTGAGCCGCTGGGCACGCGCCGCGAGATCAAGAACCTCAACAGCTTCCGCTTCATGCAGCAGGCGATCGATTACGAGATCCGCTGGCAGATCGAGCAGCTGGAAGACGGCTACGAGATCCAGCAGGCTACCGTGCTGTTCGATCCCGACACCGGCGAGACGCGCGCCATGCGGACCAAGGAAGATGCGGCCGATTACCGCTATTTTCCCGATCCCGACCTGCCGCCACTGGTGATTGCGCCTGAATGGGTGGCGCAAGTGCAGGCCGACATGCCGGAACTGCCGCGCCAGATGGCCGAGCGCTTTGTCCATGATTACGGTCTGCCCGAATACGATGCCAGCCAGCTGACGCTGAGCCGCGACATGGCGGCCTTCTTCGAGCAGGTGGCGCAGGCCAGCGGCCAGCCCAAGCTGAGCAGCAACTGGGTCATGGGCGAGCTGTCGCGCCGCCTGAATGCCGACGAGATCGAGGTCGCGCAAAGCCCGGTATCTGCCACGCAGCTGGCGGCGCTGATCCAGCGCATTGCCGACAGCACCATCAGCAACGCCGCCGGCCGCCAGGTGTTCGAGGCGCTGTGGACCGGTGAAGGCAACGAAGTCGATGCCCTGATCGAGGCCAAGGGCCTGAAGCAGATGAACGATACCGGCGCGCTGGAAGCCATCATCGACGAGGTGATCGCGGCCAACCCGGGCAACGTCGAACAATACAAGGCGGGCAAGGACAAGGCCTTCAACGCCTTGGTCGGCCAGGTCATGAAGGCCAGCAAGGGCAAGGCCAACCCGGGCCAGGTCAACGCGCTGCTGAAGCAGAAACTGGGCTGAGCCCCGCATCGATACGGAGACACGCGATGTCCATGCAATTGACGATTCTCGGCTGCGGCAACATGGGCCGCGCCATCCTCAGCGGCGTGCTGCGTGCCGGCCTGGTGCCGGCGCAGCAGGTGCGCATCACCTCGCTCAACGCCGCCGATGCGCAGTCCATGGCCGACGAGCTGGGCGTGCAGGTGGCTGCCAGCAACACCGAGGCGGTGCAGCAGGCCGATGTCATCATCCTCGGCGTCAAGCCGCAGCAATATGCCGATCTGGCGGCCGAGATCCGTCCGCAGCTCAAGCCCGGCGTGCTGCTGGTATCGATTGCCGCCGGCATGACGATGGAGCGCCTCGAAACCATGTACGGCAGCGAGGCCAGACTGTTCCACGTGATGCCCAACACGCCGGCGCTGATCGGCCAGGGCATGACGGCGATCGCGCCGAATGCGCCGGTCACGCCGGATGAGCTGGAACTGGTCAAGTCGCTGTTTGCGGCCTGTGGCGAGGTGGTGCAGATTGGCGAGAAGGACTTCAGCGCCTTCATGGCGCTGGCTAGCTGCTCGCCGGCCTTCATCGATATCCTGATCGAGTCCATGGCCGATGCCGGCGTCGCTGCCGGCCTGCTGCGCGCCGATGCCCAGCGCATCGCGGCCCAGGCTGTGGCCGGATCGGCCCGCATGGTGCTGGACACCGGCGAGCACCCCGGGGTGTTGAAAGACCGGGTCTGCTCGCCCGGCGGCACCACGATTGCCGGCGTGAATGCGCTCGATGCCCATGGTTTCCGCCATGCGGTCAAGCAGGCGATTGCCGCCTGCATCGCGCGCGACCGCGAATTGCAGGGCTGATTCCGTCCCCCCTTGCCTGCCGATCCAGCGCCTGCCCATGCTCCGCTTGCCTTCCCTTCCCCTGCGTGACTGGGCGCGCGACATGTCGACCACCGCCTGGGTGGCCGGTTTTGTCGCCACGCTGGTCGGCTTTACCAGCTCGGTCGCCATCATCTTCCAGGCCGCGCATGGCCTGGGCGCGACGACCGAAGAAACCGCGTCCTGGATCTGGGCGTTGTGCATCGCCTGCGGCCTGACCAGCCTGGTGCCTTCGCTGCTGCTGCGCAAGCCGGTGATGATGGCCTGGTCCACGCCGGGCGCGGTGGTGCTGGCCACGGCTGCCGCCACTGGCCAGTTCACGCTGAGCCAGGCGGTGGGCGCCTTCATGGTCAGCTCGCTGCTGATCGTGGCCAGCGGCGTCAGCGGCTGGTTCGAGCGCATCATGGACCGGATTCCGATGGCGGTGGCAGCGGCACTGCTGGCAGGCGTGCTGGCACGCTTTGCCATGCAGGCCTTTGGTGCCGCCACCACGGCGCCGGGGCTGGTGCTCTGCATGCTGCTGGTCTATCTGCTGGGCAAACGTTTCAGCGCGCGCTACGCCATGCTCTGGACGCTGATCGCCGGCATCGCCTGGGCCGCGCTCACCGGCATGCTCGATACCTCGGCGCTGGCCTTTGGCCTGGCGCGGCCGGTGTTCATGGAGCCGGATTTCCACTGGCAGGCGATTGTCAGCATGGCGCTGCCGCTGTTCGTCGTCACCATGGCATCGCAGAACCTGCCTGGCGTGGCGGCCTTCCGTGCTGCCGGCTATGCGCTGCCGGTATCGCCGCTGATCACGCTGACCGGCATGGTGTCGCTGGTGCTGGCGCCGTTTGGCTGCTATGCGATCAACTTCAGCGCCATCACCGCCAGCATCTGCATGGGCCGCGAGGCGCATGAAGACCCGACGCGGCGCTACATGGCAGCCGTGGTCTGGGGCCTGCTGATGATCGTGATCGGCATTGGCGGCGTGATGGTGGCCGGCCTGCTGGCGGCCTTCCCGCTGCAACTGGTGCAGGCGGTGGCCGGGCTGGCGCTGCTGTCCACGATTGCCAGCAGCCTGGTGGCGGGCCTGGGCCCGGAACGTCATCGCGAAGTGGCGGTGATCACCTTCCTGGTCACGCTCAGCGGCGTCGAGCTGCTCGGCATCGGTTCGGCCTTCTGGGGCGTGGTCGCCGGCATGGTCGCACTGCTGGTGCAGGAAGGCGTACCGCGCCGACGGGTGTGAGCCAAACAGGGTAAAGTGCAGGGTCAGATTGCCTGAAAGGAACCCCATGCACCTGCTGTTTGTTGCCGACCCGATCGAATCCTTCGTCATCTACAAGGACACTACCTTTGCCATGATGCGCGAGGCGCAGGCGCGTGGTTACCGCATCAGCGTGTGCGAGCCGGCCGACCTGAGCTGGGTGGCGCACAGCCAGTCCGGCCAGCAGCTGGTGACAGCCGATGTGCGCGACATCACGCTCACCGGCGAGAAGCCGCAGTGGTTCCGCGCCGAGCAGCAGGGCAGCGAGCGCCGCGTCGCCGCGCTGCGCGATTTTGACGCCGTGCTGATGCGCAAGGATCCGCCCTTCGATGCCGAATACATCTACTGCACGCACCTGCTGACGCAGGCCGGCCGCGAGGGCGCACGCGTGTTCAACCGCCCGGGCGCACTGCGCGAGCAGCCGGAAAAGCTCTCCATCCTCGAATTCCCGCAGTTCATCGCGCCGACGCTGGTGACGCGCCGCGCCGCCGACATCCGCGCCTTCCATGCCGAGCACCAGGACATCATCCTGAAGCCGCTGGACGGCATGGGCGGTGCCGGCATTTTCCGCGTCAAGGCCGACGGCCTGAACCTGGGCAGCATCATCGACACGCTGAATCAGGGTGGCCAGAACACGGTGATGGTGCAGAAGTTCCTGCCGGAAATCGCCGAGGGCGACAAGCGCGTGCTGATCATTGGCGGCGAGCCGGTGCCGTTCTGTCTGGCGCGCATTCCGCAGGGTGGCGAGGTGCGCGGCAACTTGGCCGCCGGCGGCAAGGGCGTGGCGCAGCCGCTGAGCGATGCCGACCGTGCCACGGCGTTGGCGATTGGCGAGGCGCTGGCACCGCGTGGCTTGCTGCTGATTGGCCTGGACATCATCGGCACCAAGGTGACCGAGATCAACGTCACCAGCCCGACCTGTTTCCAGGAAATCCACGACCAGACGGGTTGCAACGTGCCGGCGCTGTTCATCGATGCGCTGGAGCGCGCCCTGCAGCAGGGCTGAGTCCCGGCGGAGCAGGCGCAGATGGTGTGGCCTTTCCTCAGCCGGACCTCGCCGGCGCGCCAGCCTGCCGATGCAGGGAGCGCGTGCCGGCCGGCCTTTGCGCTGACGGTGGAGGTGCACCGGCCGTTCCATGCCGCGCTCGGCGATGTACGCAAGGCGCTGGAGGCCGAGGACTTGCAGATCTGGCAGGAGCAGGATCTGTCCGATGCCGCAGCGCGCCGCAACCAGGTGCTGCTGTCGGTCTGCGCACCGCGCGTGCTGGAGCAGGTGCGGCAGATCGATCCGGACCTGTGCGTGCTGCTGCCGCTGCGAGCCAGCGTGCGTGAACTGGCACCCGGACAGGTGCGCGTGGCACTGCAGGATCCCTTGACGGGTGCCGCTGCTGGCGAGGACTGGCAACGCCTGTGCCAGCTGCACTACGGCCTGCTGCGCCGCGTGGTGGACCGCCTGCTGATCGGCCCGCCGGATGTATTCTGAAAACCCACTGTTACACTCGGTCAAATCTTGTCATGTGCCAGGAATACAGACAGAATCCCCAATATCAGTGTGGATTTTGTAGCCTTTGGTGGTGATCCCGTTCTGCACTGCAAATGCATCTATAACGCAAGCACGCATGTGCAGACAGGAGAAAATGCCCATGGCCTACAAGAAACTCAATGCCTTGACCGCGGCGGTCATCACGGCCCTGACCCTCGGACTCGTTGGCTGTGGCAATGACCAGAAGCCTGCAGCCCCGACGGCTGCCCCGGCCGCCTCTGCTGCTGCCAGCGCTGCTGCTTCTGCACCGGCTTCCGCCACGGCAGCGGCACCGGCTGCTGCGGTCCGCAATGAGCTGATCAAGCCGATTCCGGTGGCCGAGATCAAGGATCCGGCCATGGTCGAACTGGGCAAGAAGCTGTTCTTTGATCCGCGCCTGTCGCGCTCCGGCGGTTTCTCCTGCAACTCCTGCCACAACCTGAGCATGGGTGGCTCTGACAACCTGGCCGCTTCCATCGGCGACCGCTGGCAGAAGGGCGGCATCAACTCGCCCACCGTGCTGAACTCCAGCCTGAACATCGCCCAGTTCTGGGACGGCCGCGCCAAGGACCTGAAGGAACAGGCCGGCGGCCCGATTGCCAACCCGGTGGAAATGGCCTTCACGCACGATCTGGCCGTGGCCCTGCTGGAAACCATTCCGGGCTACAAGCAGGAATTTACCGAGGTCTTCAAGAGCGACAAGATCGATATCGACCAGGTGACGACGGCGCTGGCGGCTTTCGAGGAAACGCTGGTCACGCCCAACTCCCGTTTCGACAAGTGGCTGCTGGGTGACGACTCGGCCATCACCGCCGACGAGCTGGCGGGTTACGAGCTGTTCAAGTCGGCTGGCTGCGTGGCCTGCCACAACGGCCCCAACGTGGGCGGTGCCTCATTCCAGAAAATGGGCGTGGTCGAAGCCTACAAGACGGCACACACGGCCCAGGGCCGCATGGACGTGACCAAGTCTGACCAGGACCGCTTCCTGTTCAAGGTGCCGACGCTGCGTAACGTGGAACTGACCTATCCCTACTTCCACGATGGCGCGGCCATGACGCTGACCGAAGCCGTGGACACCATGGGCAAGCTGCAGTTGGGCCGCACCTTCACGGAAGACGAGAACGCCAAGATCGTCGCCTTCCTGAAGACGCTGACCGGCGACCAGCCGAACTTTGCACTGCCGCAACTGCCGGTGTCGGGTGACAGCACGCCGCGTCCCGATCCCTTTGCCAAGCAATAATCCGCTGCGCTGAGGCGCAAACGGCAAGGCCTTCCACCCGCAAGGGGGAAGGCCTTTTTGCTGCCTGCCGTGTCAGTGCCGGCGTGCGGGATCAGACGCCGCGTGCGCGGTCGGCGTGGAACTGCTGCACGAAAGCCTCGAAGCGGTTGGCATCCATGGCATCGCGGATTTCCTGCATCAGATTCAGGTAGTAGTGCAGGTTGTGGATGGTGGTGAGCATCGGGCCGAGCATCTCGCCACACTTTTCCAGGTGGTGCTGGTAGGCGCGGCTGAAGCCGTCACGGCCGCCTTCGGCGTAGGGGATGCCGCTGGCACCGGCACAGGCGTAGCAGCTGCAGGTCTCGTCCAGCGGGCGCGGATCGGTCTTGTGGCGCGCGTTGCGGATCTTCAGGTCGCCAAAGCGCGTGAACACATGGCCGTTGCGCGCATTGCGCGTCGGCATCACGCAGTCGAACATGTCGACGCCGTGCTGCACGCCAAACACCAGGTCTTCCGGCGTGCCTACGCCCATCAGGTAGCGCGGCTTGTGCTCGGGCAGGCGGTGCGGCGTGTAGGCGGTGAGGCGCTGCATGTCCTCCTTCGGCTCGCCAACGCTGACGCCACCCACCGCATAGCCGGGAAAATCCATCTCGACCAGCTGTTCAAGCGACTCCTGGCGCAGGTGCTCGAACATGCCGCCCTGGACGATGCCGAACAGCGCGTTCGGGTTCTCCAGCCGAGCGAATTCGTCCTTGCAGCGCTGCGCCCAGCGCAGGCTCAGCTCCATCGATTCACGCGCTTCCTTCTCGGTGGTGAGATGGCCGTGCGTCTCGTAAGGCGTGCACTCGTCGAACTGCATCACGATGTCGGAGTTCAGCACGGTCTGGATCTGCATGCTGATCTCGGGCGTGAGGAACAGCTTGTCGCCGTTGACCGGGCTGGAAAAACGCACGCCTTCCTCGCTGATCTTGCGCATGTCGCCCAGGCTCCAGACCTGGAAACCACCGCTATCGGTCAGGATCGGCTTGTGCCAGTTTTCGAAGTGGTGCAGGCCGCCAAACTGCTGCATGATGTCCAGCCCCGGACGCATCCAGAGGTGGAAGGTATTGCCGAGGATGATTTGTGCGCCCATCTCGTGCAGGCTGCGCGGCATCACGCCCTTGACGGTGCCATAGGTGCCCACGGGCATGAAGATGGGGGTCTCGACCACGCCATGGTTGAGCGTGAGCCGGCCACGGCGCGCCTGGCCGTGGGTGGAGAGAAGATCGAATTGCAGCATGGCGACCGATTGTAGGGCCTGGCTGCGCCGGCGTCATGTGTGGCGCATGGCGCGCCGTGCCGGGATCGGCAGGATTACTGCTGCGACGGGGCGTGGCTGGTCTGGACCAGCTGGGGCTGGGTGATGTCGGAGCGACCATCGGCACGATCCGAACTGTCCCACGCCCAGGCGGTAACAACGCTGAAGCCCAGCAGGAAAACCATGGCAGCGGCCAGACGGCCAAACAGAGACAACATGTGACTTATCCTTCCTTGATGCAACACGATTGTGCATCAGCTGACGGCAGTGTCAGCTTTCAGTCATGACAAAAGTGTGAACTATTGCAAGGACTTGGAAGATGATTTTCAGGTGTTGCCAGTCATGTTGCGTTGCAGCAACATGGAATCGCCGTAGCTGAAGAAGCGATACTGCTGCGCAATCGCATGCTGGTAGAGCGCCTTGATCTGCTCGTAGCCGGCAAAGGCGCTGACCAGCATCATCAGCGTGCTCTTGGGCAGGTGGAAATTGGTCAGCATCAGGTCCACCACGCGGAAACGGTAGCCTGGCGTGATGAAGATGTCGGTATCGCCATGGGCCTGACCCGACGTGGCCCAGCTTTCCAGCGCGCGCACGCTGGTGGTGCCTACCGCCACGATGCGGCCGCCGCGTGCGCGGCAGGCCTCGATGGCGGCCTGGGTCTCGGCCGGTACATGGTAGCGCTCGTGGTGCATCACGTGGTCGGCGATGTTTTCGGTCTTGACCGGCTGGAAGGTGCCGGCTCCCACGTGCAGCGTGACATGGGCACGTTCCACGCCCATGGCCTGCAGTTGGTCCAGCAGCGGCTGGTCAAAGTGCAGCGCGGCTGTGGGAGCGGCCACGGCGCCGGGGTGGCGCGCAAACACGGTCTGGTAGCGGCGCTCGTCCTCGGCATCGTCGCCGTGGGTGATATAGGGCGGCAGCGGCACGTGGCCGTGCTGCGCCATCAGCGTGTACGGATCATCGCTGAACTGGAAGCGGTAGATCGGGCCGTCCTCGTGCGGCCAGCGGCCCAGCAGGGTGGCGGTGAAGCCGCCGTCCATCTGCAGCACGGCACCGGGTTGCGGCTTCTTGCTGACCTTCATGTGCGCGGCGACCGTGTGCGGCAGATCGGCTTCGTGCAGCACGCGCTCCACCAGCAGTTCCAGCTGGCCGCCGGTGGCCTTCTGGCCAAACAGGCGCGCCTTCACCACCTGGGTATCGTTGAACACCATCAGATCGCCGCTGCGCAGCAGGCCGGGCAGCTCGGTAAAGCGGCGGTCCACCGGTTCGGGCGCACGGCCATCGAGCAGGCGCGAGCCGGTGCGCTCGGGCGCCGGGTGCTGAGCGATCAGCTCGGGCGGCAGGTGGAAGTCGAAATCGCTGAGGGTGAAGGTGGGGGCAGGGGAGATCATGGCGCTAGGCGGTAAGGGCAGGCCGCATTGTCCCACGTGCAGGCCCGCGCCAGGAAAACCCTTGGGGCAGAAGAGGGCAGGTCAGGCCGGTGGCGTTGCCGCCACCAAGTCCGATCAGGAGGCCAGGGCAGCCAGCATCTCCGGCGTTTCCGGGAAGCCGTTGCGGCCGGGGAAATCGTCGCCGTGCTCACGGGCGTTGGGCATTTGCAGCCACAGGCGCAGCAGCTTGCGGCCATCCTTGACGACGTCGTCGTGATCGACAAAGCCGGTGCGCGAATGCAGCACCACGTTGTTGTTGGCCAGTTGCAGGTCACCCGGTTCCAGCATCATGTCGATGCGGTGCACGGGGTTGGCGATCACTTCGTCGAGGATGTCCAGCGCGCGGATCTCGACCTGCGACAGCGGCAGCTCCATGATCTCGTGGCCCAGCTCGACGTACTGGCGCAGGTAGCGGCAGCTCAGCTTGCCCTGGTGGTAGCTGAACAGCGCGGTCAGTGCCGGTGTGGGCTGGCACAGGTGGGCCATGTACCAGCGCTTGTAGTACAGGCCCAGGTATTCGGGGTACTTGGCCAGGATCTCGTTGTAGATGGAGGCCACGCTCACGAGGCTGGACAGGCCGCCCTCCTTGGCCTTGCGCACGCACAGCAGGCCCACCACGTCGGAGGGATCGGTGTGGTAGGGCAGGTAGAGGTTGGTTTCGTAGACGCGCGTGTTCTTGTCGCCGATATCACCGACGGCCTGAACCTTGCCAAGCAGATCGCCCTTGGGGTTCTGGCGCACCGGGCGGCCCAGATGCAGGCCGATGCCGTAGCAGATGGCATCGATCTGTGCCTCGGTATAGCGCTCTACCGGAATGCCGCGCGCCACCACAAAGCCCAGGCCGTTCTCCAGGTCTTCGGACCAGCGTGCCAGCTCGGGAGCCAGCGCGTCCAGCGGGAAGTCTTCCTTGGTGAAGTGGGGGAAGCGCAGACCGCGTGCCTCCAGCCCTGCCAGCGCAGCATCCAGTGCGGCAATGGCCTCGGCGGAGAGGGGGCGCAGCCATTCGTCTTGGCGCTGGGCTGCATCGGCGGCTTTCCAGGCCGAAGGGCCGGTGATGGGCTGGGTCAGGATCAGGCTCATGGGGCGGGGTCTCCAAGCGGAACAGGACAGGCCGCATGGCGCGGCGAATCTGCAATGGTAACCAAGAGTGCGGTCTGGCTCAAGCTGATGGGCTGGCGGGATGGCAGGGCCATCGCCGTATCGCTCGCGCTGTGCCTGCCACGCCGCAAAAGCAGGCAGAATTGTCCCCATGTCCGAACCCGAGCGTGCCGCCCCTGCGGCCAAGCCCCTGTCCCCGATGCAGAAGGCCCTGCGCAAGCTGGGACTGCTGTCACCGATGGATTTCGCCCTGCACGTGCCGCTGCGCTACGAGGACGAGACGCGCATCACGCGGTTGCGCGATGCACGCCCGGGCGAGGTGATCCAGATCGAGGGCGTGGTCACGTCCAGCGAGCTGCAGTACCGGCCACGGCGCCAGCTGATTGTCACGGTGGACGACGGCACCGATGTCTGCACGGCACGCTTTTTCAATTTCTACCCGAACCAGCAGCAGGCCCTGTCGGAAGGCCGGCAGGTGCTGCTGCGCGGCGAGATCCGCACCGGTTTCATGGGCTGCACCATGCTGCACCCCTCGTTCCGCGCCGCCGGGGGCGAGCTGCCGGAGGCGCTGACGCCGGTTTATCCCTCGTCCGGCAACCTGCCGCAGGCCTATTTGCGGCGTGCCGTGCAATCGGGGCTGGAACGCGCACACAAGGCCGGCCTGCTGGCCGAAACCCTGCCGGCGGCGGCGCTGCAGGATCTGGGCCGCGTGGTGCACCAGCCGCCCTGGGCGCTGGGCGAGGCGCTGCAGTATCTGCACCATCCGTCGGCCGATGTTTCGGTGGCGGCATTGGAGGATCGCAGCCACCCGGCCTGGCTGCGACTGAAGGCGGAGGAGCTGCTGGCGCAGCAGCTGTCACAGGCGCAGGCGCATATCGCGCGCGAGCAGCTGCAGGCGCCGCAACTGCCGCTGCGCCAGGGCGGCCTGCATGAACAGCTGCTGGCACAGCTGCCGTTCAGTCTGACGGCAGCGCAACGCCGTGTCTGCGAAGAGATCGCGCAGGACCTGCAGCAAGGCCAGCCGATGCACCGCCTGCTGCAGGGCGATGTCGGTTCCGGCAAGACGGTGGTGGCGGCGCTGGCGGCGGCGATCTGCATCGATGCCGGCTGGCAGTGCGCGCTGATGGCGCCGACCGAGATCCTGGCCGAGCAGCATTTCCGCAAGCTGCTGGACTGGCTGACGCCGCTGAACGTGGGTGTGGCCTGGCTCACCGGCAGCCAGAAGACGAAGGAGCGGCGCGAGATGCTGGCGCGCATTGCCAGCGGCGAGGCGCAGCTGGTGGTGGGCACGCATGCGGTGATCCAGGACAAGGTGCAGTTCCACCAGCTGGCGCTGGCCATCATCGACGAGCAGCACCGCTTTGGCGTGGCGCAGCGCCTGGCCCTGCGGCAGAAGATGGCGACCGCAGCCGATGCCGATACCGGCGTGGTGCGCGAGCCGCACCTGCTGATGATGACGGCGACGCCGATTCCGCGCACGCTGGCGATGAGCTATTACGCCGATCTGCACGTCAGCACGATCGACGAGCTGCCGCCCGGACGCACGCCGGTGCTGACCAAGCTGATCAGCCAGCAGCGCCGGCACGAGGTGATCGAGCGTATCGGTACGCAGCTGGCACAGGGCCGGCAGGTCTACTGGGTCTGCCCGCTGATCGAGGAAAGCGAGGTACTGGACCTGCAGAACGCAACCCAGACCTGGGAAGAACTGGGCGAGGCGCTGCCGGGCGTGCAGGTGGCGCTGCTGCACTCGAAGCTGCCGGTGGCCGAGAAGAAGGCCATCATGCAAGGCTTTGTCAGCGGCGAGACCGGCGTGCTGGTCAGCACCACCGTGATCGAGGTCGGCGTGGACGTGCCGAATGCCAGCCTGATGGTGATCGAGCACGCCGAGCGTTTCGGCCTGAGCCAGTTGCACCAGCTGCGCGGCCGCGTCGGGCGGGGCGCGGCTGCCAGCGTCTGCGTGCTGCTGTTTGCGCCGAACGAAGCCGGCCGGGTCAGTGAGACGGCGAAGGCGCGGCTGACGGCGATGGCCGAAACCAGTGACGGCTTCGAGATTGCCCGGCGCGATCTGGAAATTCGCGGCCCGGGCGAGCTGCTGGGGGCGCGCCAGAGCGGCAGCCCGCTGCTGCGTTTTGCCGATCTGGAACAGGATGGCCTGCTGCTGGACTGGGCACGCGACTGGGCGCCGCGCATGCTGCGGCAGCACCCGGTGCTGGCCGAGCGCCACCTGGAGCGCTGGCTGGGCGGCAAGGCCGAGTTCCTGAAGGCGTGAAGCCGTGTAGGTCGCCGGTAGTAATGCGATAATATCCTCTTCCTTGGCCTGATCCTGATGCAGGCCTGCAATGCTGAAAGAACAATCATGGAACGCTGGACCCCTCGAGTTACCGTGGCTGCCGTGCTGGAGCATGAAGGCCGATTCCTGCTGGTGGAAGAGCGTCAGACCCGTGGTCTGGTGCTGAACAATGCGGCCGGCCACCTGGACCGCGGCGAGTCCCTGGTGCATGCCTGCGTGCGCGAAGTGCTGGAAGAAACCGCCCACGACTTCACGCCCGAGGCGCTGGTCGGCGTCTACCTGTCGCGCTACCAGGGTCATGATCCCAAACGCGGCATCGACCGCGACCTGACGTTCCTGCGTTTCACCTTCTGCGGCAAGCTGGGCCAGTTCCATCCTGAGCGCCAGCTGGACACGCCCATTGAGCGCACCGTCTGGATGAGCCCGGACGAGATCCGCGCCAGCGTAGCGCGCCACCGCAGCCCGATGGTGCTCCGCTCGCTGGAAGACTACCTGAGCGGCCACCGCTTCCCGCTCGACACGATCTACGCGCATGAGAGTGTTACCAATCCCGCCTGCTTCGAGACACGCTGAGCGCCGTGGCTGAACTGGATCTGGGCATCTGGCTGGTGCTGGCACTGGCCGCCTTTGGCGCGGGCGTACTGAATGCGATTGCCGGTGGCGGCAGTTTCCTGACTTTTCCGGCACTGGTATGGGCCGGCATTCCGCCGATTGCCGCCAACGCCACCAGCGCCGCCGTGGTATCCCCCGGTTATCTGGGCAGCACGCTGGGCTTCCGGCCGGAGCTGCAGGACTTGCCGCGCCGCCTGCTCTGGCGCGAGATGCTGGTGGCGGCGCTGGGTGGCCTGTTGGGGGCGCTGCTGCTGCTGGTGACGCCTTCGGCTGTGTTCGCCGGCATCGTGCCCTGGCTGCTGCTGTTTGCCACGGCCTTGTTCGCATTTGGCCCCTGGTTGACGGCACGGCTGCGCGGCGGCCAGGCGGATCAGCTGCAGCGCTGGCGCTTGCCGGCCTTGCTGCTGGTCTGCATCTACGGCGGCTACTTCAACGGCGGGCTCGGCATCCTGCTGATGGCGATGTACCTGCTGGTGGGCGAGGCGCGGCTGAATACCGCCAACGCGCTCAAGAATCTCAATTCGCTGGTGCTGTCGCTGATTTCGGTGGCGGCCTTTGCCTGGGCCGGCGCGATTGTCTGGCGCGAGGCACTGGTGATGATGGTCTTTGCCACGCTGGGTGGCTGGGCCGGTGCCCGGCTGGCACGCCGCCTGCCGATACGTGCCGTGCGTGCCATCGTGATCATCACCGGCCTGGTGATGACGCTGCTGTTCTTCCTGCGCCAGCGCTGAGCCGGCGCGCGGGCATATCAGCCTTCCTTGCCGTCAGCGCGCGGCTTGCCGTACCAGCGGCTGTAGCGCCAGGCCCAGACCGCCAGGATGCCGGTCCAGAGCAGGGCTGCCAGCATCAGCAGCAGGCTGGCCTGTCCGCTCGGGAAGGCGCCGGCGATGCGCAGCAGGATGGACAGCTGCAGCAGCCAGAACAGCCGCCAGACGGTATCGTCGGCAATCAGGGCGCGGCCGCTGTGGCCGCAGGACACGCGCGTCACCATGGCCACGATCAGCGAGCCCAGGCAGCCCATGGTCAGCGCGTGCAGCGCCGCCCACGGCAGCACGATGCCGGCGGTGGCACCGAGGATCTGCGTCAGGCCGCTGATCAGGAAGGCCAGGCCCAGCCAGATGAAGCCGATGTGCAGCATCGCCAGCAGGCGGATTTTCAGGCTCTGCACCAGGCCCCAGACCACGGCCAGCCACAGCAGCATGGCGGCAATGCCGAGCTCGACCACGCCGCGGAACAGCATCCAGCCCTGGCCGCGCAGGCCCAGCGCTTCCAGCCAGGGCACGATGGCCTCGAAAAGCGCGGCACCCAGCATCAGCCCCAGCACCCAGAACGGACGCCAGACCTGCACCATGGGCACGGCATTGCTGGTGAAGAAGGGAATCATGCGGTGGGCCACGGCGACAAAGGTGACGACGATATAGCCCCACAGGCCGGTCAGCGTCCACAGGCGCGATTGCGCCGCATCGCCTTGCCACAGCGCCAGCAGGGCACCGGCCAGGGCAATACAGCCGATCAGGCCGCCAATGCCGACGCTCTTGGCATGCAGGCGGTCCTGGTGCACGCTGATGCGCACCAGCTTCCACCACATGGCGTACATCCAGCACAGGCCGATCAGCGCCAGCGCGCCGCCGACCAGCGCGAGTGTTTGGCTCAGCTGCGCGCCGACCAGCCACAGCAGCCAGCCGCCGGCCTGCAACAGCAGCAGCGGCCGTACCTGCTCTGACGTGGGGGCGGTGACGTTGAGCCACTTGGGACCGGCGGTGAACAGGAAGCCGGCAAAGTACAGCGGCATGAAGCCATAGACCATCACGTTGGCGTGGACCAGCGTGGCCGGGATCGTCTGCTGCAGCTGCAGGGCGCTGCTGAAGCGGTCGACCTGCACCAGTGCCCACCACAGGCTGCCGAGCACCAGCAGCAGCATCGCCAGGAAAAAGCCAAGCCGGTGGGGGGCGCGCATCAGGTCCTGCAGGCGCCAGGGCGCGGCTTCGGCCGCGGCCAGCAGGGCGGCTTTTTCGCGCGCCTTGTCTTCGGCGGAGGGGCGTGGCGCAGCGGTCTGGATCGGAATCGGGCGGGGAGAGGGGGTCTGCTTGTCAGTCATGCAGAAATTCTAGGCCAGCGGCTGTGACAAAAGGTTCATTCACGCAGTGGCGGCAAGGGCATGAATGGCCTCCGGCATGGCCCCGCTCCGCAGGCGAGGCCAGTTGGTATATGCTGGCCAGACAAGCCCGCACAGGGCAGAGGAGTACTCGGGGATGGAATGGAATGACAGCTTGCGCGGCATTCTCGCGGCACTCGGTATCGGCCTGCTGATCGGCATGGTGCGCGAGCGCCGCAATACCGAAACCATGGCCGGCATCCGCACGCATGCGCTGGTGGCGCTGGCGGGTGCCATCTGCATGGAGCTGGGCGTCGGTATCTACATGGTGGCCGTGCTGGTGATTGGCGCCTATGGCGTGGCCGGCTACATGCGCAACGAGCCGGACGATGTCGGCCTGACCGGCGAGGCGGCGCTGCTGGTGAACATGGCGCTGGCCGGGTTGGCGATGCACCGTCCGGAGCTGGCCGTGCCACTGGGCGTGGTGGTGGCAGTGCTGCTGCAGGCCAAGAGCCAGCTCAAGAACATCAGCCGCAACCTGATCAGCGAGCAGGAAGTGCGCGATGGCATGGTGCTGCTGGTAGCGGGGCTGGTGGTGATGCCGCTGCTGCCGGCCGCCGCGGTCGATCCCTGGGGCGTGCTGCATCTGCGCACGGTGTGGAAGGTGGTGGTACTGGTGATGGCGGTGGGCGTGCTGGGCCATGTGGCGCAGCGCATGGTCGGGCCGCGTTGGGGCCTGCCAGTGGCTGGTTTCTTTGCCGGCTTTGCCTCGTCCACGGCCGCTACCGCCAGCATGGGGCAGCGCAGCAAGTCCGATACCGGCAGCGCCCTGGAGGCCGGAGCTGCCGCGATACTGGCCAACCTGGCCTCGCTGCTGTTGCTTGGTGCCGTGGTCTGGGCGGTGGCGCCTGGCCTGCTGCTGGCCACGGCAGCGCCCCTGGGCATGGCGGTGCTGGTGCTGTTGCTGGGGGCACTGATCGGCTTGCGCCGTTCGCTGCAGCAGCCGGTACCGGAAGAGACTGCACCGGCATCGGCGCGCGCCTTCAAGCTCAGCCATGCACTGCTGATCGCCCTGGCGATTGCACTGGTATCCATCATGGCGGCCTGGCTGCGCCATCTGTTTGGCGATACCGTGGCGATCTTGGCGGCGATGCTGGCGGCCTTGACCGAGCTGCAGGCAGCGGCAGTCAGTATTGCGCGCATGGCAACATCCGGCCATATGCCGCAAACCACGGCGCAATGGGGCCTGGTGGGCGTGCTGGCTTCGGGTTCGACGGCCAAGGCCACGCTGGCCCTGGTCAGCGGCAGCCGCTCCTATGGCTGGTACGTGGCGCTGACGCTGATCACGCAGGTGGCCGCCGCCGCGGCGGTGCTGGCACTGATGCAGGGCATCTGGGGTTGACACGCAGACGTCACGGGTTCGACACGTGTTCGTCGTGCAAAACCCGTCCAATGGTCACACATTATGGTGCGGGGCAGCATGAGGCCGCCCCCGGACACGGAAGCGAGTGACATGAAAATCATGATTGTGACGGACGCCTGGGAGCCCCAGGTGAATGGCGTGGTGCGCACGCTGAAGACCACCACCGCCCACCTGCAGGAGCTGGGGCATGAGGTGCAGATCCTGTCGCCGCTGGAGTTCCGCTCCATGCCGTGCCCGACTTACCCGGAGATTTCGCTGGCGCTGGCCACGCCGGCGCAGATCGCGCAGCGCATCCAGGCCTTCGATCCGGATTGCCTGCACATTGCCACCGAAGGCCCGCTGGGCTGGATGGCGCGCCATACCGCGATCAAGCTGGGCTGGCCGTTTTCCAGCGCCTACCACAGCCGCTTTCCCGAATACGTGCACGCGCGCTTCCGCCTGCCGGTCGGCATCAGCTATGCGGTACTGCGCAAGTTCCACAATGCGGCGCGTTCCACCATGGCACCCACGCCGGCGATCGTGCAGGACCTGAAGGAGCGCGGCTTCAGCAAGGCGCGCCTGTGGTCGCGCGGCGTCAATCTCGATGCCTTCCATCCCGATGGCGAGTTCCTGCCGCGCGAGAAGGATCCAGTCTTCCTCTACGTCGGCCGCATTGCCGTGGAAAAGCAGGTGCACAAGTTCCTGGAGCTGGACCTGCCCGGCGAGAAGTGGGTGGTCGGCTCCGGCCCGGAAGAAGAGAAGCTGCGCGCGCGCTTCCCCGAGGCGCGCTGGCTTGGCGTGCTCAAGGGCGAACCGCTGTCCACCGCCTACCGCAGTGCCGACGTGATGGTGTTCCCCAGCGTCACCGATACCTTCGGTCTGGTGATGGTTGAGGCCATGGCCTGCGGGACGCCGGTGGCGGCCTATCCGGTCCCGGGACCGATCGACGTGATCGGCATGGACTCGGACGGCGGCGTGCTCGATACCGACTTGCGCCAGGCCTGCCTGCGAGCGCTGGACAAGACGAAAGACCGTGCCGCCGTGCGCCGCCACGCCGAGCAGTTCAACTGGCCTTCGGCCACGCGCCAGTTCCTGGATGGTCTGGCACCGCGTGGTCGGGAGGCGGCGCAGGTGGTGCTGGCGGGGTAAGCGGCGGCGGGCAAGTTATCTCTTCATATAGCGATTCACGACAGGGGCAAGCGCCCCCTGATCAACTATCCTGCGACGCCAGAAAACCGCCGCTCTGGCGCTGCCACAGGCGCGCATAGAGCCCGCCCAGCGCCAGCAGCTCCTGGTGCGTACCCTGTTCCAGGATGCGGCCCTGGTCCAGCACGATCAGGCGGTCCAGTGCGGCGATGGTGGACAGGCGGTGCGCAATCGCGATCACGGTCTTGCCTTCCATCAGGCGCAGCAGGCTGCTCTGGATCGCAGCCTCGACTTCGGAGTCGAGTGCGCTGGTAGCTTCATCCAGCACCAGGATCGGCGAATCCTTGAGCATGACACGGGCGATCGCCACGCGCTGGCGCTGGCCGCCGGAGAGCTTGACGCCGCGTTCGCCGACCTGGGCGTCGTAGCCGGTGTTGCCCTGGCGGTCATCAAGGCGCGCGATGAACTCGTCGGCCTCGGCGCGTTCGGCGGCAGCGATCATCTCGGCTTCGCTGGCATCGGGTCGGCCATAGAGGATGTTGTCGCGCATGGAGCGGTGCAGCAGCGAGGTGTCCTGCGACACCATGCCGATGGCGCTGCGCAGGCTGTCCTGCGTCACGCTTCGCACGTCCTGGCCGTCGATGAGGATGCGGCCGCTGTCCACGTCCTGGAAGCGCAGCAGCAGGTTGACCAGCGTCGACTTGCCGGCACCGGAACGGCCGATCAGTCCGACTTTTTCGCCGGGGCGGATCACCAGGTCCAGCCCGTCGATCACTGGTGCCAGGCCGGCGCGGTAGCTGAAGCTGACACGCTCGAAGCGCACCTCGCCCTGCGACACTTCCAGCTGGCGGGCATTGTCGGCGTCGACCACGGTGCGCGGGCGCGACAGTGTCTGCATGCCGTCCTGGATGGTGCCGACGTTCTCGAACAGCATCGTCATTTCCCACATCACCCAGTGGCTCATGCCCGTCAGGCGCAGCGCCATGGCGCTGACGGCGGCGACGGCACCGGTGCCGACTTCGCCACGCGTCCAGAGCCAGAGCGACAGGCCGGTGGCACTCAGGATCAGCAGCACCATCATGATCTGGTTGACGATCTCGAAACGGCTCACCAGTCGCATCTGCTGGTAGCCGGTGGCCCGGAAATCGTCCATCGCGGCACGTGCAAAGCCGGCTTCGCGCTGGGTGTGTGCAAACAGCTTGACGGTGCCAATGTTGGCGTAGGCATCGGTGATGCGGCCAGTCATGGCGGCGCGGGCGTTGGCCTGCGCCTTGCTCACCTGGCCCAGCTTGGGCACGAAATACCAGCAGGCCAGCAGATAGCTCACCGCCCAGAGCGCAAACGGCAGCATCAGGCGCAGGTCGAAACCGCCGGCCAGCAGCAGGATGGTGATCATGTAGGTGCCCATGCCGATCACCACATCGGTGGTGGTGAACAGCATGTCGCGTACCGCCAGCGCGGTCTGCATGATCTTGGTGGTGATGCGGCCGGCAAATTCCTCGGCGTAAAAGGCCATGCTCTGGCCCAGCATCAACCGGTGGAAGTTCCAGCGCAGCCGCATCGGGAAGTTGATGGCTAGCGCCTGGTGCTTGAAGATGGTCTGCAGCCCGACCACCACGATCGAGGCCAGCATGATGCCGGTGAGCCAGCCGAGCTGGCTGCCGAAGTCCTGCAGCAGGGTGTCGCGCGTGCTGGCGGCTAGCCAGTCCACCACGCGGCCGAGCGTGGCAAACAGGAAGACTTCGTACATGGACACCAGCGCTGACAGCACGGCCATGCCGAGCAGGTAGCCGCGCGCGCCGCGCGTCATCTGCCAGACAAAGCGCAGCAGGCTGGTGGGAGGGGCCACTGGCTCCCGCGAGGGGTAGGGTGGCAGGCGACGTTCAAACCAGGAAAACAGGAATTGCATTCCGGAATCCTAGCGGAGTCGCGTGACATGCGCTACGCCGGGGCTATCCGGGCGTGGCGCATGGGCTTCAGCGCTGCTGTGCGTCCGGCAGTTCGATCTTGACTTCCAGCACTTCCAGGTTGTCCTGGCGGTCCAGCTGCACCTTCAGGTCGTCCGGGTTGATCTTGACGTACTTGGAGATCACCGCCACCAGCTCGCGCTGCAGCGCCGGCAGGTAGTCGGGCTCGTCGGCACCGGCGCGGCCGCTGCGCTCGTGCGCCAGGATGATCTGCAGGCGCTCCTTGGCGACCGAGGCGGTCTTCTTCTTTTCACCGAGCAGGAAGGACAGGAACGATGCCATGCTTACTTCCCTCCGAACAGGCGCTTGAAGAAGCCCGGCTTTTCAGCGTCGATGAAGCGCAGCGGCTTGTCCTGGCCCATGAAGCGGTCGATCACGTCGCTATAGGCCTGGGCCACATCGGTACCAGTGGACAGGATCGCCGGCGAGCCCTGGTTGGAGGCCTGCAGCACGGCTTCGGATTCGGGAATCACGCCGATCAGCTTGATGCGCAGGATGTCCTGGATATCCTCCAGCGACAGCATCTGGCCATCGGCCACGCGGTTCGGGTTGTAG
Organism: Allobrachymonas wangyanguii; assembly: GCF_045055315.1. Lineage (GTDB taxonomy): Bacteria > Pseudomonadota > Gammaproteobacteria > Burkholderiales > Burkholderiaceae_C > Brachymonas > Brachymonas wangyanguii. The sequence continues at coordinate 266,535 of NZ_CP173677.1, forward strand.
CGCGTGATCAGCAGGTGCTCCTTGATCGGCTCCTTGCCTTCGGAGGCGCGCCTGGTCTTGCTGCCCAGCATGCCGAGGATGCGGTCGGAGTCACGCACGGAGGAGACTTCGGGGTTGGTCACCACCAGCGCCTCGTCGGCGTAGTGCATGGCCATCATGGCACCGCCCTCGATACCGGCGGGCGAATCGCAGACGATGTATTCGAAGCCCATGGCGGCCAGGTCTTCCAGTACCTTGCCGACGCCTTCCTTGGTCAGGGCGTCCTTGTCGCGTGTCTGGCTGGCGGCCAGGATGTAGAGGTTGTCGACCTGCTTGTCCTTGATCAGCGCCTGGTTCAGGTTGGCCTCACCCTGGATCACGTTGATCAGGTCGTACACCACGCGGCGTTCGCAGCCCATGATCAGGTCCAGGTTGCGCAGGCCGACGTCAAAGTCGATGACGGCGGTCTTGTGGCCACGCATGGCCAGGCCGGTGGCAAAGCTGGCGCTGGTGGTGGTCTTGCCTACACCCCCCTTGCCGGAGGTCACGACGACGATTTTTGCCATGTTGGGATTTCCTTGGTAATGGATATGAAGATTAACTCAGGGGTTCGAACAGCATTTTTTCGCCGTCCAGCCGCACTTGTGCCGGCTTGCCGGCCACCTCGGGCGGCAGCTCCTGTTCGCTGGTGCGGTAGATGCCGGCAATCGATACCAGCTGCGGCTGCAGGCAGGTGGTAAAGATGCGGGCATCGGTATTGCCGCGCGCGCCGGCAATAGCGCGGCCGCGCAGCGGCGCATAGACGTGCACATTGCCGTCGGCGATGACCTCGGCACCGTCGCTGACCATGGCCAGCACGACCAGATCGGCACCACGCGCATAGACCTGCTGGCCGGAGCGCAGCGGCTTGTCGATCACCATGGTGACGGGGGCCGGTGCCGGCACTTCGCGCACCACCTCGACCTGCTGCACCACGGTCTGCGGTGCCGGTGCGGGAGCCGCTGCCGGGGCGGCCACGGCACGCGCCGGCAGCTCTTCGGGGGCGGCGGCCAGGCCTTGGGCCAGCGCGGCCTGCATCTGCTCCGGTGAACCGCCGCGGACGGCAACCGGCAGCGTGCGGCGTGCGCGCAGCAAGGCCACCAGCGCGGCGAAATCGATGGTCTCGCCGTGTACGGCAGCCAGGTCGATCACCAGGGCATCGTGGTCGAAAAAGTCGGGATCGTCACCCAGTTGGGCGTCCAGCCCGGCTTGCAGCAGGGACAGGTCAGGGGACTTGAGCAGCAGGGCCACCGTGGACAGGAAGGCGCTCTTGAATTCGAAACTCGGCGTTGCCGTAGCGACGGTCATGGTGGTGGTCAGAAAAAACGGTAACGGTAAAGCCATGAGTTTACCGTCTGCAGCGCGGCTTCATGTATCAGCCAGTTACGATCCAACGCGAATTTGACGCGATATCGGCGGCAGGCTCCGGGAACTTCCGGCATCATGGCCGTATCGTTCAGGAGTCCTGCACTGCAACATCGCTGCTGCAGCAGCAGGCCGACACCTCTCCTGGTATCCGGCATCGGGCCGGATCCGCAACAGGACACCAACAAGACCATGTGGAAAACCCTCAAGAGCCACCCCTGGTGGATTGCCTTCTCTGTCGCCGTGCTGGTACTGGCCGGCTGGCTGATTTACAGCACCTTCTTGGCCAAGCCGGAAACCCCGCCGCTGATTACCGCGCCGGTGCAGCGCGGCAGCCTGGAGGACAGCGTGCTGGCCGCCGGCACGATCCAGGCCTCGAACCTGGTGAACGTGGGCGCTCAGGTATCGGGCCAGGTCAAGAAGCTGTACGTCAAGGTCGGTGACCAGGTGCAGGCCGGCCAGCGCATTGCCGATATCGACGCCGTGACGCAGAGCAACAACCTGCGTGACGCCGAGGCGGCGCTGGCTTCGGCGCGGGCGCAGAAGGTGGCCAAGCAGGCGGTGGTGGACAAGGCGCTGACCGAGTACAACCGCCAGAAGTACATGTACGACCGCGATGCCGCCAGCAAGGCCGATTACGATGCCGCCCGCCAGACCCTGGCCACGGCACGCGCCGACCTGAAGACGGCCGATGCCAGCATCGCGCAGTACAACGTGCGCATGCAGACGGCGCAGGCCAATCTGGGCTACACCCGCATCACCTCGCCGGGCGCCGGCACCGTGGTGGCCATCGTGACCGATGAAGGCCAGACCGTGAACGCCAACCAGACCGCGCCGACCATCGTCAAGGTGGCGCAGCTGGACACGATGACGATCCAGGCGCAGATTTCCGAGGCGGACGTGCCGCGCGTCAAGCCCGACATGCCGGCCTATTTCACCATTCTGGGCGAGCCGGAAAAACGCTATTCGGCTACGCTGCGCAGCATCGAGCCGGGCCCGATCGACATGGAAACCTACGATGGCAGCGCCACCAGCAGCTCCAACACCAGTGCCGTCTACTACAACGGCCTGCTGGATGCCCCCAACGCCGATGGCAAGCTGCGCATCCAGATGACGGCGCAGGTCTCCATCGTGCTGGCCGAAGCCAAGGATACGCTGCTGATTCCGGCCGGTGCGCTGGGCAAGCGTGCGCCGGGCAGCAAGGAACCGGTCTATCCGGTGCGCGTGGCCAGCGGCGAGAAGGGCAAGGAAACCGTGGAAACGCGCCAGGTGCGCATCGGCCTGAACAACCGCGTGCAGGTGCAGGTGCTGGATGGCCTGAAGGAAGGCGAGCTGGTGGTGGTGGGTGATTCTGCCGCGGGCGGTGCCAACTCGCCGGCGCGCCGCACGCCGCGCATGTTCTGACGGAAGCGCCATGACTGAAACCCGATCCCCTGCTGGCACGGACGAGCGCATTCCGCTGATGCGGGTGCGCGGCGTGACGCGCGAATACCCGGCCGGCGACGATGTGGTGGCCGTGCTCAAGGACATCGACCTGGACATCCATGCCGGCGAGATGGTGGCGATAGTCGGTGCCTCCGGCTCCGGCAAGTCCACGCTGATGAACATCCTGGGCTGCCTGGATCGCGCCACGCGCGGCAGCTACCAGGTCGCCGGCAAGGAAACCGGCCGCATGGAAGCCGACGAGCTGGCGCGCCTGCGCCGCGAGCACTTTGGCTTCATCTTCCAGCGCTACCACCTGATGGGCGACCTGAACGCGCTGCAGAACGTGGAGATTCCGGCGATCTACGCCGGCGTCAATGTGGAGCAGCGCCACCGGCGCGCGCAGCAGCTGCTGGAACGACTGGGCCTGGGCGAGCGCATCCACCACCGGCCCGGCCAGCTTTCGGGTGGCCAGCAGCAGCGTGTCTCGATTGCGCGTGCGCTGATGAACGGCGGAGACGTGATTTTGGCCGACGAGCCGACTGGCGCGCTCGACAGTGCCAGCGGTGTCGAGGTGATGGCTATCCTGAAAGAGCTGCATGCCGCCGGCCACACCATCATTCTGGTAACGCACGATGCCCAGGTGGCGGCGCATGCCGAACGCGTCATCACAATCAGCGATGGCCGCATCGTTGGCGATACGCGCAACAGCGATGCCCCGGCGTCTGCCGTCAAGGACAACAGCGGCGTGCCGCAGCAGAAGAACAGCTGGGCCGCGACCTGGGGCCGGCTGGGCGAGGCGCTGCAGATGGCGGTGCGCGCCATGGTCGGCCACAAGATGCGTACGCTGCTGACCATGCTCGGCATCATCATCGGCATCGCCTCGGTGGTGTCGGTGGTGGCGCTGGGCGAGGGCTCGCGCCAGCGTATCCTGCAGGACGTCAGCAGCATGGGCACCAACACCATCGATGTCTATCCCGGCACCGGCTTTGGTGACCGGCGCTCGGGCCGCATCCGTACGCTCAAGCCATCCGATGCGCAGGCGCTGGCGCAGCTGAATTACGTTGATAGCGTGACGCCGAACGTGCAGACCAGCGCCATGCTGCGCCGCACCAACGTCGAGAAGAACGCCACCGTGCAGGGCGTCGGACCGCAGTTTTTCCAGGTGCGCGGCTACACCCTGGCGCAGGGCGTGAGCTTTGACGATGACAGCGTGCGCACGCAGAACCAGGATGCGGTGATCGACCCGAACACGCGCGATGCCTTTTTCCAGCCGGGCGAGAACCCGCTGGGCAAGGTGCTGCTGATCGGCAGCGTGCCGGTGCGTGTGGTGGGCGTGACCGAGCCCAAGGACAGCATGTTCGGCGCGGCTGACACGCTCAACATCTGGCTGCCCTACACCACGGTGATGGGGCGCATCATGGGCACCGACTACCTGCGCGGCATCACGGTGCGCGTCAAGGACGGCGCCGACAGCAAGGCGGCCGAAGAGGGCATCACCCAGCTGATGGCGCTGCGCCACGGCAAGGTCGATTTCTTCACGCAAAACTCGGACAGCATCCGCCAGACAGTGGAAAGCACGACCCAGACCATGACGCTGCTGATTTCCGCCATCGCGCTGATTTCGCTGATCGTGGGTGGCATTGGCGTGATGAACATCATGCTGGTATCGGTCACCGAGCGCACCCAGGAAATTGGCGTGCGCATGGCGGTGGGCGCGCGCCAGGGCGACATCCTCAAGCAGTTCCTGATCGAGGCGGTGCTGGTGTGTCTGCTGGGTGGCGTGCTCGGCGTGCTGCTGGCGCTGACCGTGGGCTGGATCTTTGCCCAGTTTGGCGGCAATTTCCGCATGATTTTTTCGGTCGGCTCGATTGTGGCGGCCTGTTTCTTCTCGACCCTGATCGGCGTGCTGTTCGGTTTCCTGCCGGCGCGCAATGCGGCGCGGCTGGATCCGGTGGATGCGCTATCGCGCCAATGACATGAGTGATTCCATGATGAAGACGATGTTTGCTGCCGCCGTGTGGCGCCGCCACAGCCTGGGCGTGATCGCCGCCGCCAGCCTGCTGGCCGGCTGTGCTGCCACGCCGTTCCAGAGCCCTGCCGTGCAGGTGCCCGGCCAGTGGCAACAGGGTGCCAGCCAGCCGACTACCGGCAGCCAGGTGGCGCAGCGCGACCGCTGGTGGACGCAGCTGGGTGATCCGCAGCTGGCCGCGCTGGTCGATCTGGCCCTGCAGCGCAACAATGACCTGGCGGCGGCGGCCTACCGCGTGCGCAATGCCCAGCTGCAGGCCGGCAATGCGCTGGGGAATCGTTTTCCGACGCCCAGTGCCAGTGTTGGCACCAGCGCCAGCCGCGTGCTGGACAGCGGTGCCGGTACCAGCCGCAGCCACAATGCCAGCCTGGGTGCCAGCTGGGAGGCCGACCTGTGGGGCCGCCTGTCCTCGGCGCAGCGCGCCTCCGACTGGGAGGCCGCCGCCACCGAAATGGACCGCCAGGCGGTAGCGCAGGCGCTGATTGGCACCGTGGCCGGCACCTACTGGCAGCTGGCCGTGGCAGAGAGCAAGCTGGCCAGCCAGCAGCAAAGCCTGGCACGTGCCAACCGCACGCTGGAGCTGGTGAACGTGCAGTACCAGGCCGGCGCGATTTCCGGGCTGGAACTGGCGCAGGCGCGCCAGACCCAGGCCAGCCAGCAGGCGCAGATCAGCCGCTACCGCCAGCAAATCGTCGAGCTGCGCAACGCCATGGCGCTGCTGTTTGACAGCGCGCCCGACCAGCTGCCGCCCGAGGCGCGCAAGCCGCGTCTGCCGAATACACGCGCGCTGCCGGTGATTCCCGCTGGCCTGCCGTCCGAACTGCTGGGCCGCCGCCCGGACTTGCTGGCCGCCGAAATGCGGCTGCGCTCGGTGCTGGCCAATGCCGATGCGGTGCGCGCCAGCTATTACCCGGTGCTGAGCCTGACCGGCTCTATCGGCAACAGCAGCCGCGACCTGTCCGATCTGCTGGAGAACCCGATCGCCACGCTGGGTGCCGGCCTGGCGCTGCCGTTCCTGCGCCTTGGCGAAATGCGCCGCAACACGGCCATCGCGCAAAACCAGTACGAACAGGCCATCATCAACTTCCGCCAGACGCTGTACCAGGCCTATGCCGATGTCGAAAACGCGCTGGCTGGCCGCCGCAACCTGGCCGATCAAGAGACGCAGTTGCGCCGCTCGCTACAGCAGGCCGCGCGCACCGAAGAGCTGATGGAAGTGCGCTACCGCGCCGGCGCCGTGGCGCTCAAGCTCTGGCTAGATGCGCAGGAAACGCGCCGCAGCGCGCAGCTGGCGCTGGAAGACGTGCAGCTGGAACGCCTGAATAACCTGGTGGCGCTGTACCAGTCGCTCGGCGGCAGCCCGGTGTTGCAGGCCGTGCCCTTGCCGGAGGCGCGCCCCAAGGTCGGCAACGCGGGCCTGTTCCCGACGCAGCTGGCACCAGCGCACTGAGCGCCGCCGCAGTCCGTTACCATGGGGCTTTTGCCGAACGGGCCCCTGCATGACCGATTCCGTCCACACCGTTTCCCTGTCTGACCTGACGGCGCTGCTGGCGCGCATTTTTGAGCGCCACGGCTGTTCGGCCGAAGTCGCCGCCATTCTTGCCGCCAACTGTGCCGCTGCCCAGCGCGATGGCGCCGACAGCCATGGCGTGTTCCGCATGCCCGGCTATGTCTCCACGCTCAAGAGCGGCTGGGTCGATGGCCGCGCCGTGCCGCAGGTGCAGGATGTGGCGCCCGGCTTTGTGCGCGTCGATGCGCGCAACGGCTTTGCCCAGCCGGCGCTGGCGGCGGCACGTCCGCTGCTGCTGGAGAAAGTGCGCCGCAACGGCATCGCCTTGCTGGCGATCCGCGATTCGCACCACTTTGCCGCGCTCTGGCCCGACGTCGAGCCCTTTGCGGATGAAGGGCTGGTGGCGCTGAGTGTCGTCAACAGCATGGCCTGCGTCGTGCCGCACGGCGGCCAGAAGGCCTTGTTCGGCACCAACCCGCTCGCCTTTGCCGCACCGCGCGCCGGGGGCGATCCGCTGGTGTTCGACATGGCCACCAGTGCCATCGCGCATGGCGATGTGCAGATTGCCGCACGCGAAGGGCGCTTGCTGCCGCCGCAGCATGGCGTCGATGCCAACGGCCAGCCAACGCAGGATCCGCAGGCGATCCTGCAGGGTGGGGCGCTGCTGCCGTTTGGCGGCCACAAGGGATCGGCACTGTCGATGATGGTGGAGCTGCTGGCCGCCGCGCTGACCGGTGGCGATTTCTCGTTTGGTTTCAGCTGGGCGCAGCATCCGGGAGCGCAGACGCCGCGTACCGGCCAGCTGCTGATCGTGATTGATCCGGCAGCAGGTGCCAGCGCAGCCGGCTTTGTCGATCGGGCTGAGGCGCTGGTACTGGCCATGCGCGAGGCCGGCCAGACGCGCATGCCCGGCGAGCGCCGCTACCGCCAGCGCGCGCAATCGGAGCGCGACGGCATCGCCTTGCCGGCGGCGGAGTGGGCGCGTCTGCAGGCACTGGCCGCAGCGGTTTGAGGCTGCCGCTTCCCGCCCTGTACGCCCGGGAGGCAGGCTGCTACACTGGGGTTGGTCCATCGTCATTCCAGCGGCAGTCAGCCCGGTATGCAGGCAGGCTGCCCTGAACGTGTATGTTTTCCCAACCTTGATCGAGGAGACAAGTCCATGGCAGCCATGATGAAAGCAGCAGTTTTCGTTGAACCCGGTCGTATCGAGATCGCCGACAAGCCGATTCCCGATGTCGGCCCCAACGACGCGCTGATCAAGATCACCACCACCACCATTTGCGGTACCGACGTCCACATCCTCAAGGGCGAGTATCCGGTGGAAAAAGGCCTGACGGTTGGCCATGAGCCGGTCGGCATCATCGTCAAGCTCGGCAGCGCGGTGAAGGGCTACCAGGAAGGCCAGCGCGTGATTGCCGGTGCCATCTGCCCCGACTTCAACAGCTACGCGGCGCAGGATGGCGTGGCGTCCCAGGACGGCAGCTATCTGGTCGCCAGTGGCCGCTGCGGCTGCCATGGCTACAAGCTCACCGCCGGCTGGCGCTTCGGCAACCTGATCGACGGTACCCAGGCCGAATACGTGCTGGTACCCGATGCCCAGGGCAACCTGGCGCCGGTGCCGGACGGCCTGACCGATGAGCAGGTGCTGATGTGCCCGGACATCATGTCCACCGGCTTCGTCGGTGCCGAAAACGCCAACATCAAGATCGGTGACACCGTGGTCGTGATCGCGCAAGGCCCGATTGGCCTGTGCGCCACCGCTGGTGCCAAGCTGCGCGGCGCCACCACCATCATCGCCGTGGACGGCAACGACGAGCGCCTGGCCGTGGCCAAGCAGCTCGGTGCCGATGTCACCCTGAACTTCAGGAACGTCGACGTGGTGGACGAGGTCATGAAGCTGACTGGAGGCCGCGGTGCCGACAGCGCGATCGAGGCGCTGGGCCTGCAGAGCACCTTCGAGCAGGCGATGCGCTGCATCAAGCCGGGTGGCACGCTGTCCAGCCTGGGTGTCTACTCTACTGACCTGAAGATCCCGCTCGGCCCGTTTGGTGCCGGCCTGGGTGACCACAAGATCAACACCGCGCTGTGCCCGGGTGGCAAGGAACGCCTGCGCCGCCTGATGAACGTGATCGAATCCGGCCGCGTGGACCTGAAACCGCTGGTGACGCACGAGCGCAAGCTCGACGACATCGTCGAGGCCTACGATCTGTTCGCCAACCAGCGTGACGGTGTGCTGAAGATCGCCATCAAGCCCTGATGGCGCGGCTGGGCACCAGCCTGTAGCCTGCAGACCCGCCCGGCCCGGTGCCGCGCGGGTCTGTCTTTTGGTGCCGACGAAAGCCCCTGTTCGGGTTATCGGCAATCCCGTCCTACAACAATGGGCCGCGGAAAGCTGCATACTGGGATCATCACATTGTAGGAGGAGCCCAAGATGACAGACCTGTCCGCCTTTCCCGTCACCCGGCGCTGGCCCGCGCAGCATCCGGAGCGCATCCAGCTGTACAGCCTGGGCACGCCCAATGGCCAGAAGGTGTCGATTGCGCTGGAGGAACTGGGCCTGCCCTACGAGTTCCACCGCGTGGACATTTCGGCGGACGACCAGTTCACGCCCGAGTTCCTGAGCATCAACCCCAACAACAAGATTCCCGCTATTCTCGATCCGGCCGGGCCGGGTGGTGAGCCGATGCCGCTGTGGGAAACCGGCGCCATCCTGATTTATCTGGCAGAAAAGACCGGCCAGCTGCTGCCGCAGGATCCGGTGCAGCGCTACCAGGCCATCCAGTGGCTGATGTGGCAGATGGGTGGCGTTGGCCCGATGTTTGGCCAGGTCGGCTTTTTCACCCGCTATGGCGGCAAGGACTTTGAGGACAAGCGCCCGCGCGACCGTTACGTGAACGAGGCGCGCCGCCTGCTGGGCGTGCTGGATCGCCGGCTGGAAGGCCGCGACTGGGTCATGGGTGACTACAGCATGGCCGATATCGCCATCTTCCCCTGGGTGCGCTGCATGCGCGACGTCTACCAGGCGGGAGAGCTGGTCGGTATCGATGAGTTTGGCAACGTACTGCGCGTTCTGGAGGCGTTTCTGGCGCGTCCTGCCGTGCAAAGGGGACTGGCATGAGCAAGAAACTGGACAATATTCCCTACTGCGACCCGGTCACGGGGACGTGTACGCCGGATACCCCGGCTGCCGATAGCGGCAAGCTGCAGGATATTCCCTACTGCGATCCGGTGACCGGTAGCTGCACCCCGGGTGCCGGCCCCGAGTCTGCCCAGCAGCCGGCCGCGACGGACGAGGAAGACGGCGAAGCCGATGATGCTGAAGCGAGTAGCCAGGAAGTGATCTACATCGGTGATCCGATGTGTTCCTGGTGCTGGGGCATGGAGCCGGGCCTGCGCACGCTGCACAAGGCCGCGGCCGAAGCCGGCCTGCCCTACACCATCCTGGTCGGCGGCCTGCGTCCGGGCGGTGGCGAAGCCTGGGACGATGCCATGCGCCAGTTCCTGCGCCACCACTGGGAAGAGGTCTGGACGCGTACTGGCCAGCCCTTCAGCTACGAGCTGCTGGACGACAAGGAGCGCAGCTTCGATTACGACACCGAGCCGCCGTGCCGCGCTGTCGTGATCGCACGCGAGATGCTGCTGGAACGCGAGGATGAGGAATCGGCGCTGCACGACTTCTTTGCCGGCATCCAGCACCATTTCTATGCCGACAATGCCGATCCGGGCCAGGTGGATTTCTACCGCGAGATCTGCGCGCAGACCGGGCTGGATTTCGCAGTGTTCAGTGAGCGCTTTGCCTCGGAAGAAGCGCGCCAGGCGACCTACGCCGAGTTCAACATGGTGCGCGAGTGGGGCGTCAGCGGCTTCCCCACGGTGGTGCTGCGCAAGGGCAGGGAACTGCACCTGATCACCAGCGGCTATGCCACTGGCAAGGCGCTGGTGCACGCCATGAAGGACCTCATGGCGGCCTGAAACAGCCGGCAAAATCGCTGCGATAGCCGCTACGATAGAGCCCCCGGCATGGACAGCATCCGCTGTCGCTTGCCGCGGCTGGCTGCTCCCTGACGCCCCGGCCTGTCCCGGGGCGCTTGCGTTGTGCCGGCCCACAAGACAAAGGAATCCCGTGTTCAAGAATCTGATCCTGTTTCGTATTGGTCCCGACTGGAACCCCGGCGTTGCCACGCTGGAGGCTGGTCTGGACAAGAACCGTTTCGTGCCCTGCGGCCCGACCCAGCAGAAGGCGCTGGGCTGGGTGGAGCCGCGTGGCGAGGCCGGCGGTGCATTGGTGGAAAGCGTGGGTGGCCACTGGCTGCTCAAGCTGCTGACCGAGCAGCGTGTGGTGCCGGCGTCGGCCGTCAAGCAGCGCGTGGACGAGATCGTTGCCCACATCGAACAGACCACCGGCCGCAAGCCCGGCAAGAAGGAACAGAAGGAGCTGAAGGAACAGGCGCTGCACGAACTGCTGCCGCGCGCCTTCACGCGCCAGTCCGCGACGCGCGTCTGGATTGCGCCGCAACAGCGCCTGCTGGTGGTGGATGCCGGCAGCCAGGGCAAGGCCGACGAGGTCACCACGCTGCTGGTGAAGGAGTTCGAGGGGCTGGCGCTGTCGCTGATACAGACCGCGGTGTCACCGGCTGCCGCCATGACCGACTGGCTCGGCACCGGCGAGGCACCGGACGGCTTCAGTATCGATCGCGAATGCGAGCTGAAGACCATGGACGAGATGAAATCGGTGGTGCGCTATGCGCGCCATCTGCTCGATACCGACGAGGTGCGCCAGCACATCCTGGTCGGTGGCAAGGTGCCGACACGCCTGGCCATGACCTGGCAGGATCGTGTCTCCTTCACGCTGACCGATACGCTGCAGCTGAAAAAGCTGGCGTTCCAGGACGTGGTGTTCGAGGACAAGTCGCCCGATGATGACGGTTTCGATGCCGATGCCGCGATTGCCACCGGCGAGCTGATCGCCTTGCTGCCGGATCTGTTCGCGATCCTGGGAGGCGAGCAGGAGTTTGGTGCCGCCACTCCGGCGGTGCAGGCACCGCTGCACCTGCATGTGGCGAGTGGCGTGGCGGCGACAGAAACGGCAACGGTGGCCGAAGCCACCGCTGACGATACGCCGCCCTGGGAAGACTGAGGGCGGCAGGCGGCGCTGCCGCTCAATCGTAGCTGCGCGCGTCCTCGATCACCTTGCCGTCATTCGGCAGGCTGCCCGGGGTGCAGAAGCTGACATCGGCGCGCAGCTTGGTGACTTCGCGCACGGCATTGGCCAGGCCCTGCAGCAGCGCATCGGACGGCTGGCCGCACTCCACCTGCAGCGTCATCTGGTCGTTGGCCATGGCACCGCTGACCACCAGCCGAGCCTTGACCACTTCCGGGAAACGGCGTGCCACTTCGGCCACCTGCGCCGGATGCACGAACATGCCGCGCACCTTGGTCGTCTGGTCGGCGCGACCCATCCATCCCTTGATGCGGGTGTTGGTGCGGCCGGTCGGACACTGGCCGGGCAGCACGGCGGACAGGTCGCCGGTGCCAAAGCGGATCAGCGGGTAATCCGGGTTCAGCGTGGTGACAACCAGCTCGCCGACTTCGCCTTCGGCCACCGGGTCGCCTGTGCCGGGACGTACGATCTCGACAATCACGTGCTCGTCCAGCACCATGCCTTCACGCGCCTTGGTCTCGTAGGCGATCAGGCCCAGATCGGCGGTGGCGTAGCACTGGAACACCTGCACGCCGCGCTCGGCAAACCAGTCGCGCAGGCTGGGCGGGCAGGCCTCGCCGCTGACCATGGCCTTGGTCACCGAGGGCAGGCTGACGCCCATCTCGGCGGCTTTTTCCAGGATGATCTTGAGGAAGCTCGGCGTGCCGACATAACCGGCCGGATGCAGCTCCAGCATCGCCTGCACCTGCTGTTCGGTCTGGCCGATGCCGCCCGGGAACACGGTGCAGCCACGGGCGTGGGCACCGTTTTCCATCATGCTGCCGGCCGGCGTGAAGTGGTAGCTGAAGCAGTTGTGCACCAGCTCACCACTGCGGAAGCCGCTGGCGTGCATGGCGCGGCCCATGCGCCAGTAGTCGCGCGCCTTGCCTTCAGGCTCGTAGATCGGGCCCGGGCTGGCAAACACGCGACCCATGTTGGGGCCATAGCCAATCGCGCTGAAGCCGCCAAAGGCGTTCAATGCGCGCTGCGCCTTCTGGCGCTCCAGCAGTTCGTACTTGCGCGTCACCGGCAGCGTTGCCAGTGCCTCGCGGCTGGTGATGCTGGCGGCATCCACGCCAGCTAGGATCTCGGCCATGGCCGGCGAGTTCTGCTGGGCATGGGCAATCTGCTTCGGCAGGGCGGCAAACAGGGCGGCTTCGCGCTCCTCGGCCGGACGGATTTCCAGGGTGTCGTAATAGGTCTGCATGGTCGGACAGAAAGCAAAAGGTCAGATGGAGGGCGCAGCCAGCCTGCACGCGGCAGTGGCGTGCGCCCAGGGCTTGAAAAATCCGGAGATCCGGGCCGGCTTCAGGCCAGCCAGCGCTTGCGGCGCTTGTAGCTCTTCACGTCCTTGAAGCTCTTGCGTTCGCCGCCACCCATGCCGAGGTAGAACTCCTTCACGTCCTCGTTGCTGGTTAGCTGTTCGGCGGTGCCATCCATCACGATGCGGCCGCTTTCCATGATGTAGCCGTAGTCGGCGTACTTCAGCGCCATGTTGGTGTTCTGCTCGGCCAGCAGGAAGGTGGTGCCTTCCTTGGTGTTCAGGTCCTTCACGATCTCGAACACCTCTTCCACGATCTGCGGCGCCAGGCCCATGGAGGGCTCGTCCAGCAGCACCATGTTCGGGTTGCTCATCAGCGCGCGGCCGATGGCGCACATCTGCTGCTCGCCGCCGGAGGTGTAGGCGGCCTGGCTGGTGCGGCGCGTCTTCAGGCGCGGGAAGTAGTTGTAGACCTTTTCCAGGTTGGCGGCGATTTCGCCACGGTCCTTGCGCGTGTAGGCACCGGTCAGCAGGTTTTCCTCGATGGTGAGGTGGGCGAAGCAGTGGCGGCCTTCCATCACCTGCACCACGCCGCGCTTGACCAGGTCGGCCGGCGACAGGTTCTGGATCTGCTCGCCGCGGTATTCGATGGTGCCCTTGGTGACTTCACCGCGCTCGCCGGCCAGCAGGTTGGAAATGGCGCGCAGGGTGGTGGTCTTGCCGGCACCGTTGCCGCCCAGGATGGCGACCACGCCGCCTTCGGGCACGCTCAGGGACACGCCCTTGAGCACCAGGATCACGTGGTTGTAGATGACTTCGATGCCGTTGACCGTGACCAGCGCGGGTGCGTCGAGGCGCGGGTTGGCGGCTGCGGCGGGGGTGGTGGTGTCCATGGGCGTTGTCTCCGTAGGTATTGTTGTCGGTGGGGCAGGGTGCCGGCACTGGCAAGGGGGCGCGGGGGCACCGCCTTGCCGCTGCCAGGGCAGCGGGGCAGTCCGGCTCAGCGGACTGCCGGGATCAACGATCAGGCGTTGCAGTCTTCAGCGGTACGGGCCTGGATGCCCTTCTCGCTGGCGTACTTGGCAGCGCCTTCCTTGATCAGCGGATCCAGCACGGCGGCATCACCCTGGATCCAGTCGGTCTGGATGTTCCACTTGCTGCCGTCCCAGGTCTGGACGCGGGCCGCGGTAGAACCCATGTGGTCCTGGCAGGTGGTGGCGATCGGGTGGATCATGTCACCGAAGCCCAGCGCTTCCAGCTTGGCCTTGTCCAGGTTCAGGTTCTCCATGCCCCAGCGCACCTGCTCGGCGGTCATGACCTTGCCCTTGCCGAACTTCTCCTGGGCTGCCTTCACGGCTTCAACCGACAGCATCTGGATCGCGACGCCGCGGTTGTACAGCACGGTACCGACTTCGTCACGGCTGGAGGCAGTGCCGTTGTTCTTGTCATAGACGTGCTTCAGGATGTCCTGGATCACCGGATACTGCTGGCCGCTGCCGTTCAGTGCCAGCGCGTTGTAGCCGGCGGCACCCTGGCCCACGTCCTTCACGTCCGGCTCGGCACCGGCCCACCACACGCCATACATCTTGTCGCGCGGGAAGCCGGTGGCTTGCGCTTCCTTCAGGGCGGTGGAGTTCATCACGCCCCAGCCCCACAGCAGCACATAGTCAGGCTTGCTCTGGCGCACTTGCAGCCAGGTGGCCTTCTGTTCCACGCCCGGTGCGGTTACTGGCAGCATCTGCAGTTCGAAGCCGTGCATTTCGGCACGCTTCTGCAGCAGCGGGATCGGCTCCTTGCCGAACGGGCTGTCGTGGTAGACCAGGGCGATCTTCTTGCCCTTCAGCTTGTCCAGGCCGCCTTCCTTCTGGCCCAGGTGCTGGATCAGCACGTCAGCGCCGGTCCAGTAGCTGCCCATGTTGGGGAAGTTCCACTTGAAGTGCGTGCCATCCTGCGACACCGACAGGCCGTAGCCGAAGGTCTGCAGCGGGATCTTGTCGACCGGGGCCTTCTCGGTCAGGGCGAAGGTAATGCCGGTGGATTGCGGGTCGAACATGGCGACGCCGGGCTTGGTCTTCAGGCGCTCGTAGCACTCCACGCCGCGGTCGGTGGCGTAGCCGGTCTCGCACTCCTCGAAGGCAATCTTGACGCCATTGATGCCGCCGTCACGCTCGTTGACCAGCTTCAGGTAGTCCTGCTTGCCGTCAGCCCACGGGATGCCGTTGGGTGCGTAGGGGCCGGTACGGTAGGACAGCAGCGGGAAGAACTGCTTGTCGGCGCTGGCTTCCACGGTGACGGACTTGCCGCCGCCGCCGGTGGCTGCCGGGGCGGCAGCGGTGCCGGCTGCAGCGCCGGAGGCTGCGCCACTGGCAGCAGTACTGGTGCTGGAACCCTTGTCGCCGCAGCCGGCCAGGGCCAGCAGGGCTGCAGCGGCAACGCTCAGCAGGGCGGGGCGGAATTGGAGTGTAGTCATGGGTTTGTCTCCTGGTGTGTTGAAAGTGGAAAAAGTGGGAAATTCAGATTCGGAAAAAGGACAGTCGGATTGGCAATCAGTGCGGGAAGGGCCAGATCCGGAGTTTCTGCTTGGCCATGCTCCACAGCTTGGCCAGGCCATGCGGCTCGACGATCAGGAACCAGACGATCAGCGCGCCGAAGATGGTGAACTCGATGTGCGAGATGGTGGCGGTGGACATGCTCATGCCGAACAGGCCAGCCACGAAGGGCAGGAAGTTGGTCAGGAAGATCGGCATCAGCACGATGAAGGCGGCACCGAAGAAGCTGCCCATGATCGAGCCCATGCCGCCGATGATCACCATGAACAGCAGCTTGAAGGACAGGTCCACGCTGAACGCGCCCGGCTCCCAGGAGCCCAGGTGGATGAAGGCCCACAGCACGCCGGCCATGCCGACAATGAAGGAGCTCACGGCAAAGGCCGACAGCTTGGCGAACATCGGACGGATGCCGATCACCGCAGCAGCCACGTCCATGTCGCGGATCGCCATCCATTCACGGCCGATGGCGCCACGGACCAGGTTCTTCACCAGCACGGCACTGATCACCAGCACGCTCAGCACGAACAGGTAGCGGGCCACCGGCGTATCCAGCGGGATGCCGAACAGGCTCAGGTTGCTGACCGAGACCGAGCCGGACGCCGAGTTGTTGGTCAGCCACTTGATGCGCAGGAACATCCAGTCGCTGAAGAACTGGGCGGCCAGCGTGGCCACTGCCAGGTAGAGGCCTTTCACGCGCAGCGAGGGCAGGCCGAACAGGATGCCGAAGGCCATCGCGCACAGGCCGCCAAACAGCAATGAGATGATCAGCGGCATGCCGTCGACACGTGCCAGCAGGTTGAAGGCACCGTAGGCGCCGACCGCCATGAAGGCACCGGAGCCGAGCGAGATCTGGCCGCAGTAGCCAACCAGCACGTTCACGCCCAGGGCCGCCAGACACATGATCAGCAGCGGGATCAGCACGGCGTTGAACCAGTAGGGGCTGGCAATCGCCGGCACCACGATGAACACCACGGCCAGCAGCGCCAGCATGAAGAAGCGGTCCTGCTTGATCGGCAGCATGGCCTGATCGGCACGGTAGGTGGTCTTGTATTGACCGTTTTCGCGGTAAAGCATGGGAAGTCTCCAGTTTTATCGTTATGGGTTACACGCGATCGATGATCTTTTCACCGAACAGGCCTTGCGGACGGAACAGCAGGAACACCAGCGCCAGCACATAGGCAAACCAGATCTCGATGCCGCCGCCGACCATGGGGCCCAGGTAGACTTCGGACAGCTTCTCGCCGACACCGATGATCAGGCCGCCGATGATGGCGCCGGGCACCGAGGTCAGGCCGCCCAGGATCACCACCGGCAGGGCACGCAGTGCCACGGTGGCCAGCGAGAACTGCACGCCGAGCTTGGAGCCCCAGATCATGCCGGCCACCAGGGCGACGATACCGGCCACGCACCAGACGATGACCCAGATGCGGTTCAGCGGAATGCCGATCGACTGGGCGGCCTGGTGGTCGTCCGCCACGGCGCGCAGGGCACGGCCGGTGGTCGTCTTCTGGAAGAACAGCGTCAGCGCGGCAACCAGCACGGCAGCAATCGCGGCTGCAATCAGGTCTTCACGGTTGATCAGCACGCCGCCTTCGATCAGGCCTTCCATCACCAGCACCGGATCCTTGGGCATGCCGATGTTGATCGAGTAGATCTGGCTACCGAACAGGGTCTGGCCGACGCCTTCCAGCAGGTAGGTGATACCCAGCGTGGCCATCAGCAGCGTGGCACCGTCCTGGTTCACCAGGTGGCGCAGCACCAGGCGCTCGATCAGCCAGGCCACCACGAACATGATGAGCGCGGCGCCGATGAAGGCGATCAGGTTGGCGGCAATCATGTTGCTGATGCCGAGGTACTGCGGAATCCATTCGGCCAGGCGCGCCATCGCCAGTGCGGCGAAGAGCACCATGGCACCCTGGGCAAAGTTGAACACGCCGCTGGCCTTGAAGATCAGCACGAAGCCGAGCGCGACCAGCGAATACAGCATGCCGGTCATCAGGCCGCCGAGAAGGGTTTCGAGGAAAAATCCCATGTTGTTGTCTCCTTGCGTGGTCGCCGGTTCAGTGGCTGGAGCCCAGATAGGCCCGGATCACGTCTTCGTTGTTGCGCACTTCTTCGGGGCTGCCGTCACCGATCTTCTTGCCGTAGTCCAGCACCACGACGCGGTCGGAAATGTCCATCACCACGCCCATGTCGTGCTCGATCAGCACGATGGTGGTGCCGAATTCCTCGTTCACGTCCAGGATGAAGCGGCTCATGTCCTGCTTTTCCTCGACGTTCATGCCGGCCATCGGTTCGTCCAGCAGCAGCACCTGCGGCTCCATCGCCAGTGCGCGGCCCAGGTCGACGCGCTTCTGCAGGCCGTAGGGCAGGGTGCCGACCGGCGTCTTGCGGAAGGCCTGGATTTCCAGGAAGTCGATGATGCGTTCCACGTATTCGCGGTGGCGGATCTCCTCGCGCTCGGCCGGGCCGAAGCGCAGTGCCTGCAGGAAGATGTTGCTCTTGATCTTCAGGTTGCGGCCGGACATGATGTTGTCGAGTACGCTCATGCCCTTGAACAGAGCCAGGTTCTGGAAAGTACGGGCCACGCCCATCTCGGCCACCTGGCGGCTGTTCATGTGGTCAAAGGTCTTGCCACGGAAGGTGATGGAACCTTCGGTCGGGGTGTAGACGCCGTTGATGCAGTTCAGCATCGAGCTCTTGCCGGCGCCGTTGGGGCCGATGATGGCGCGGATCTCGTGCTCCTGCACGTTGAAGGAGATGTCGGTCAGTGCCTTCACGCCGCCAAAGCGCAGGCTGATGTTCTTGATGTCAAGAATGACGTCGCCGATTTTTTTCGTAGTCATGTTGCGGTCTTCCGTCGGTCGTGATCAGGCCGCGGCCTGGGTGGCAGGGAAGGTCTTGGCGTCGGCGAGCTTCAGCGTGGCGCTGACCTTGCCGGTGCGGCCATCGTCGAACTTCACCTGGGTCTCGATGAACTGCTCGGACTTGCCCTCGTACAGCGCGTCCACCAGCACCTTGTATTTGTCGGAGATGAAGCCGCGGCGCACCTTGCGGGTACGGGTCAGCTCGTCGTCGTCCGGATCCAGCTCCTTGTGCAGCACCAGGAAGCGGGCGATCTGGGTATCGGCCATGCCGGCTTCGCGCGCCAGGTCGGCGTTGACCTTCTCGACGCACTCGCGCACCATCTCCAGCACCTGCGGCTTGGCGGCTAGATCGACATAACCGCCATAGGGCAGGTTCTGGCGCTCGGCCCAGTTGCCGACGGCTTCGTAATCGATGTTGATGAAGGCCATCACGCTGTCGCGGTCGTGGCCGAAGCAGACCGCTTCCTTGATCTGCGGGAAGAACTTGAGCTTGTTCTCGATGTAGTTGGGTGCGAACATGGCGCCGCTGGCCAGCTTGCCCACGTCCTTGGCACGGTCGATGATGCGCAGCTGGCCATCGCTGTCGATGACGCCGGCATCGCCAGTCTTGAAGTAACCGTTCTCGTCGATCACCTCGGCGGTGGCGTCGGGGCGCTTGTAGTACTCCTTGAGCACCGACACGCCCTTGACCAGCACCTCGCCGTTATCGGCAATCTTCAGCTCGATGCCGGGAGCGGCCTCGCCCACGGTGTTGAGCTTGACGCGGCCGTTCTGCTGCAGGCAGACATAGGCGCAGGTCTCGGTCTGGCCGTAGAGCTGCTTGAGGTTGACGCCGATGGAGCGGAAGAAGCGGAACAGGTCCGGGCCGATGGCGGCACCGGCGGTGTAGGCGACGCGGATGCGGCTCAGGCCCATCACGTTCTTCAGCGGACCGTAGACAAACCAGTTGCCCAGCGCATACTTGATGCGGTCGCCGGTGCCCACGCTCTTGCCGTCCAGGATGTCGGAGCCGACGCGCTGCGCCACGTTCATGGCGGCCTTGTACATCTTCTGCTTGAGCTTGCTGGCGTCTTCCATGCGGATCGAGACCGAAGTCAGCATGCCTTCGAACACGCGCGGCGGCGCGAAGTAGTAGCTTGGGCCGATTTCGCGCATGTCGATGCTCAGCGTTTCGGCCGATTCCGGGCAGTTGATGGTGAAGCCGGCCACCAGCCACTGCGCAATCGAGAACAGGTGGTCACCCACCCAGGCCGGCGGCAGGTAGCAGATCATGTTGTCGCCGGGGTTCAGGCCGTCGACCTGCTGGCCACCGCGCGCGGAACCGATGAAGCTGGCATGCGTCTGGCACACGCCCTTGGGCTTGCCGGTGGTGCCGGAGGTGTACAGGATCACCGACACGTCATCGGGCTGGATCTGGTCTACCGACTGCTGGTAGAAGCCGGGATGCTGCTGCTCGTAGGCGCGGCCCAGTTCGAACAGCTCGTCCACGCTGATCAGGCCCGGCTCGCTGTAGTTGCGCATGCCGCGCGGATCGTCATAGATGATGTGCGAGATGCCGGGCATGGTTTCGCGCAGCTCCAGCATCTTGTCGACCTGCTCCTGGTCTTCGGCAAACACGAAGTGGATGTCGGCATCGCCTAGCACGAAAGCCATTTCAGTGGCTACCGCATCCTGGTACATCGGCACCGGAATGCCGCGCAGGCTCTGCACCGCCAGGAAGGTCAGGTACAGGTGCGGCCGGTTGTTGCCGACGATAGCCATGTTGTGGCCGGCCTGGAAGCCCAGGCTGGCCAGGCCACCGGCCATCCAGCGCACCTCGTCGGCAGCGCGCTGCCAGCTCCAGGTCTGCCAGATGCCATATTCTTTTTCCCGCAGGGCGTGGGCCTGGGGGCGCTGGCTTGCATGCTCCAGCAGCAATCGGGGGAAGGTCATGGTCATGCGCTTGCCTCGTTGTCTCCGTGTGTTTGTAGAAGTCCGTTGCGTCAGTAACAAGTCGCTACGGGCTAAATGTCTTTGGCGAATGTTATCGGTGACTTTGTTGTTTGAGTGTCTTTTTGCTGACAATCTAGGGCAATCCCTCTGTGGGAATAACCCTGATGGCGGGGAGGGCTGTTGTTTTGCTACCGTGTCACATTGCTGCTAAAACAGCATCTTGTTGACAATTTTCCAGTCTCCCCTTTTTGGCCTGTAGCCAGCATGTACGCCCCATCTTCCGCCCCGTCAGTCGCTTCCACTGCTTCCAGCGTGCCGCCCCTGCTGGAGCGGCACCGTTTTGCCACGCATGAAGAGTTGCAGGACATCACCTGGTGGCGGCTGCTGGAACCGGAACACCAGCTGCGCGTGGCGCAGGACATGCGCGTCGGGCAGGCGCATGCCGGCGAGCTGGTCTGCCGTACCGGGCGCGCGCCAACCTACTGGTTTGGCCTGCTCGAAGGTCTGCTCAAGATGAGCAATGACGGCTCGCAAGGGCAGACCATCACCTTCTCCGGCCTGGCGCCGGGCGGCTGGTTTGGCGAGGGCACGCTGATCAAGCGTGAGCCCTATCGCTACAACATCCAGGCCTTGCGCAACAGCACGGTGGCAGTGCTGCCGATCGAGACCTTCCACTGGCTGCTGGACCACTCGATTGCCTTCAACCGCTTCATCATGCGGCAACTCAATGAGCGCCTCGGCCAGTTCATCGCCGCGCGCGAGGTGGAACGGCTGGACAGTCCGGATGTGCGCGTGGCGCGCAACCTCGCGGCGCTGTTCAACCCGGTGCTGTTCCCGACGGTGGCGGACAAGATGCTGCGCATCACGCAGCAGGAGCTGGCCTATCTGGTAGGCCTGTCACGCCAGCGCGTGAACGAGGCGCTGCGCGTGCTGGCGGCGCATGGCGCGATCCGGGTTGGCTATGGCGGCTTGCTGGTGTCGGATCTGGAGTTGTTGCGGCGCGGAACCTTCGAGGCGGAATAGCCAGCAGCGGGCCGGCGCGCGATAATGCCGCATGACCGATTCCAAGCCGCCCTCCCGTCCCGTCCTGCACCGTCCGGCCAAGTCTAAACCTGCTGATACGCCCGCCCAGCCGGCCCCGTCCGGTGGCATGCGCAGCAAGGGCTACCGCTCGCACGGCGGCGCCGCCGCACTGCGGCCGCCGGCACCGCGTGCCAATGTCTGGCGCAGTGACGATCCTTCTGCACTGAAAGGGGAGGGCAAGCCGGTGCTGCGCAGCGCCGGCATGAAACGCCACGAGGGTGCCGCCCCGACCGATGGCCAGGGTCGTCCGATGCCGCGCCAGCTGGATCGCCCGCCGCAGCGCCGCCGCCCGGAAGATGGCAGGCCAGAACGTGACGAGCATCCGCGTCGTGCCTGGCGCGATGACCCGGATCGCCCGCCGCGCGCGCGTCGCCGTGACGATGCCGATTCGCGTGCGCCGCAACGCAACCGCCAGGAGCGGCCACAAGAGCGCCCGCAAGACCGCTGGCGCGATGCCGACGGTGCAGGGCGCTATCGTGACCGCGATGCAGCTTCCGCGCAACCGCCACGTGAACGCCGCGCTCCGCTGGCGCCCGCCGTACCCACCGACCGCCTGCCGGCCGATGCCGCCCCGGTGCGTGCGCGCCCGGCTGCTGCGCCCAGCTTGACCACCGGCATCCGCCTCAACAAGCGCATGGCCGAGCTTGGCCTGTGCTCGCGCCGCGAGGCCGATGAATGGATCGCGCAAGGCTGGGTGCTGGTGAATGGCGAAGCAGCCGAAACCGGCCAGCGCGTCCGTATCGAGGACGAAATCCGCGTGCAGAAGGCGGCGCGTGGCCAGCAGGAGCAGCGCGTCACCATCCTGATCCACAAGCCGGTTGGCTATGTCAGCGGCCAGCCCGAAGACGGCTACCAGAGCGCCGCCAGCCTGATCCGCGCCGCCAGCCGCTGGCAGGACTGCCAGGTGCGCCAGCGCTTCCAGCCGCAGCAGCTGCGCGGCCTGGCGCCGGCAGGTCGACTCGACATCGATTCCACCGGCCTGCTGGTGCTGACGCAGGACGGCCGCGTGGCGCGCCAGCTGATCGGCGAGGACAGCACCACCGACAAGGAATACCTGGTGCGCGTCGAATACCAGTCGCCGCGTGGCATCGTCAGTCAGGACGTGCAGTCGGTGTTCCCGGCGGACCAGCTCGCGCTGCTGCGCCATGGCCTGAGCCTGGACGGCGTGCCGCTACAGCCGGCGCAGGTGGACTGGCAAAACCTGGAGCAGTTGCGCTTCGTGCTGGTCGAAGGCAAGAAGCGCCAGATCCGCCGCATGTGCGAAGCGGTCGGGCTGAAAGTGGTCGGCCTCAAGCGCGTGCGCATCGGCCAGGTGGTGCTCGGCAAGCTGCCGGTCGGGCAGTGGCGCTACCTCGGTCCGCACGAACAGTTCTGACCCGCTGGCAGACAGGGATTAACCCGGCTCTTCGCAAGAAAGCCGGGTTTTTTGTGTCGTACATGGTAGTGTGTATGTTCAGGACAGGCCCTTGCCAACTGTCTCTGAAATGTCACCGAATCAACACTTGGCAACACGATTCTGAGTCACGTATAGGGGAAACCACTAATTTGACTTGGATCAAACGTGATACATTTAATCTTCGAAATGCAGATTGCCTGTAGCACGTTGTCGTTTTGGCGTGTCATGCGGCCTCTGCTCTCCCCACTTACCCCCAAGTTCTGGAGCTAGCACATGTCTCATCCCCTGTTCGAAAAGCACCGCGCTACCCTGGATGGCGCCCTCAACGCCATCGCCACGCGCGGCTACTGGTCGCCCTATCCCGAGATGCCGAGCCCCAAGCTCTACGGCGAAACCGCTGCCGCTGATGGCAAGGCCGCCTTCGAGGCGCATCTGGGCAAGCAGTTCGAACTGGATCAGCCGGGCCAGACTGGCTGGGGTGGCAACGAAGCCTCTCCCTACGGCATCGAGATGAACATCAAGTACCCGGTGTGCGACCACGAGGCACTGATCGCTGCCGGTCTGGACGCCATGAAGGGCTGGCAGGCCGTGGGCGCCGAAGGCCGCATGGGCATCTGCGTGGAAATCCTGGATCGTCTGCACAAGCAGGCCTTTGAAATGGGCCACGCCGTCATGATGACCACCGGCCAGGGCTGGATGATGGCCTTCCAGGCCGGTTCCGCCCACGCGCTGGACCGTGGCCTTGAGGCCGTGGCCTACGCCTGGCGCGAGCAGAGCTTCGTGCCAACCACCGCCCACTGGGAAAAGCCGCAGGGCAAGAACCCGGCGCTGGTGATGAAGAAGCACTTCGAGATCGTTGGCCGCGGTATCGGCCTGGTGATCGGTTGCGGCACCTTCCCGACCTGGAACACCTACCCCGGCCTGTTCGCTGCGCTGTCCACCGGCAACGCCGTGATCGTCAAGCCGCACAGCAACGGCATCCTGCCGGCTGCCATCACCGTGCGCACCATCCGCGCCGTGCTGGCCGAGAACGGCATCGACCCCAACCTGGTGACCCTGTGCGTCGCTGAAAAGCGCAGCGTGACCCAGGCCCTGTCCCAGCACGAATCCGTCAAGTCGATCGACTTCACCGGCAGCAACGTGTTCGGCGAGTGGCTGATCGACAACTGCCGCCAGGCGCAGGTCTACGCCGAGCTGGCTGGCGTGAACAATGTGGTGATCGAGTCCACCGACAACTACAAGGCGATGCTGAACAACCTGGCCTTCACCCTGTCGCTGTACTCCGGCCAGATGTGCACCACTACCCAGGCCGTGATCGTGCCGGCAGAAGGCATCGAGACCGACCAGGGTCACAAGAGCTATGACGAGGTTTGTGCCGACCTGGGTGCTTCCATCGAGCGTTTCCTGGGCAAGCCGGAAGTCGCCCACGCCGTGCTGGGTGCGATGCAGTCCACGGCTACGGCTGAGCGTGTCGACCTGGCCAACAGCGGTCAGCTGGGCAAGGTCGTGCTGGCCTCCAAGAAGCTGGACAACCCCGATTTCCCGAACGCCGACGTGCGCACCCCGGTGCTGCTGGCGGTGGACGCTGCCGACGAAGCCGCCTACATGGAAGAGCGCTTTGGCCCGATCAGCTTTGTCGTCAAGGCCGACAACGCCGCTGGCGCGCTGGCCCTGTCCGAGCGCATCGTCAAGACGCACGGCTCCCTGACCGTGGGTGTCTACTCCACCAAGCAGGACTACCTGGACGCCATGACCGAAGCCACCTGGCGCGGCAAGGTCGCCCTGTCGATCAACCTGCTGGGCGGCGTGTTCGTGAACCAGTCTTCCGCTTTCTCCGACTACCACGGCACCGGTGGCAACCCGTCTGCCAACGCCTCCTATGCGGATTCCGCCTTCGTGGCCAACCGCTTCCGCGTGGTGCAGCGCCGCTACCACGTCTGAGGAGTCCGGCATGACGTTTGAAACCATCACGCTGGACATCCAGCAGGGCGTGGCGCGACTGGCGCTGAATCGCCCGGACAAGATGAACAGCTTCAACGGCACCATGCACGACGAGCTGCGCGCTGCGCTGCAACAGGTGCAGGACGACGCCAGCGTGCGCGTGCTGGTGCTGACCGGCAATGGCCGTGGCTTCTGTGCTGGCCAGGACCTGGCCGATGCCGAAGTGCGCTTCGTGCCCGGCGAAGGCACGCCGCCCGACCTGGGTGACGTGGTGGAACGCCGCTACAAGCCGCTGGTGATGCAACTGGCCAGCCTGCGCGTGCCGACCATCGCCGCCGTCAACGGCATCGCCGCCGGTGCCGGCGCCAGCCTGGCGCTGGTGTGCGACATGGTGGTGGCCACCGAATCGGCCGCCTTCATGCTGCCGTTCGCCAAGATCGGCCTGATTCCCGATACCGCCTGCTCCTGGATCGTGCCGCAGCGCCTGGGCTTTGCCCGCGCCATGGGCCTGGCCATGACCGGCGAAAAGCTGCCGGCCACCAAGGCCGCCGAGTGGGGCCTGATCTGGGAAGCCGTGCCGAACGACGACTTCGCTGCCCGCATCGACGCCCTGGCTGCCCAGCTGGCCGCCATGCCGACCAAGGCCCTGGTGCGCACGCGCCAGGCCATGCTGACTGCCTCCAGCCACACGCTGGAACAGCACCTGACGCTGGAAGGCATGCTGATGCGTGAAATGGGCCGCAGCGCCGACTATGTGGAAGGCGTGTCTGCCTTCCTGGAAAAACGCGCACCGCGCTTTACCGGAGCCTGAACATGAGTCAAGCATTGCCCACCAGCCGTGTGGTTGCCGTGATTGGTGCTGGTGCCATGGGCGCCGGCATTGCCCAGGTCGCCGCCCAGGCTGGCCACACCGTGCGTCTGCTGGATGCCCGTGAAGGTGCCGCCGAACAGGCGATTGCCAACATCCGCAAGATGTTCGGCAAGCTGGCCGAGAAAGGCCGCATGAGCGCCGAAGAGGCCGAAGCCGCCGGCGCACGCCTGCTGCCGGCCGCCAGCAACCAGGAATTTGCCGATGCCGCCCTGGTGATCGAAGCCATCGTCGAGAACCTGGACGTCAAGCGCAAGCTGTTTGCCGAACTGGAAGACATCGTCGCTGCAGACGCGATCCTGGCCACCAACACCTCCTCGATCTCCGTCACCGCCATCGGCGCGGCGCTGAAGCGTCCGCAGCAGCTGGTCGGCATGCACTTCTTCAACCCGGCTCCGCTGATGAAGCTGGTTGAAGTCGTCTCCGGCCTGGCTACCGACCGCCAGGTGGCCGAGATCATCTATGACACTTCCGCTGCCTGGGGCAAGACCCCGGTGCACGCCAAGTCCACGCCCGGCTTCATCGTCAACCGCGTGGCGCGTCCCTACTACGCCGAAAGCCTGCGTCTGGCAGGCGAGGGTGCGGCCGATATCGCCACACTGGACGCGATCCTGCGCGAGGCTGGCAGCTTCCGCATGGGCCCGTTCGAGCTGATGGACATGATCGGCCACGACGTGAACTTTGCCGTGACCAAGTCGGTCTGGAACGCCTTCTACAACGACCAGCGCTTCCTGCCCTCGCTGATGCAGCAGGATCTGGTGGATGCTGGTTTCCTGGGCCGCAAGACCGGCCGTGGTTTCTACGACTACGCCGAAGGCGCCGAGAAGCCGCAACCGCAAACCGCTGCCGCCGTGGCCGCACCGGCCAACATCGTGCTGCATGGCGACTGCCCGCTGGCACAGGCACTGGCCAGCCGTCTGCAACAGGCGGGCGTGGCCTTCACGCAGCAGCCGGCGCAGGCCGATGGCCGCGTGGCGCAGATTGGCGACACCGTGCTCTGCCTGACCGATGGCCGCACGGCCACCCAGCGCGCCCATGCCTTGGGCTGCAACAACCTGGTGCTGGTGGACCTGGCGCTGGACTACACCAAGGCCACGCGCCTGGCGATTGCCGCCGCGCTGCAGGCCGATGCTGCTGCCACCGAGGCCGTGACCGGCCTGCTGCAGGCTGCCGGCTACGCCGTGTCCGTGCTGCGTGACGTGCCCGGCCTGGCCGTGATGCGTACCGTCGCCATGCTGGCCAACGAAGCGGCCGATGCAGTCAATACCGGCGTCTGCGATGTCGAGAGCACTAACGTGGCCATGCAACTGGGCGTGAACTACCCGCGCGGCCCGCTGGCCTGGGCGCAAGACGTCGGCCTGGCGCATGTGCGTGACGTGCTGGCTAACCTGGCCGCGTTCTACGGCGAAGACCGCTATCGCGTCTCGCCCTGGATCCAGCAGACCGTACTGGCAGGAGGCAAGCAGCATGGATAAGCAACCCGAACTGACGCCGCAGGAAGCCCAAGCACTGGCCACGGCGGCTGCCGATGCCATGTGGCAACGCGATGCCACCGCCCACGCCCTCGGCATGGAGCGCATCGAGGTCACGCCCGGCAAGGCCACGCTGCGCATGCGCGTGCGTCCGGACATGGCCAACGGCCACCACATTGCGCACGGCGGCATGATTTTCACGCTGGCCGACACCGCGTTTGCCTACGCCTGCAACAGCTACAACCTGAATACGGTGGCTTCGGCCTGCCATATCGATTTTCTGGCGCCGGCGCGCGAGGGCGATCTGCTCGAAGCGCGCGGCGAGGAGCGCTCCGCTTCCGGCCGTACTGGCGTCTATGACGTCACGGTCAGCGTGGTCGGTGGCCCGGTCGTGGCCCTGTTCCGCGGCAAGAGCTATCGCATCCGTGGCGAAGTGACCACCAGCTTCACTGACGCGGCCTGAGCAGTCGCACTTTTCTCCCACAACAGACAATCTGGAGACATCCATGAAACATCAACCCGCAACCAACGGCAAGGGCCTGCACGCGATCGAATCGGCCAGCCGTGATGAAATCTCTGCGCTGCAGCTCGAGCGCCTGAAGTGGTCGGTGCGCCACGCCTACGACAACGTGGCTCCCTACCGCGCCAAGTGTGAAGAGAAGGGCGTGCACCCGGATGACCTGAAGACGCTGTCCGACCTGTCGAAATTCCCCTTCATGACGAAGATCGACCTGCGCGACAACTACCCGTTTGGCCTGCTGGCCGTGCCGCGCGAGAAAGTGGCACGCGTGCACGCGTCCAGCGGCACCACCGGCAAGTCGGTGGTGGTGGGCTATACCGCCAACGACCTGGACAACTGGGCCGACCTGATTGCCCGCTCCCTGTACGGCGCCGGCGTGCGCCCGGGCGACATGGTGCAGAACTCCTACGGCTACGGCATGTTCACCGGCGGTCTGGGTGCCCACTACGGCATCGAGCGCCTGGGTTGTACTGTGGTGCCGATGTCCGGTGGCCAGACCGAGAAGCAGGTCGCGCAGATCCTGGACTTCAAGCCGGACGCCATCATGGTGACGCCGTCCTACTCGCTGGTCGTGGCCGAGGAATTCGAGCGCCTGGGCATCGATCCCAAGGACATCTCCCTGCGCGTCGGCGTGTTTGGTGCCGAGCCTTGGGGCGAAGGCATGCGTGGCGAAATCGAGCGCAAGCTGGGCATTGACGCCATCGACATCTATGGCCTGACCGAAGTCATGGGCCCGGGCGTCGCCTGCGAGTGCGTGGAAACCAAGGACGGCCCGGTGATCTGGGAAGACCACTTCTACCCCGAAATCATCGATCCGGAAACCGGCGAAGTGCTGCCCGACGGCAGCGAAGGCGAGCTGG
Organism: Allobrachymonas wangyanguii; assembly: GCF_045055315.1. GTDB lineage: Bacteria > Pseudomonadota > Gammaproteobacteria > Burkholderiales > Burkholderiaceae_C > Brachymonas > Brachymonas wangyanguii. The sequence goes on from NZ_CP173677.1 coordinate 294,831, forward strand.
TGTTCACTTCCCTGACCAAGGAAGCGTTCCCGGTGATCCGCTACCGCACGCGTGACCTGACCAGCCTGCAGCCGCCGACGTCCCGCTCCTTCCGCCGCATCGGCAAGATCGGCGCGCGTACCGACGACATGCTGATCGTGCGTGGCGTGAACATGTTCCCGAGCCAGGTGGAAGAGCAGATCCTGCGCGACAAGCGTCTGGCTGGCGTCTACCAGATCCACCTGAACCGTACCGGTCACATGGACAACGTGGAAGTCCACTGCGAACTGCAGCGCGAGTTCTCCGGCCACCTGAGCCCGAACGAAGTGGCGGCCATCGCCAAGGAACTGACGCACCACATCAAGACCAACATCGGCATTTCCACCAAGGTGATCGTGGTCGATTTCGACACGCTGCCGCGCACCATGACCGGCAAGGCCCGTCGTGTGTTCGACAACCGTCCGAAGCAACTGTAAGGAGTTCCCGACATGAACCAGGCTTTTATCTGTGATGCCATCCGTACGCCCATCGGCCGTTACGGCGGTGCCCTGTCCAGCGTCCGTGCCGACGATCTGGGTGCCCTGCCGATCAAGGCGCTGATGGAGCGCAACCCCCAGGTCGAATGGAATCTGGTGGATGACATCATCTATGGCTGTGCCAACCAGGCCGGCGAAGACAACCGCAACGTGGCCCGCATGAGCGGCCTGCTGGCCGGCCTGCCGGTCGATGTGCCCGGTACCACCGTGAACCGCCTGTGCGGTTCCGGCATGGACGCCGTGGGTCTGGCTGCGCGTTCCATCAAGGCCGGCGAAGCCGAGCTGATGATCGCCGGTGGCGTGGAAAGCATGAGCCGCGCGCCTTTCGTCATGCCCAAGGCCGAATCCGCCTTCAGCCGCAGCAACAGCGTGCAGGACACGACGATCGGCTGGCGCTTCATCAACCCGGCGATGAAGCAGCTGTACGAGACGCACTCCATGCCGCAGACGGCTGACAACGTGGCGGCCGATTTCGGCATCAGCCGCGCCGACCAGGACGCGCTGGCGCTGCGCTCGCAGCAGCGCTGGGCCGCCGCCAACGCCGCCGGCCGCTTTGCCGACGAGCTGATCAGCGTTACCATTCCCAAGAAGAAGGGTGATCCGGTCATCTTCACGACCGACGAGCATCCGCGCCCGGAAACCACGATCGAGCAGCTGGCCAAGCTGAAGGGCGTGAACGGCCCTGACCTGACCGTGACTGCAGGCAACGCCTCTGGCGTCAACGACGGCGCCTGCGCGCTGCTGGTGGCTTCCGAGCAGGCGGCTGGCAAGTACGGCCTGAAGCCGATCGCCCGCGTCGTCGGCATGGCCACGGCTGGCCTGGCACCGCGCATCATGGGCTTTGGCCCGGCTCCGGCCGTGCGCAAGGTGCTGGCCCAGACCGGCCTGACCCTGGCGCAGATGGACGTGATCGAGCTGAACGAAGCCTTTGCCGCGCAGGCACTGGCGGTGGTGCGCGATCTGGGCCTGGCCGATGACGCCGAGCACGTGAACCCGAATGGCGGTGCCATCGCCATGGGTCACCCGCTGGGTGCCAGCGGTGCGCGTCTGGTGACGACCGCAGCCTACGAGCTGAAGCGTCGCGGCGGCCGCTACGCGCTGTGCACCATGTGCATTGGCGTTGGTCAGGGCATTGCCATGGTCATCGAGAGCGTCTGAGCCGGAGTGTCCGCATGAGCAAGTACACGACCCTGAGCATCGAGCGCGACGGCGCGGTCGCCACCGTGTGGATGGACCGCCCCGATGTGTTCAACGCGTTTGACGAGCAGCTGATTGCCGAACTGGATCAGGCGTTTGCCGAGCTGGATCAGGACGACAGCGTGCGCGTGGTGGTGCTGGGCGGCAAGGGCAAGCATTTCTCTGCCGGCGCCGACCTGAACTGGATGAAGCGTGCCTCCACCTTCACCGAGGAAGAGAACCGCGCCGATGCCCTGCGTTTTGCCGGCATGCTGCGCCGCATGGCCACCATGTCCAAGCCGACCGTAGCCCGCGTCCAGGGTGCAGCCCTGGGTGGCGGCACCGGCCTGGCCGCCGCCTGCGATATCGCGGTGGCCAGCGATGACGCGAGCTTCGCGACCTCCGAAGTCAAGTTCGGCATCATCCCGGCGGTGATCAGCCCCTATGTGCTGCGTGCCATCGGCCCGCGCCAGTCGCTGCGTTATTTCCAGAGTGCCGAGCGCTTCAGCGCGGAGCGCGCCCAGCTGATCGGCCTGGTGCACGAAGTGTGCGCCCGTGATGATCTGGACGCCACGGTGAAGGCCGTGGTCGAACCGCTGCTTACCGGCGGCCCTGGCGCCCAGCAGGCGGCCAAGGACCTGGTGGCAGCGATCCACGGCCTGCCGATTGGCGAAGCCGCTGGAGAAGAGACTGCCCGGCGCATTGCGCGCCAGCGTGCGACCCCCGAAGCCCGCGAGGGAATCGGGGCATTCCTGGAGAAGCGCAAGCCATCCTGGCTTGCCTGAGGCTGCCCAGCCGACTCCAATTTCCCCAAGTAGTAAGGAGACTTCACTATGTATACACAGTCCTTTAGTGTTTCGGACGAGCCGGGCAAGCAGCAAAAACCGGTTCTGTCTACCGAATCGGCCGAGCAGATGGCCAAGTTCGATGCCCGCATCGACGCTGACGGCCGCATCGAGCCGCAAGACTGGATGCCCGAGGCTTACCGCAAGACCCTGGTGCGCCAGATCAGCCAGCACGCCCACAGCGAAATCGTCGGCATGCTGCCCGAAGGCAACTGGATCAGCCGCGCTCCGAGCCTGAAGCGCAAGGCGATCCTGATCGCCAAGGTGCAGGACGAGGGCGGTCACGGCCTGTACCTGTACAGCGCTGCCGAAACCCTGGGTACCGGCCGCGACAAGATGCTGGACGACCTGCATTCCGGCAAGGCCAAGTACAGCTCCATCTTCAACTACCCGACCCTGAACTGGGCCGACGTTGGCGTGATCGGCTGGCTGGTGGATGGCGCCGCCATCATGAACCAGGTGCCGCTGTGCCGCTGCTCCTACGGTCCTTACGCCCGTGCCATGGTGCGCGTGTGTAAAGAGGAATCCTTCCACCAGCGCCAGGGCTACGAAGGCCTGCTGGTGATGATGCAGGGTACCGAAGCACAGAAGGCCATGGTGCAGGACGCCGTGAACCGCCTGTGGTGGAAGTGCCTGGCCATGTTTGGCCCCCCGGACGCCGACAGCCCCAACAGTGCCCTGGGCATGCGCTGGGGTATCAAGCGCGTTTCCAACGACGATCTGCGTCAGAAGTTCATCGACGCTACCGTGCCGCAGGCCAAGGTGCTGGGCGTGACCCTGCCCGATCCGGACCTGAAGTGGAACGAAGAGCGTGGTCACTACGACTACGGCCAGATCGACTGGAACGAATTCTGGGAAACCGTTAACGGCAATGGTCCTTGCAACAAGGAGCGTTTGTCCACCCGCGTGAAAGCGCACAACGATGGTGCATGGGTTCGCGAAGCCGCAAACGCCCACGCCCGCAAGCAACAGCAACGTCAAATCAAGGAGGCAGCATGAGCATCGAACTTAAGGATTGGCCCCTGTGGGAAGTATTCGTCCGCAGCAAGCAGGGTCTGGAGCACAAGCACTGTGGCAGCCTGCACGCGTCTGACGCGGCGCACGCCCTCGAAGCCGCACGTGATGTGTACACCCGTCGCCAGGAAGGCGTGAGCATCTGGGTGGTGGAATCCAAGAAGATTACCGCCAGCAACCCGGATGACAAGGGCGAGCTGTTCGATCCGGCCGCCGACAAGATCTACCGCCATCCGACCTTCTACGAGATCCCGGAAGAAGTGGGGCACATGTAATGAGCGCAACGACTGAATACCTGTTGCACCTGGCGGACAACGCCGTGGTGCTGGGCCAGCGCAACGCCGAATGGTGCGGCCACGGCCCCGCGATCGAGGAAGACATCGCCCTGGCGAACGTCAGCCTGGACCTGATCGGTCAGGCGCGCCTGCTGTACCAGCAGGCCGCCGAGCGCATCGGCAACGGCGCGACGGAAGACCAGCTGGCCTATTTCCGCGATGTGCCGGATTTCCGCAACTACACGCTGCTGGAACTGCCGCACCACTCCGCGCTGGTCGGTTACGCCAAGTCCAACATGGACTACGGCACCACCATCGTGCGCAACTTCCTGTACAGCGCCCTGATGGTGCTGGTGTGGGATCGCCTGCAGTCTTCTTCCGACGAGCAACTGGCTGCCATCGCTGCCAAGTCGCTGAAGGAAGTGCGCTACCACCTGCGTCACTCGCGTGACTGGCTGGTGCGTCTGGGTGACGGCACGGAAGAGTCGCACGAGCGCGCCCAGGCTGCCCTGGACCACCTGATGCCCTACACCGAGGAATTCTGGAAGAACTCCGCGATGGAACAGGCTGCCCTGGCAGCTGGCGTCGGTGTCGACATGGCCGTGCTGCGCCCGCAGTGGGACGAGCTGGTGAATGACGCCCTGGCACAGGCTACGCTGACGCGTCCGGCCTTCCCGGGTGGCTACATCACCCAGGGCAAGGAAGGTGTGCACTCCGAACATCTGGGCTTCCTGCTGAGCGAAATGCAGGGTCTGGCACGCGCCCACCCGGGCGCCAGCTGGTAAGGCCATGAGTACGCAGTTCGATCAGGACACTGTCCAGGCGGCCTGGGCCGCCCTGGAACAGTTGGCCGACCCCGAAATCCCCGTGGTGTCGCTGCGGGAGCTTGGCATCCTGCGCGATATCCGCATGGGGGAAGAGGGGTTGGAAGTGGTGATCACGCCTACCTACAGCGGCTGCCCGGCGATGGGCCAGATCGAGGATGACGTCAGCGCCACGCTGCAGGCCGCCGGCCTGCAGGGCCGCGTCGTCACCCAGCTGGCACCGGCCTGGACGACCGACTGGATGACGGATGAAGCGCACGAGAAACTGCGGGCCTACGGCATTGCGCCGCCGCAGAACCGTTGCGCCAGCCAGCCGTTGTCAGGGGAGAGCGTGCTGCGCTTTGTGCACCAGGCCAGCAGGCCCGAGGTGGTGCCCTGCCCGAAGTGTGGTTCCAGCAATACGACGGAATCCTCGCACTTCGGCTCCACTGCCTGCAAGGCCCTTTACAAGTGCCTGGACTGCCAGGAGCCTTTCGACTATTTCAAGCCCTATTAAAAAGAGATTGGGAGACTTTCATGTC